>NZ_NCTE01000728.1 GCF_002114215.1 Streptomyces sp. 13-12-16 | reverse complement strand
CCGGCGTGTGCCGCCGTGCGCCCCGCGGGGCCCGGCTCCGTGCCCGCGGCGGTGCCCGGCGCCGCGGTTATTCTTCCGGGCATGACCACCACTCAGCCCGTCCAGGACTACGCCTCCTACATCGCTTCCCTCCCCCGTGTCCTCGCCGGCTCCGCCGCGCTCTTCCGGGACGAGGAGGGGAGGGTGCTGCTCGTCGAGCCGAACTACCGGGAGGGGTGGGCGCTGCCCGGCGGGACGATCGAGTCGGACGACGGGGAGAGCCCGCGCGAGGGGGCGCGGCGGGAGACGGCCGAGGAGATCGGGCTGGACCGGGAGCTGGGACGGCTGCTGGCGGTGGACTGGGTGCGGGGGCCGGGACGGCCGCCGGTGGTGGCGTACCTGTACGACGGCGGCGTGCTCGGCGCGGACGACTTCGCGGCGATCCGGTTGCAGGAGTCGGAGTTGCTGTCCTGGCGGCTGGTGCCGCGCGGGGAGCTGACCGAGTACCTCCACGGTTCCCTGGGACGCCGGGTGACGGCCGCGCTGGACGTCCTCGCCGACGGTTCGGGCACCGCGGAGCTGGAGGACGGGTACCGGGTGCGCTGAACCCGAGCCCGGCCTTTTATCCGCTCGCCGCACCGGCGCTCCGCGGCCTACCCTCGGCCGCATGAGCAAGCCCCTCGTCGCCCTCCTCACCGGTGCCGGTGTCAGCACGGATTCCGGTATCCCGGACTACCGCGGGCCGAACGGACTGTGGCGCCGCGATCCCGAGGCCGAGAAGCTGGTGACGTACGAGTACTACATGGGCGACCCGGAGATCCGCCGCCGCTCCTGGCGGATGCGGCGGGAGAACTTCGCCTCCGCCGTCGAGCCGAACGGCGCGCACCGCGCCGTGGTCGAGCTGGAGCGCTCCGGGGTGCCGGTGCGGGTGATCACGCAGAACGTGGACGGGTTGCACCAGCTCGCCGGCATGCCGGACCGCAAGGTGCTCGAGCTCCACGGCACCGTACGGAGCGTGGTGTGCACCAGGTGTCACGCTCGCAGCGCGATGGTGGACGCCCTCGCCCGCGTCGAGGCCGGTGAGGACGATCCGCCGTGCCTGGACTGCGGCGGAGTCCTCAAGCCGGCGACGGTGATGTTCGGCGAGCACCTCGATCCCGTGGTGCTGGGCGAGGCGGCGGCGATCAGCAAGGCGTGCACCGTCTTCATCGCCGTGGGCACCAGCCTCCAGGTCCACCCCGCCGCCGGGCTCGCGGAGGTGGCCGCCGGCCACGGGGCCCGCCTGATCATCGTCAACGCGGAGCCGACCCCGTACGACGATCTCGCCGACGAGGTGGTCCGCGAGCCGATCGGCACCTCGCTGCCCGGACTGCTGCACCGGATCGCCGCCTAGAACAAGGCGGCTTCGCGTTCGAAGTCCAGCAGGCGCTGTTTCCGCTCCAGGCCGCCGCCGTATCCGGTGAGGCCGCCGCCCGCGCCGATGACGCGGTGGCAGGGGACGATGATGCCGACCGGGTTGCGGCCGTTGGCGAGGCCGACCGCGCGGGAGGCCTTCGGGTTGCCGAGGGCGTCGGCGAGTTGGCCGTAGGTGCGGGTCTCGCCGTACGGGATGCGGGTCAGCCGGTCCCAGACGCGGCGCTGGAACGGGGTGCCGTGCAGGCGCAGTTCGAGGGTGAACTCCTTCAGATCGCCCGTGAAGTACGCCGAGAGCTGCTCCCGCGCCTCGGCGAAGGGGGTGTCGTCGGGGACGCCGAAGGTCTCCTCCGGTGGGCGGTGGCGCTGGTCGGTCATGTAGAGGCCGCACAGGACGCCGTCGTCGGCGACGAGCGTCAGCGGGCCGTAGGGGCTGTCGGTCACGGTGTACTGCTTCATCGGCTGGGGGGTCCCTGTTCTCTTCACACCGGCAGGAAGTTGATGGGGTGGCTGTCCGTCGCCCACAGGTACTGGACCGCGTACGCCCGCCAGGGCCGCCAGGCCGCCGCGCGTGCGGTGAGGGCGGCCGGGGTGGAGGGCAGGCCCAGTTCGCGGGCGGCGCGGCGGATGCCGAGGTCGGTGGGGAGGAAGGCGTCGGGGTCGCCGAGCGCCCGCATGGCGATGACGTCGGCCGTCCAGGGGCCGAAGCCGGGGAGGGCGAGGAGTTCCGCGCGGGTTTCGGGCCAGTCGCTCTCGGCGCCCAGGTGGAGGTCGCCGTCGGCGAGCCGGCGTACGAGGGTGGTGAAGGTGGTGCGGCGGGTGCGGGGCATGGCGAGGGTCTCGGGGTCGAGCCCGGCCAGTTCCCCGGGGGACGGGAAGAGGTGGGTGAGACCGCCCTCGGGATCGTCCACGGGGGTGCCGTGCGCGGTGACCAGGCGGGCCGCGTGGGTACGGGCGGCGGCCGTGGAGACCTGCTGGCCGAGGACGGCCCGGACGGCGAACTCGGCCGCGTCGACCGTGCGCGGCACGCGGCGGCCGGGTGCCTTGTCGACGAGGGGCGCGAGGACCGGGTCCGCGCGCAGTTGCCCGTCGACGGCGACCGGGTCGGCGTCCAGGTCGAGCAGGCGGCGGCAGCGGCTGATGGCGACGGTGAGGTCGCGGGGGTCACCGAGGGTGAGGCGGCAGGCGATGTGGTCGGGGTGCGGGGTGAGCGCCACGATGCCGTGCCCGTACGGCAGCCGCAGGGTGCGCCGGTAGGCGCCGTCCCTCCACTCCTCCACGCCCGGTACGGCGGTGGCGGCGAGGTGGCCGAAGAGGTTGTCGGGGTTGAGCGGGGCCCGGAACGGCAGGCGCAGCGACAGCACTCCGGGGGTGGCGCGGGAGGTGTTCCCCGGCGCCCGGGTGCGCAGTTCGCCCGGGGCGAGTGCGTAGACCTCGCGGACGGTGTCGTTGAAGGTGCGGACGGAGGAGAAACCGGCCGCGAAGGCGATCTCCGCCATCGGCAGTGCCGTGGTCTCGATGAGCAGCCGCGCGGTCTGGGCGCGCTGGGCGCGGGCGAGCGCGAGGGGGCCCGCGCCCAGCTCGGCGCGGAGCTGGCGTTCGACCTGCCGGGTGCTGTAGCCGAGCCGGGCGGCGAGACCGGTGACGCCTTCGCGGTCCACGACGCCGTCGGCGATCAGGCGCATGGCGCGGGCCACCGCGTCGGCCCGCTGGTTCCACTCCGGTGAGCCGGGGCTGGTGTCGGGCCGGCAGCGTTTGCAGGCCCGGAACCCGGCCTGCTGGCAGGCCGCCGCGCTCGGGTGGAAGACCATGTTCTCGGCCTTGGGCGGGACCACCGGGCAGCTCGGCCGGCAGTAGATGCCGGTGGTGAGGACGGCGGTGAAGAACCAGCCGTCGAACCGCGCGTCCTTCGACCGCACGGCGCGCACGCAGCGCTCGGTGTCGGTGTGCATCCCCTTCTGCATGTCTCAAGGATCGGGCACGTCCGGCGCCCCGGTCTGGCGGGAATCCGACATCGACGTCAGGTGTCCTGGGGCTGTCCGGATCGCCATGCCGACGCGCGGAGCAGCCGCAGCCCGTTCAGGCCGACCAGCACGGCGGAGCCCCCGTGGCCGGCGACGCCGAGCGGGAGGTGGGCATGGAGCAGTCGGCCTGCTCGCACCGGTTGCGGCTGCTGCGCAACCCGGGCCTGGTGGTCGGCGAGCGCCGGGGGCGTTCCGTGGTGTACGCGCTGCACGACGACCATGTCGCCGGGCTGCTCGACCAGGCCGTCCACCACGTGGAGCACCCGCGGCCGGGGATCAGCGACGCCGCGGGGTGAGCAGTTCCCGCATGGTCTCGGCGGCGCGTACGGCGGCGTCCGCGCAGCAGTTGTTGAACAGCACGTGCAGTTCGTCCGTCCGCTCCGCCGCGCGTCGCAGCCGGGGCACCCAGGCGGCGAGTTCGGTCACGTCGTAGTCGTGGCGGAAGCGGTCCTCCTTGCTGCCCCTCCCCCAGGCCCTGCTGCGGCCGTGGAACCGTACGACGGCGAGGGCGGGGCGGCTGACGGGCGCGACGGGCGGCAGGGAGCCGGTGAGCCCCTGGGCCATGTCCACGCCGACGGCCGTCGCGCTCAGCCCGGAGAGCAGCGCGAGGGTGTCCTCGGCCCGCTCCGCCTCCCACCACCCCGGGTGCCGGAACTCGACGGCGAGCGGCCAGCCGGCCGTGCGCCGCGCGCACTCCTCCAGCGTCCGCTCGGCCCGGGTCCCGGGCGCGAACCGGGGCGGGAACTGGAACAGCACGGTGCCCAGCCGCCCGGCCTCGCGCAGCGGCCCGACCGCCTCCGCGAACCTCTCCCACACCTCGTCCAGCAGGGCGCCGTCCACCGGCCGGTTCCGCAGGTCGGCGGGGAGCGCCTCCGGCCGGGTGGGGTGGCCGGTCAGCAGCGAGAAGGCCTTGACGTCGAAGCGGAAGCCGTCCGGCGTGCGCTCCACCCACAGCTCGCTGTTGCGGCGTCGGGGCAGCGCGTAGTAACCGGAGTCCACCTCGACGACGGGCAGCCTGGAGGCGTAGTGCCGCAGCCGCCCCTCGGCGTCCCGACGCCCGCTCGGATACCAGCCGCTCGCCACGAGCATGCGGTCCGTCCACGAACAGGCCCCGACCAGAATGTCACCCATGGGAGCCCGGGTACCCCGGGCTCCCATGGGTGTGTCCCCTACTCGGTCGCCGTGGGCCGGCGTGAGGCCGCCATCGCCTCGTCCACGTCCGTGAGCGGGCGCAGCCGGTAGGTGTACGCGTGATCCCGGTCGGCGAAGAGCTTGAACTCGTCGTGGGTGTGCGCGCCCCAGCTGTTGTCGCCGCCGACGCCCATCTGACGGTGGTTGACCCGCAGCACGACCGCGTCCCGCGGGGTCAGCTGGTAGTCGTGCCGGACGCCGGCCGACAGGTCCTCCGGGGTGAAGTGCGAGGCGTTGACCTCCAGGAGGGGCTCGCCCGACACCAGCAGGCCGCGGCCCCTGCCGTCGGTCAGGGCGGCCCAGCGGACGTCGGTCTTGTTGCCGTTCTCCTGCGGGCGGATGTAGGGGGTCCACTGTTCGGCCACGGTGGACGTGTAACGGCCCACGTCGGTGCCGGTGTTGCGGTCCCAGTGGTTCTCCTCGGGGCCACGGCCGTAGTAGTGCAGACGGTCCAGGCGGCGCGGCAGGAACAGCAGTGTGCCGACCTCCGGGATGTACGGCAGGTTCGGCGCGCCCGGGTGGAGGGTGTTGTCGACCTTGATCTCACCGTTGCCGAACACCGTGTAGGTGGTGGTGTACGTCGACTCGGTGGTGGTCGGCAGTGTGCCGCCGACCGTGATCTCGACGGCCCGCTCACCGAGGGCCCGTACGGTGACGCCGGTGACCTTCCGCCGTGCGCCGGCGTCGCGCCAGGTCCGGTTGCGGGTGTGCTGGCCGTTGCCGTGGTCGTTGTCGGTGGGCGCCCGCCAGAAGTTGGGCACCGGCCCGGAGGTGATCAGGCGGGTGCCCTCCGCCTCGTAGGAGGTGATGGTGCCACTGCTCCTGTCGACGGTGACCGAGAAGCCCCTGCCGGTGATCTCGATGTCCTTCTCCCCGTCCTCGTACCGCAGCACCGGGACGCTCTCCAGCGGTACGGGGGTCACGGCCGGGCTCCGGGCGTCGAGCGGGAGCTGCTGCCGGGCCACCTCGAATCCGGCCCCGGCCCACTTCGTGGACTCCCTGGTGGTGAAGGAGAGCTGGAGGAAGTACTCCGTGCCCGGGTCCGGGTCCTTCGGCAGGCGTACGGGCAGGGTGATGTCCTTGTCGGACCCCGGCGGCACGTCGAGCTGGTCCCGGGTCAGCCTTCCGCGCCGTACGACCTCGCCGTCGGCGACGAGTTCCCAATGGCCGTCGAACTCGCGGACGTTGGTGAACAGGTACTCGTTGGTGAGGGTGACGGCACCGGGGTCGCCGTCGTCGGAGGTGCGGGCGGCGTCGATCGCCTGGTGGACGCGTTTGATCTCGGCGGCCTTGCCGGTGTGACCGCGGTCGGCGGTGACGATGCCGTCCGCGACGAAGGCGCCGTCGTTGGGGTTGTCGCCCCAGTCGCCGCCGTAGGCGAGGAACCTCTTCTCCTCGGGCCGCTTCTTCCTCACCTCGACGGTGGCGGCGTCGAACCAGAACCGCACACCGTCGTCACCGGGTCCCCGGTCGTCCGAGGCCAGTTCGGCGGCGGTGAGGGCGCGTGCGTAGACGCGGGCGCGGCGGACGGTGCCGCTGAACTCGCGGGTCTGGTTGTCGGCGTCGGACGCGAGGGCGAGCGGCGCGGTGTTGTTGTCGGGGCGCCGGGTGGTGGTCCTGGTGCCCCTCACCGCCCCGTCGGCGTACAGGGTCAGCGTGCCGGCGTCCGCGTCGAAGACGCCCGCGACGTGGTGTTCGCGGCCGGTCCAGTCGTCCGGCAGCGCCCAGCTCGCGGTGATCCACTGGCCGCCGCCGTGGATGAAGAACTCCAGGGTGTCACCGGTCTGTTTGAGCGCGTACTGGGTGTCGCCCTTGGCGAGGATGGGCTGGTGGTATCCCGTGTACCGCGGAGTGACCCACGCCTCCAGGGTCAGGGAGCCGGTGAGGTCGAGGCTGTCGTCGCGTTCGAAGAGCGTGATGCCGGACAGGCCCTTGTCCCGGTCGAGGCCCCCGCGGGTGGCGAGGATCTCGCCGCGCAGGCCGGCCGGCCCGGACTCGGTGAGCAGGGTGCGGGCGGGGACGGGTGTGTAGAGGGACTGGTCGGCGAAGTCCCAGATCCAGCCGCCCTGGAGGACGTCGTGGCGGCGGACGACGTCCCAGTACTTCTTGAAGTTGCCGTTGGAGTTACCCATCGCGTGGGAGTACTCGATCATGACGTAGGGCCGGGTGTCGGCGGTGTCCGCGGCACGCTGCTCGACGCGTGAGGGGCTCTCGTACATCCTGGAGCGGATGTCGCTGATTTCCGGCCGGTCGTCGCCCTCGTACTGGATGACGCGGGTGGGGTCGTAGGAGCGGATCCAGTCGTGCATGGCGGTGAAGGTGGAGCCGCCGCCGGCCTCGTTGCCGAGCGACCAGATGACCACCGAGGGGTGGTTCTTGTCGCGGTGGACCATGTTCTGGGCGCGGGCGACGCAGGCCGCCGTCCACTCCGGGTGGTCGCCCGGGTACTCGGAACGGATGCCGTGGGTCTCGAGGTTGGTCTCGTCGACGAGGTAGAGGCCGTACTCGTCGGCGAGTTCGTACCACAGCGGGTTGTCGGGGTAGTGCGAGGTGCGGACGGAGTTCATGTTCATCCGCTTGATGAGGGTGATGTCCTCGACCAGGTCCTCGCGGGTGAGGGCCGTGCCGCGGGACGGGTGCATCTCGTGGCGGTTGGTGCCGCGGAAGGAGACGGGTCTGCCGTTGATCCGCATCAGCCCGTCCTTGATGGCGAACTCGCGGAACCCGACGCGGTGGGACAGGGTTTCGACCACCTTGCCCGCCGGGTCGCGGAGTCTGAGTACGGCCGTGTAGAGGTCCGGGTGCTCGGCCGACCACAGCCGGGGCCGGGTCACGGCCTTCGAGGCCCGTACGGTGACGTCCTCCCCGGCGCCTGCCGTAGCGAGGTCGGCGGTCTGCTCCAGCGGACGGGGCCAGACGGCGTGGCCGCGGGCGTCGTACAACTGGGTCTCGACGGTGTAGCGGCCCGACTCGCCGCCACCGTACGCCCGTACGCTCGCGGTGACCGCCAACTCGCCCTGTGTGTAAGTGTCGTTCAGCGGGGTGTCCAGCTTGAAGTCGCGCAGGTGCACGGGCGGGGTGGAGTACAGGTGGACCGAGCGGAAGATGCCGCTCAGCCGGATCATGTCCTGGTCCTCCAGCCAGTCGCCGTCGGCGTAGCGGTACACCTCGACGGCGATCTGGTTGGTGCCGGGCCCGATGTGGTCGGTGATGTCGTACTCGGACGGGGTGTAGGAGTCCTCGTCGTAGCCGACGAGTTCGCCGTTGATCCACACGTAGTGGGCGGACTTGACGCCCTCGAAGTGGAGGAAGGTGCGGCGTCCCTTCCAGTCGCGCGGGACGGTGAAGGTGCGCCGGTACTGGCCGACCGGGTTGTAGCGGGTCGGGGCCGCGGGCGGCTGCGGCTCCTCGCCGCGGCCGTTGGGGCCCCAGTACGGGTAGGTGATGTTCAGGTAGACCGGGAAGTCGTGGCCGTGCAGTTGCCACACGGACGGGACCGGGATGGTGTCCCAGTCGGCGTCGTCGGTGTCGGTGCGGTGGAAGTCGGCGTCCCGGTCCTCGGGGCGGTCGGCGTAGGCGAACTTCCAGGTGCCGTCGAGGCTCTGCCGGTAGGGCGAGCGGGTCCGGTCGGCGGCGAGGGCCTGGCGCACGTCCGCGTACGGCATGAGCGTGGTGTGCGGCGGCTGGGTGCCGAGCCGGAAGACGCCGAAGTCGTTCCACTCCGGGGGCGCGTCGGCCGCCGCCCGCCGGCCGGCCGCGTGCGCGGCGCCGGGCGACGCGGACAG
>NZ_NCTE01000727.1 GCF_002114215.1 Streptomyces sp. 13-12-16 | reverse complement strand
CGCAGGGCCAGGTCCTCCAGGGCGTGCGCCGGATCGTCCGCCGCGTTCACGCGGGCGGTCATGCGGCGTACGCCGGCCGCCGGCCACAGGTCGGACAGGGCGACGCGGAGGTCGCGCAGTTCGTGGGCGGGCACGCCGAGCAGGGCGGGCGCGGTGCCCGGGGGGAAGCGGACGCCCGCCCACGCGCTCGGCCGGCCTTCGGTGAGGTGGGCGCGGGTGTCGGGGCCGGCGACCAGCAGGCGGCCCTCGTTCCAGAGCAGGTCCATGCAGCCGTCGGGGAGCACCCGGCCGCCCCCGCCGCCGGAGGGGGTGTTGGTCCACACGACCGCGCCCGTCAGCCGCGACGCCCGCTCCCTGTACACGCCCCCAGGCTACGCCGCCCGTGTCCGCCACTCCTGCGGGCTGACCCCGTAGGCCCGTTTGAAGGCCGTGGACAGGGCGAACGCGCTGCCGTAGCCGACCTGGCGGGCGATCGCGCCGATGGTGTCACCGGTGTCGCGCAGGCGGTCCGCGGCGAGGGCGAGGCGCCAGCCGGTGAGGTACGTCATCGGGGGTTCGCCGACGAGTCCGGTGAAGCGGCGGGCGAGGGCGGCGCGGGAGACCCCGGCCTTCGCGGCGAGCGTGGCGACCGTCCACGGGTGGGCGGGGTCGTCCTGGAGCAGGCGGACGGCCGGGCCCACCACCGGGTCGGCCTGGGCGCGGTACCAGGCGGGCGGCTCCGCCTCCGGGCGGGCGAACCAGGCGCGCAGCGCGGCGATGACCAGCAGGTCGAGCAGCCGGTCCAGGACGATCTCCTGACCGGGGTCGTCGCGCACGATCTCCTCGCTGAGGAACGGCGTGAGCGGGCAGTCCCACACGTCGGTGGTGAGGGAGAGCAGCGGCGGCAGCGCGTCCAGGAGCCGGCCGCCGATCTCGCCCCGCATCCGGTAGGTGCCGATCAGCACCACCGTCCCGCCGTCCGGCCGGTGGCCCCAGGTACGCACGCCCAGGTCCATGACGCCGTTCAGGGGGCGCCCGTCGGGGTAGGAGCACGCGCCACCGGGCAGGATCAGCGCCTGCGGGGCCGTGGCCGGGTCGTCGGCGCAGGTGTACGGGTCGGGGCCGCGCGCGATGGCGAGGTCGCCGGGGCGCAGCCGCAGGCGCTCTCCCCCGTCCGGCACGACCCACGCCTCGCCGCGGACCAGCAGCATCAGCGTCAGGGGGGCGCGGTCCTCCACGCGGATCGCCCACGGCGGGTCGAGACAGGCCCTGATCATGAACGCGCCCCGCGCACGGGGCCCTTCGAGCAGGCCGGTGAGTGCGTCCATGGGAGCAGCGTAGACGCAGGCTTATGGGAATGAGCCGTTCGGCGATGGTTCCTTGCGGCGTGCGGGAGTTGACTCGTCGGCATGACACAGGACATCGGGAACACGACGATCGTGGTGACGGGCGCGACGGGGCGTACGGGAAGCCGGGTGGCGCGGGCCGCCGGAGCCGCGGGGCTGACGGTGCGGGCGGCGTCGCGGGCGACCGGGTTCGACTGGGCGGACCGGTCGACGTGGGCGGAGACCCTGCGGGGTGCCGACGCGGCGTATCTCGTCCACCCGGCGGACGTCGGCGCCCCGGGGACCGCGGAGGCGGTCGGCGAGCTGGCCGGGACGGCGGTCGGTCTGGGGGTACGGCGGCTGGTGCTGCTGTCGGCGCGGGGCGAGGACCAGGCGCTGCCCACCGAGGAGGCGCTGCGTGCCTCGGGCGCGGACTGGACGGTCGTACGGGCCGCGTGGTTCGCGCAGAACTTCAGCGAGGGGCCGCTGGCGGCGGAGGTGCGGGGCGGGGAGCTGGTGTTCCCGGCGGGTGAGGTGGCCGAGCCGTTCGTGGACGTGCGGGACGTCGCGGAGGTGGTGGTGACCGCGGTGACGGGCGGGGAGCGGTACGCGGGGCGGACGCTCGCCGTGACCGGGCCCCGGCTGCTGACCTGGGGCGAGGCGGTGGCGGAGATCGCGGCGGCGACGGGGCGTCCGCTGGCGTACCGGGCGGTGCCGGCGCAGGACTACGGCGAGGCGCTGGTCGGTTTCGGGGTGCCGCCGGAGGAGGCGGGTTTCCTCACCGGGCTGTTCGGGACGCTGCTGGACGGGCGGAACGCGCGGGTGGAGGACGGGGTGCGGGAGGTGCTGGGGCGGGAGCCGCGGGACTTCGCCTCCTTCGTGGCCGAGGAGGCGGGGGCCGGCACCTGGAAGGCGTGAGCCGTTTTCTTCGCCCCCGCCGCCCCTTCCCGTCCCGAACCTGGGGCTCCGCCCCGGACCCCGCTCCTCAAACTCCCCCAGAGGGGCTGAATCTCAGCCCCTGGCGAAAACAGCTCATTTCTCCTCGTGCCCCGGCCCCTCCCCGTTCCTCGGGTGGGTGGACTTCACGTGGGCGCGCAGACGTGCCGTGACGTCCTCCGGGGGCAGGAAGCGGGACCAGCGTTCGGGGAACTCGGAGGGCATGTCGGGGTCCGCCTCCCCGGCCGCGGTGGTGCGGGCGACGTACTCGGCGACCTGCGCCTGCCGCAGCCGCTCGTTGGCCTCGCGGGCCGCGGCCGTCGCGGCGGCCGGCCAGACCCGGTCGATGGCCGCGTTGACCGCGGCCCCGACGAGCACGGCGAACGCGGACACACCGATCCACAGCAGTACGGCGACGGGGGCCGCGAGGGAGCCGTAGATGGTGGGCCCCTCCACGGTGTTCGTCAGGTAGAGCCGCAGCAGGAAGCTGCCGAGCACCCACATCGCGAGGGCGACCAGCGCGCCGGGCACGTCCTCGATCCACGGGGAGCGCACGGGCACGGAGACGTGGTACAGCGTGGTCAGGAAGGCGACGGAGAGCAGGATGACGACCGGCCAGTAGAGGATCTGGACGAGCGTCGTCGACCAGGGCACCACCCGGACGACCGCGTCCGGCCCCGCCACCATCAGCGGCAGCGCGATCGAGCCGATCAGCAGGGCCACGATGAACAGCAGGAAGGCCAGCAGCCGGGTCTTCACGATGCCCCGGACGCCGTCGAGGCCGTACATGACGGTGATGGTCTCGATGAAGACGTTCACCGCGCGGGAGCCCGACCACACGGCGATCAGGAAGCCGAGGGAGATCACGTCGGGCCGGCCGCCCTTGGTGACGTCCCGCAGGATCGGCTCGGCGACCTCCGTCACGCCCCGGTCGGACAGCACCGTCCGGGAGGCGTCCAGGAGGTTGCGCTGCACGCTCTGGATGGTGTCGGCACCGGTCCAGGCGTCGACGTAGCCGAGGAGGCCGATCAGGCTGAGCAGCAACGGGGGGACCGACAGCAGCGTGAAGAACGCCGCCTCGGCCGCCAGGCCCAGGATGCGGTACTCCATGCACGAATTGACGGTGTCCTTCAACAGCAGCCAGGCGGTCCTGCGCTTGGAGACGTTCCGGTAGAGGGCCCGGGCCCGGTGGAGGCGGCCGGAGGGCGCGTCGGGGGATTCACTTGCTGGCTGCACGACCTAAAGGTATCCGTCGTACCAGGTCGCACTCACCCGCAGGCCGGATCGGCGGGTGAGGCCGGCGTACCGCGGGGTAGGTTCGTGGGCATGGCAGGCACCACGCACACCGTGACCAATCAGGCTCCCCCGCTGGTGCAGTACGACGTGTTCGGCGCCGACCGGGCTCTGGTGGAGGCGGTCGAGCGGCATCTGGCGCCGGACGTGCTGGACGAGGGCCGCTCCGAGCTGTCGGGGCTGGGGCGGACCGCCGGGTCCGCGCAGGTGCAGGAGTGGGGGGTGCTGGCGAACGAGAACCCGCCGCGGCTGCGCACCCACGACCGCTACGGTCACCGGATCGACGAGGTCGACTTCCATCCGTCCTGGCACCGGCTGCTCGGCAAGGGCGTCTCGGCGGGGCTGACGGCGGCGTGGGGGCGGCCGGGCGGGCATGTGCGGCGGGCGGCGGCGTTCCTGGTGTGGACGCAGGTCGAGGCCGGCAACGGCTGCCCGCTGTCGATGACCCACGCGGCGGTTCCCGCGCTGCGCACCGATCCGGCGCTGGCGGCGGAGTGGGAGCCCCGGCTGACGTCGACGATCTACGACCGTGCCCTGCGGCCGCCGCGCCAGAAGCCCGGCGCCCTGTTCGGGATGGGCATGACGGAGAAGCAGGGCGGCAGCGACGTACGGGCGAACACGACGGCGGCGCGCCCGCTCGCCGAGGAGGGCGCGTACGAGCTGACCGGGCACAAGTGGTTCTGCTCGGCGCCGATGTCGGACGCCTTCCTGGTGCTGGCGCAGGCGCCCGGCGGGCTCACGTGTTTCCTGGTGCCGCGGGTGCTGGAGGACGGCACGCGCAACGTGTTCCTGATCCAGCGGCTGAAGGACAAGCTGGGCAACCGGTCCAACGCGTCGGCCGAGGTCGAGTTCGCCGGGACGTGGGCGCGCCGGGTCGGCGAGGAGGGGCGGGGGGTGCGCACCATCATCGGGATGGTGGCGGCGACCCGGCTGGACTGTGTGCTGGGCTCGGCGGGGCTGATGCGGCAGGCCGTGGCGCAGGCGGTGCACCACTGCGCGTACCGGGAGGCGTTCGGCGGGAAGCTCGTCGACAAGCCGCTGATGCGCAATGTGCTGGCCGATCTGGCGCTGGAGTCGGAGGCGGCCACCACGCTGGCGCTGCGGCTGGCGGCGGCGTACGACGACGGCGGCGAGCAGGAGCGGGCGTTGCTGCGGATCGCGGTGCCGGCGGCGAAGTACTGGGTGACCAAGCGGTGCGCGCCGCTCGCGGTGGAGGCGGCGGAGTGCCTGGGCGGCAACGGGTACGTCGAGGAGTCGGGGATGCCCCGGCTGGTGCGGGAGTCGCCGCTGAACTCCGTCTGGGAGGGCGCGGGGAACGTCCAGGCGCTGGACGTGCTGCGGGCGCTGCGCCGGGAGCCGGCCGCACTGGACGCCTATCTGCGGGAGGTGGGGCGGGCGCGCGGGGCGGATCACCGGCTGGACGCCGCGATCAAGGGCCTGCTGACCGAACTGGCGGACCTGGAGGGCGTCGAGGGGCGGGCGCGGCGGCTGGTGGAGCGCCTCGCGCTGGTGCTCCAGGGGTCGCTGCTGGTGCGGTACGCGCCGCCGCAGGTGGCCGACGCGTTCTGCGCGGCGCGGCTGGGCGGGGACGGGGGCG
>NZ_NCTE01000726.1:3713-7861 GCF_002114215.1 Streptomyces sp. 13-12-16 | reverse complement strand
CTCACATCTCGAACGACTCGTGGTGGATACGGCGCGCGGGGACCCCGGCGCCGCGCAGCGCCTCGTACACCGACTGCGCGAACCCGGGCGGACCGCACATGAACACGTCGTGGCGGTCGACGTCCGGGATCTTCCGCCGCAGGCTCTCCGCCGAGATGTCGGGGCGCTCCCCGTCGGGGCTGTTCACCGCGTACATCAGCCGGGCGCCCCGCTCGTCGGCGATCTTCGCCAGCTCGCCCCACAGCGCCAGGTCCTGTGTGCTGTTGGCCCGGTAGAGCAGCGTGATGTCGCCGGAGGCGCCGGGCAGCGTCTCGAACAGCGCCCGCATCGGGGTGATGCCCACCCCGCCCGCCACCAGCAGCACCTTGCCGCGGCTGCGGCGCTGCGCGGTCAGCGCCCCGTACGGGCCCTCCGCCCACACCTTCGTGCCGGGCTCCAGCTCGCGCAGCCGTGAGGTGTGGTCGCCGATCGCCTTGACCGTGATCCGCAGCATGTCCGGCCGGGGCGCCGCCGACAGCGAGTACGGGTGGGAGCTGAACCGCATGCCCGGCGCCTTGAACCGCCAGCGGAAGAACTGCCCGGCCTCCGCGCCCATCCGGTGCAGCCTGCGCCCGCCGATCAGCACGGACACGATGCCCGGCGTCTCCTCGACGACCGCCTCCACCCGCATCCGGTGCCGCATGTTCAGCCGCACCGGGGTGATGATCCGGTACCACAGGACCAGCGCGGTCACGGCGCCGTACAGCCCGTACCAGAAGGTCTTCGCGGTCGGTTCGACGGCGAACTCGTTGCCGGTGGTGATCTGGTGCCAGAACGTCAGGAAGACCGCCGCGTACGTCAGCAGGTGCACGTGGTACCAGCCGTCGTACGGCAGCCGGCGCCGGACCGGGCCGATGGAGAGGAAGGCGATGACGAACAGCAGCCCGGTGCCGATGGCGGCCTTGCCCATGTCCGGCAGCGTGTTGATGGAGGTGATGGTCTGCTGCACGATGTCGCCGAGGCTCCTGCCCGCCTGGCGGGCGTAGCCCCACATGATGAGGAAGACGTGCGCGATCACCAGGCTGACGGTGTAGCGGCCGCTCATCGCGTGCCAGCGGGCGACCCGGTCCGAACCCACCCGGCGCTCCAGCGCGGGTACCCGCGCCATCTGGAGCACCACCAGGGCCATCAGGTAGCCGGCGAGCAGACCGGTGATCCGGCCCGCGGCGACGATCTTCCCGGTGGTGTCCGCGATGGACGGTGTGCTGGTCCACCACAACCACAGCACGGCCACCGCGCCCGCACCGACGGCGAGCAGCAACGGCACGGCGGGGGAGCGGCGCGGACGGATGCGGCGCATCGTCTGGCGGCGGGCGGCACGGCCGCCGGCGAGCGTGGTGGTCACGGTTCCTCCGTGGGGACTCGGCCCTTGGCCCACAGATACGTGCCGTCACGCGGGAGCGTTCAGAGGGAATCCGCGGTTCAGCGGCGAGTGATCGCCGTGCGCCCGCTCTCCGTCCCGATCGCGATGTGCGGATCCCGCGCGGGATCGGCCCAGCGCAGGGTCTTCCGCATCGCCGTCCTCGGTACCGACACGCATCCCGCCGTCGCCCCGCGCCCGTTGACGTGGAGGAAGACTCCGGCTCCCCGGCCGCGCACCGGGCGGTGGTGGTTGAAGCCGATGACGAGGGCATGGGCGTACTGCGTGCGGTAGCCGGTCAGGCGCTCGGCCTCGGCGGCCCGGCAGTCGGCCGCGCGGGGCCCGGTCCAGCGGTTGTAGGAGCGCGAGCCGCCGTCCTGGCACCACCAGGAGTCCCGCCGTACGGGGCGGTGGGTGCACGCCGTCCCGCGCGGTGCCGCCTCGATGCCGAAGGCGTACGGCATCCCGTACAGCCCGGTCGGGGTCGTGTGCGTGCCCTGCCGCCGGACCGTGCCCTCGACGAGCCCGTTCGCCCCGAAGCGGGCCGGGGCGGAACCGGCCGCGACCCGGCGGCCGTCCTCGCGGTCCCACCAGGTGACGGTCCCGGTCGTCGAGCCGGGGCCGGGAGCCACCGCGGTGATCAGCTGGGTGCCGCCCCCGGTGTCCGCCATCCGGTCCGGCAGTGGCGTGGACGGCCGGCCGGCGCCGAGCGCGAGCAGGGACAGGGAGACGAGCACGGCGGCGGGGGCGGCACCTGGGCGCATGGCTCAGACGGTGGAGGGGGGCAGCGGCAACGGCAGCCCGGGAAGTCCGTCCAGGCTGGTCGCGACGTACTCCTTCTTGGTGAAGTACGCGTCGAGCGAGGCGTCGTCCTCCCGCGCGAACCGCTTCTCGTGCAGGTCCCGTTCGCTCTCGTACGCCATGAAGGGCACCGCGTATCCGCAGGTGTCCCGGATCAGTTCGGCCGTCACGACGATGACGGCGCGCAGGCCGTGGAGCGAGGGGTCGATGTCGGGGAAGCGGGTGAGCAGTTCCCCGAAGCGCGGGTCGTCCCGGAAGACGGGCTCGCCGCGCCCGTGCACGCGCACGATGTTCGGCGGCCCCTGGAACGCGCACCACATCAGGGTGATCCGGCCGTTCTCCCGCAGGTGGGCGATGGTCTCGGCGTTGGAGCCGGCGAAGTCGAGGTAGGCGACGGTGAGCTCGTCGAGGACCGCGAAGGACCCCTTGAGCCCCTTGGGCGAGAGGTTGACCGTGCCGTCGGCGGACAGGGGGGCGGTGGCGGTGAAGAAGACCGGCTGTTCCTCGATGAAGGTGCGGAGGCGGCCGTCTATGCGCTCATAGGTCTTTCCCATGTCAACCGATTATGGGAGCAGGTCTTTCGTCTGTCTAAGGAATTTCCCGGGGGCCGGACGCCGGAAGAGACCGTGGCCGCCCCGGCCGGCGCTTGTACGGGGCGGCCACGGCGCCTGTCACCTCACTTGGTGAGCGTGCAGGCGGCCAGGGAGTCCAGCCCCGAGGGGCGTTCGGCGGTGCGGCCGATGGCGGTGGCGATGCGGTTGATGGCGGCGACGCGCTTGTCCTCGAGGGGGCCGAGGATGGCGTTCTGGACGAAGTCGGGTCCGCCCTGTCCGACGGTGTCGGCGAGGCGCTTGTTGGCTTCGGCGATCTGCTTGTCGAGGTCGCCGAGGTTGCGTTCGACCTCGGCCTGGGCGGTGGCGGGGATCGCGGGCAGCTCCGGGGCCACGTCCGGGCAGGAGATCGTGCCCGGTCCCGCCAGCGTCCGGGCGTCCGTGTCGCCGCCGTCCCCGGACGACTCGCCGGCGAGGGCGGAGCCGGCGATCACCGCGCCGGACAGCGCCAGCGCGGCCGCGCCGCCGATGAAGCCGACGCGGCGCTTGTTGTACTTCGGAAGGGCCCTGGACATGCGGATGCCTCACTCGGGTCGGGGGGGACGGGTGTCTGTCGTGCTGTCTCGATCGGTCCGACGCGGCGCCTGCGTCCGGCGACAAGTACGCGAAAGCGGTTTCAGATGTTCAACCCGGCCCCGGATTCGCGAGTGGATTGACGATTCATGCGGACTACTGCATACTCATGCATGTCAGCGAATGCACTGTAAGGAGAAACCCGTGACCGAGCGCGTCGTACTCGCCTACTCGGGCGGTCTGGACACCTCCGTCGCCATCGGCTGGATCGCCGAGGAGACGGGCGCCGAGGTCATCGCCGTTGCGGTCGACGTCGGCCAGGGCGGCGAGGACCTGGACGTCATCCGCAAGCGCGCGCTCGCCTGCGGTGCCGTCGAGGCCGAGGTCGCGGACGCCAAGGACGAGTTCGCCGAGGAGTACTGCCTCCCGGCGATCAAGGCCAACGCCCTCTACATGGACCGCTACCCGCTGGTCTCCGCGCTGTCCCGGCCGACGATCGTCAAGCACCTCGTCGCCGCCGCGCAGAAGCACGGCGCCACCACCGTCGCCCACGGCTGCACCGGCAAGGGCAACGACCAGGTCCGCTTCGAGGCCGGCATCGTCGCCCTCGCCCCCGACCTGAAGTGCATCGCCCCGGTCCGCGACTACGCCATGACCCGTGACAAGGCCATCGCCTTCTGCGAGGCCAAGGGCCTGCCGATCGCGACCACCAAGAAGTCCCCGTACTCCATCGACCAGAACGTCTTCGGCCGCGCCGTCGAGACCGGCTTCCTCGAGGACATCTGGAACGCGCCGATCGAGGACGTGTACGAGTACACGCAGAC
>NZ_NCTE01000726.1:0-3703 GCF_002114215.1 Streptomyces sp. 13-12-16 | reverse complement strand
CACCAAGAAGTCCCCGTACTCCATCGACCAGAACGTCTTCGGCCGCGCCGTCGAGACCGGCTTCCTCGAGGACATCTGGAACGCGCCGATCGAGGACGTGTACGAGTACACGCAGAACCCCGCCGTGGCGCGCGAGCCCGACGAGGTCGTCATCACCTTCAAGGAGGGTGTGCCGGTCGCCATCGACGGCAAGCCCGTCACCGTCCTCCAGGCGATCCAGCAGCTCAACGAGCGCGCCGGCGCCCAGGGCATCGGCCGGATCGACATGGTCGAGGACCGCCTCGTCGGCATCAAGTCCCGCGAGGTGTACGAGGCCCCCGGCGCGATCGCCCTGATCACCGCCCACCAGGAGCTGGAGAACGTCACCGTCGAGCGCGAGCTCGCCCGCTACAAGCGGCAGGTCGAGCAGCGCTGGGGCGAACTGGTCTACGACGGCCAGTGGTTCTCCCCGCTCAAGCGCGCCCTGGACGGCTTCATCACCGAGGCGAACCAGCACGTCAACGGTGACATCCGGATGACCCTGCACGGTGGCCGCGCCGTCGTCACCGGCCGGCGCTCGGAGTCGTCGCTGTACGACTTCAACCTGGCCACGTACGACACGGGCGACACGTTCGACCAGGCGGCGGCCAAGGGCTTCATCGACATCTACAGCCTGTCGTCGAAGATCGCAGCCAAGCGCGACCTCGCCTGAGCCGTAGCGCCTGACGACCCCTCACACGCACTAGCCTGACAGCCGCCTCCTCACGCGCCCGTGGGGAGGCGGCGGCACATCCACAGCCTTCGAGGAGCACGCAAGTGAGCAGCAACAGCGGTGACGTACGGCTCTGGGGCGGCCGTTTCGCCGACGGTCCCGCCGAGGCCCTGGCGAAGCTGTCCGCGTCCGTCCACTTCGACTGGCGGCTCGCGCCCTACGACATCGCCGGCTCGCGCGCCCACGCCCGCGTGCTGCACACGGCGGGGCTGCTCACCGAGGACGAGCTGACCCGGATGACCGCCGGTCTCGACCGGCTCGAAGCGGACGTCGCCGACGGCTCCTTCACCGGCACCATCGCCGACGAGGACGTGCACACCGCCCTGGAGCGCGGCCTGCTGGAGCGCCTCGGCCCCGACCTCGGCGGCAAGCTGCGCGCCGGCCGCTCCCGCAACGACCAGGTGGCCACCCTCTTCCGGATGTACCTGCGGGACCACGCCCGCATCGTCGGCTCTCTGATCGCCGACCTCCAGGACGCGCTGATCGGCCTCGCCGAGGCCCACCCGGACGTGGCCATGCCCGGCCGCACCCACCTCCAGCACGCCCAGCCGGTGCTCTTCGCCCACCACGTCCTCGCCCACGTCCAGGCGCTGTCCCGGGACGCCGAGCGGCTGCGCCAGTGGGACGAGCGCACGGCGGTGTCGCCGTACGGTTCCGGAGCGCTCGCGGGCAGCAGCCTCGGCCTGGACCCGGAGGCGGTCGCCGAGGACCTCGGTTTCGAGCACGGCAGCGCGGCCAACTCCATCGACGGCACGGCCTCCCGCGACTTCGTCGCCGAGTTCGCCTTCATCACCGCGATGATCGGCGTGAACGTCTCCCGGATCGCCGAGGAGATCATCATCTGGAACACGAAGGAGTTCTCCTTCGTGACCCTGCACGACGCGTTCTCCACCGGCTCGTCGATCATGCCGCAGAAGAAGAACCCGGACATCGCCGAGCTGGCACGCGGCAAGTCGGGCCGTCTCATCGGCAACCTGACCGGTCTGATGGCGACCCTCAAGGCCCTCCCGCTCGCCTACAACCGCGACCTCCAGGAGGACAAGGAGCCGGTCTTCGACTCCATCGACCAGCTGGAGGTCCTGCTCCCCGCCTTCACCGGCATGATGGCCACCCTCACCGTGCACCGCGAGCGCATGGAGGAACTGGCCCCGGCCGGCTTCTCCCTCGCCACCGACATCGCCGAGTGGCTGGTCAAGCAGGGCGTGCCGTTCCGCGTCGCGCACGAGGTGGCCGGCGAGTGCGTCAAGGTCGCCGAGTCCGAGAACAAGGAACTGGACGAACTGACCGACGAACAGTTCGCCGAGATCTCCCCCCACCTCACCCCGGAGGTCCGCTCGGTCCTGAACGTCCCCGGCGCCCTCGCCTCCCGCAACGGCAGGGGCGGCACGGCCCCGAGCGCGGTCGCGGTCCAGCTGGCGGAGGTGAAGCGGGACGTGGCCGGCCAGCACGCTTGGGCAACGGCCCGGAAGCAGGCATAACCGGAAGCAGGCACGAAGGGGCGCGGGGCCGTACCGGTGTGCGGCCCCGCCGCGCGGGCGCGCCAGGCCACGGCACACCCGCCCCCGCGAAACGACCGCGGGACCCGGGCTCCTGGGCGAAGCCGAGGTCGTCGCGGGTTACGTTGGTCGGGAACCGTACCGGACCCGACCAACGGAGCCCGCGATGCCCTTCGCCCGACTGGCAACGGCGACGACCCCCACCTGCCACCTCGGCCTCGGCCTCGCCGCCATCGGCCGCCCCGGCTACATCAACCTCGGCCGCGACGCCGACCTCGGAGAGGACCGCGGCGTCGAGACGCTGCGCGCCCGCACGCACGAACTCCTCGACGCCGCCCACGCCCAGGGCGTCCGCTACTTCGACGCCGCCCGCTCCTACGGCCGCTCCGAGGAGTTCCTCGCCGACTGGCTGGAGAAGAGGACCGACGTCGACGACGTCGTCATCGGCAGCAAATGGGGCTACACCTACACCGCCGACTGGACCACCGACGCCGAGCGGCACGAGGTCAAGGACCACTCCCTCGCGGCGTACGAGCGTCAGCGCGCCGAGACCGACGCACTGCTCGGCGACCGGCTCGACCTCTACCAGATCCACTCGGTGACCCCCGAGAGCCCCGCCCTCACCGACAAGGAGCTGCACGCCCGGCTCGCGGAGGCGGCGGGGCAGGGCCTCACCGTCGGCTTCTCCACCAGCGGACCGGCCCAGGCCGACGCCATCCGCGCCGCCCTCGCCGTCACGGTCGACGGCGAGCCCCTCTTCCGTACCGTCCAGTCGACGTACAACGCCCTGGAGACCTCCGCCGGGTCCGCGCTCGCCGAGGCCCACGACGCCGGGCTCACCGTGATCGTCAAGGAGGGCATGGCCAACGGCCGGCTCGCCGCCGCGAACGCCCCGGAGGCGCTGCGGGCCGTCGCCGAGGAGACCGGGCTCGGCTGTGACGCCGTCGCCCTCGCGGTGGTCCTGCGGCAGCCGTGGGCCGGCGTGGTCCTCTCCGGCGCGGCCACCACCGCCCAGCTCGCCTCCAACCTGCACGCCGCCGCCGTCGACCTCACCGACGACCAGCTCTCCCGCCTCGCCGCCCTGGCCGAGGAGCCCCGGACCTACTGGGAGCGGCGCGGAGAGCTGCCCTGGCACTGAGCACCCGGCCGTCCGTCACACGACAGCCGTGAGACCCGTACGCCTTGGATGAGACATTCACGTCTCATGTGGGGTACGGTTGTCTCATGGCTGTCGATCGTGACCACGTGCTGCGCAGCGCCGCCGCCCTGCTGACCCGCAAATCCACCGCGACCATGGACGAGGTCGCCAGGGCCGCCGGGATCAGCCGCGCCACGCTGCACCGGCACTTCGCCGGGCGGGACGCGCTGGTCCGGGCGCTGGAGGCGCTCGGGATCGCCGAGTGCGAGGCCGCCCTGGCCGCCGCCCGGCCCGACGAGGGGCCGGCCGCCGACGCCG
>NZ_NCTE01000725.1 GCF_002114215.1 Streptomyces sp. 13-12-16 | reverse complement strand
GTTGTCCGAAGTCGCGGCGGCCGGGGCGCGATCGCCCGCAGCCGCGGCGGTGAGCGGCGCGGCCGCTCGCGGCTAGCGGCCCGGGGGGACGTACGGCGTGGTCGTCGTCAGCGGGGTGAAGCCGAGGCGTTCCAGGATGGGGCGGCTCTGGCTGGAGGCGTCGACCTGGAGAAAGCGGTAGCCGAGGTCCGCCGCGATCCGGGCCCGGTGGGCGACCAGCGCCCGGTAGACGCCCCGCCCCCGCCAGTGCCGTACCGTGCCGCCACCCCACAGCCCGGCGAACGAGGTACCCGGCACCAGCTCCATGCGCGCCGCGCTCACCGGCTCGTCACCCGCCAGTGCCACGACGGCGACGACACTCTCGGGGGCGGCGGTGAGCAGGTCGAGCAGGTACCGGTGGAACCGGGAGGCATCGGTGCCGAACGCCTTCGCCTGCGCGTCGGCCATCAGGTCGACACCCGCCCGGTCGGTGACCCGCACGATGCGGACGCCCTCGGGCGGCTCGGTGTCGAGGGCGAGACCGGCGATCTCGCCCACCATGAGCGTCTCGACCGGCTCGGGGGTGAATCCGGCCGCCATGAGCCGCTGCCCGAGGTCCACCGGCAGGTCGTGCCCGTACAGCTTCCACTCGAACTCGCGGCCGGTCCCGGTGAAGTACGCGATCTGCTCCGCGACCGCCGCGTCCGCGTCCGCCGCGTCCAGCGCGGACCAGACGACGCCGTTCCAGCCGTGCGCGGGGCCCACGTGGCGCACCACGGCGCCGACGCGCTCGATCTCCGAACCGGGGCCGTCGGGCCGCGCCCCTTCGCGCATCTCACGGTCGAACAGGGCGAGTACGGCAGCTTCATCCATGCGGCAGACCCCACCATGGGGCGGTGCCCGGGGCAACGGGATTACCGTTGCTGTCGTTCAGGCGTATCGAGGAGGCCGGACCATGGTCGTGCGGGACGAGGAACTGCCGTACCTGCGGCGCTGCGTGGAACTGGCGGCCGAGGCGCTGGAGTCCGGGGACGAGCCGTTCGGTTCGGTGCTGGTGTCCGGGGACGGCACCGTGCTCGCCGAGGACCACAACCGCGTGGCCTCCGGTGACCGCACCCGGCACCCCGAGTTCGAGCTGGCGCGCTGGTCGGCGGCGCACATGAGCCCCGCCGAACGCGCCGCGGCCACGGTGTACACCTCCGGTGAGCACTGCCCGATGTGCGCCGCCGCCCACGCCTGGGTGGGCCTCGGACGCATCGTGTACGTCGCCTCCTCCGAGCAGCTGGCGTCCTGGCTCGCCGAGCTGGAGGTGCCCGCCCCGCCGGTACGGACA
>NZ_NCTE01000724.1 GCF_002114215.1 Streptomyces sp. 13-12-16 | reverse complement strand
CGATCGCGGCCAGCGACACCGCCCCGGCGGCGACGAACGCGAACCGCAGCCCGCGGGAGGACGGCCGGTCGGTCTCGTGGCGGCTGACGTCGTGGACGGCGAAGCCCCGGCCGCCCGCGGCGTCCGGCAGCGCGGGCCCGTGCCGCCGGACGGGCTCGTAGGCGAACTCGAAGTGCTCGTCCCGCCGGGTCCCGAAGACCCCGGAGCCCCCGCCGAACCGCCCCGACGTACCACCCGGCAGCCCTCCGCCGCCCAGCGGTGAGCCGGGGTCGCCCCCGGCCGGCAGCCCCTGGAGACGGGCCAGGAAGCTCTCGGAGGGCGGTGGGGGTGCCGCCTGCGCGAACACGTTCTTCAGACGGCGCTGCGCGTCCACCTCCGCCTTGCACTTCGCGCAGGTGGCGACGTGCGCCAGTACGCGCTCACGCGCGTCATGACCGAGCTCTCCGTCCACCAGGGCGGAGAGTCGGTCTCCCAGGTGCTGCTCTGCGAGGTGTCCCTCGGAAGACTTCGGCAGTGAACCGCTCACGCGCTCGCGCCCCCTCCTCCCAGTGCGGGAACACGCGGCACGAAGGAGCGGCGCTCCGCGCGCGCCTTGGGCGAGCGGTGCGCGAGGGCCTTGCGCAGCTGGGAACGGCCGCGGTGGATCCGGGACCGGACGGTGCCGAGCTTGACGCCCAGGGTGGCCGCGATCTCCTCGTACGACAGTCCCTCGATGTCGCACAGGACGACGGCGGCGCGGAACTCGGGGGCGAGGGTGTCGAGGGCCTGCTGGACGTCCGCGTCGAAGTGGGCGTCGTTGAACACCTGCTGCGGCGTGGGCTCCTTGCTGGGCAGCCGCTCGGCCGCGTCGTCGCCCAGCGCGTCGAAGCGGATGCGCTGCTTGCGGCGGACCATGTCCAGGAAGAGGTTGGTGGTGATGCGGTGCAGCCAGCCCTCGAAGGTGCCCGGCGTGTACGTCGACAGGGAGCGGAAGACACGGACGAAGACCTCCTGGGTGAGGTCCTCGGCGTCGTGCTGGTTGCCGGTGAGGCGGTAGGCGAGCCGGTAGACCCGGCCGCTGTGCATGCTGACGATCTCCTCCCAGGTGGGCGGAGTCCACGCCTGCCCGTCCGCGTCGGTGGAGAAAGTCGCGGTCTGGGCCGGGTCGCCGGCGCGGTGATGGTCAGCAGCGGTGTTGTTCACGGATTTCGGCCTGCCCGCCGATCCGAGGAAGCGCCGCAGCACTCCTGCGCGATCCACAGGCGCAGCCGCACCTCCCCTATCGGCTCTGGTGGTGTCCAGTGGAGCCCCTACCATAGCCACCTCGCCCGTTAGCTCCGGATAAGCGGTTTTACGAGAATTTGATCTGGGCTGCCACGGCTCGTACGGCTGCGTCAGCACTTGCTCGGCGTCCTCGTCCACTGCCTGCCCCCCGTCACGGCACACGCCACTTGCTCATCCCTTTAAACGACCGGTCCCATCTGCGGGTTCCCGACGCCAACGGATACAGTCACGCCGAGGCTTCCACGGGGACAGGAGAGGGTCATTACCGCCAACCGGCAGACGAGCTGGGCGTTCTCCGACGCCTATGTCGCCGAGGACGAAGCGCTGCACTGGGCCCGTGACCGGGCCCGTGACGCGGGGCTGCGCTCGGTGTCGCCCGGCACGGGCGCGGCGCTGCGGTTGCTCGCCGCCAGCGTGGACGCCAAGGCGGTCGCGGAGATCGGCACCGGCTGCGGGGTCTCCGGGATCCACCTGCTGCACGGGATGCGGCCGGACGGGGTGCTGACCACGGTCGACCAGGAGCCGGAGCACCAGCAGTCCGCCCGCCAGGCGTTCCGTGACGCCGGCTTCGCCGGGAACAGGGCCCGCTTCATCCCGGGCCGCGCGCTGGACGTCCTGCCCCGTCTCGCGGACGCCGGTTACGACCTGGTCTTCTGCGACGGCGACCGGCAGGAGTACCAGGACTATCTCGCCGAATCGTTGCGCCTGCTGCGCCCGGGAGGCCTGGTCGCCTTCGAAGGGCTCTTCGCGAACGGACGCACGGTGGACTCCGGACCGCAGCCCACGGAGGTGCTGCGGCTGCGGGAGCTGGTGCGTACCGTACGCGAGAGCACGGAACTGGTGTCGTCGCTGCTGCCGGTGGGGGACGGGCTGCTCTGCGCCGTCAAGCGGTGACCGGCGGACCCGGTCCGCGCACCCTTGTGCCCGTACGCGAAACAGCCGCCCCGGCACCGCGTGCGGCGCCGGGGCGGCTGAAAGGGTATGGTCGCTTGCGCGTCAGCCGACGACCTTCTTGAGGGCGTCGCCGAGCGCGTCGGCCTCGTCCGGGGTCAGCTCGACGACGAGCCGACCGCCGCCTTCGAGCGGAACGCGCATGACGATGCCCCGCCCCTCCTTGGTCACCTCGAGCGGGCCATCACCCGTCCGCGGCTTCATGGCCGCCATGCTCGTTCCCCTTCCTGAAACCCAGCTAAACCGTCTGAGCCGACGGCCCACTGAAGGGCACCTGCGGTCCTTGAAGCAGGACACACGCCACCGGCATCGAACACATTGCTTCCAGGCCATTATCCCGCATGGCAGGACCCGATGACCAACATCGGTCGGCATCGCTTGGGCAACGCGCGCGAGCAAAACCACTCAATTCGGCGATGTGACTGCGATACTGCGCCACCGCACACACGTCCGCCGATCGGAAACGGACGGGGATTGTTTGACGCAGGTCACACGTCGGCCGTCCGCCACGGCCGGTGATCTCCGTCATGCTGTCCTGCAGACGGGGCCTACCGGCCGGTAGGTCCCGAGCCGCCACACGGAGGGATACGCCATGGCCGACACCGTGCTCTACGAGGTGAGCGACGGACTCGCGACGATCACGCTCAACCGCCCGGAGGCGATGAACGCGCTGAACGTCGCGGCGAAGGTCGCCCTCCGGGACGCGGTCCGGTCCGCCGCGGACGACGGCGCCGTACGCGCCGTGCTGCTGACCGCGGCCGGGGACAGGGCGTTCTGCGTCGGGCAGGACCTCAAGGAGCACATCGGGCTGCTGATCGAGGACCGGGAGACCGGTTCGGGGCAGACGATGAGCACGGTGCGCGAGCACTACAACCCGATCGTGAAGGCGATCGCCGGGGCCGCGAAGCCGGTGGTCGCGGCGGTGAACGGGGTCGCGGCGGGCGCCGGCTTCGGCTTCGCGCTGGCCGCGGACTACCGGATCGTCGCGGACACGGCGGCGTTCAACACCTCGTTCGCCGGGGTCGCGCTGACCGCGGACTCCGGGATCTCCTGGACGCTGCCGCGCGTGATCGGCCCCGGGCGCGCCACCGATCTGCTGCTCTTCCCGCGCAGCGTCTCCGCGCAGGAGGCGTACGAGCTGGGCATCGCCAACCGGCTGGTCCCGGCGGCGGAGTTGCGCGCGGAGGCGGAGAAGGTGGCGCGGGCGCTGGCCGAGGGGCCGACGGTGGCGTACGCGGCGCTGAAGGAGTCCGTGGCGTACGGGCTGAGCCACTCGTTGGAGGAGGCCCTGGAGAAGGAGGACGAGCTCCAGACCCGGGCGGGTTCCTCGGAGGACCACGCGATCGCGGTGCGGGCGTTCGTGAACAAGGAGAAGCCTCGGTACCTGGGCCGGTGAGCTCGGGACTGCAGCGCCGTCGGGGGCTGCGGGTTCAGCGTGGTTGATCGCGCCCCGCGGCGGAGCCGCTGATCGGCAGGGCCCCGCGCCCCTTCGGGGCGCTTCTCGCCACGCACGTCTCCAGGTGGTCGTCGACCAGCCCGCAGGCCTGCATCAGGGCGTACGCCGTGGTCGGGCCGACGAAGCGCAGGCCCCGTTTCTTCAGGGCCTTGGACAGGGCCGTCGACTCCGGGGTCACCGCGGGGACGTCGGCGAGGGTCCTCGGTGCCGGGCGGCCGGCCGGGTCGGGGGCGTGGGACCAGATCAGGGCGTCCAGGTCGCCGGGCGCCCATCCGGCCAGCTCGCGCGCGTTGGCGAGCGTCGCGTCGATCTTGGCGCGGTTGCGGATGATGCCCGTGTCGGCCAGCAGGCGCTCGCGGTCGGTGTCGGTGAACTCCGCGACCGTGGCGATCTTGAAATCGGCGAAGGCGGCACGGAAGCCGGGGCGGCGCCGCAGGATGGTGATCCAGGACAGGCCCGACTGGAACGCCTCCAGGCTGAGGCGCTCGAAGAGGGCGTCGTCGCCGTGGACCGGGCGGCCCCACTCCTCGTCGTGGTACGTCACGTAGTCCGCGGTGGACAGTGCCCAGGGGCAGCGCGGGCGGCCGTCCGGGCCCGTGGGAGCGGCTGCTCCGTCGCTCACGGCTGCTCGTCCTCGCGGTGCGGGGCCGGCTTGTCCATGGAGACGCGGGCCGCGGCGGCGCGGGCGCCGGCCAGCGCGGACTCCAGGTCGGCGATCCGGTCGTCGCGCTCGGCGAGCTCCGCGCCGAGGCG
>NZ_NCTE01000723.1:3899-8239 GCF_002114215.1 Streptomyces sp. 13-12-16 | reverse complement strand
GGGCGCGCCCCCCGCCCGTGCGGAGGCCGGGACCGCGTCGCCCATGCCGCCGTGCCGCTTCCCCCGCCTCGTCCTTGCCGGTGCCGCGGCCCACCGCGACCGGCCGGTCGTTTCGGGGCACGACCGGCCCCCGGGTGGCGGTCGGGCGGGAGCCGGGCGTGGGCCGCGCTCCGCGGGAGATCCGCAAGCGTGGCGGCGGCCTCGTCGGACAGGCGGAAAAGCCCCTGGTCCGGAACACGGATCGAGACGAACCGGTGTTCCGGACCAGGGGCTGACCCGGCAGGGTCAGACCGAAGCCGACTGCTTCTCGGGCAGCGGTGTCTCGGCCGTACGGCTCACGGGCGCGACGGCCTGCTCCCTGCGGCGGATCCAGCGCTCGCCCAGACGCATCAGGGGACGCTCGAAGAAGTAGAAGCTCACGGTCGCGATGGCGATCGAGCCGGCCACGACCACGGCCAGCAACTCCCAGAAGCCGGCCTTGTCGATCAGGGCGTTGGCGAACTGCGGGGGAGCGCCGAAGACGCTGCCGTCCTGCCACCACAGGTACATCACCACGAAGTGCCAGAGGTAGATGCCGTAGGAGATGCGTCCGAGGAACCGTGTCGGACGGTTGCTCAGCACGGTGTCCATCAGCGGGGAGCTGGCCTTCGGCGCGACCAGCGGGACCATGAGGAAGAACGCGAAGGCGACGAAGGCGACGTGCTGGACCATGGCGAACTGCGGGGTCCCGTAGTCCCAGGTGCCCGGCTCACCCAGAGGCGCCGCGCAGACCACGAGGTAGGAGGCCAGAGCGCCGACCCAGAACAGGTTGGGCCGCTTCCTGGCCGCACGGTAGACCGCGGGCATCGCGTTCGGCTCGCTCTCGGCGCGCACCGACAGGATCGCCAGCCCCATGCCGATGGCGAACAGGCCGAAACGGCTGAACGGCCACCAGTACTCGGGCGGCCAGGGCCCCAGGTGCTCCATGTGCATGTACCCGGCGAAGGCCCAGCCGCCCACCACCATGACGCCGAGCGGGATCATCATCCGGCGCACCTTCCGCGCCGGATCGCTGACCCGGCCGGCCAGCCGGTGCATCAGCAGCGCGAGCAGCGGCAGAACGAGGTACATCTGGGCCTCGGTCGGGATGGTCCACGTCGGATCCATGCCCGCGTACCACATGTAGTCGTAGTTCTGCAGGAGCACGATCGGACGCAGCACGTACCAGACCGAGTCGATGCTGCTGAAGTTGAGCAGGAGCAGACAGAAGGCCGTCAGCAGCCAGTAGCCCGGCAGGAGGCGCAGTCCGCGCCGCAGGAAGAACTTCCCCAGGGTCGGCCGCGGGGTGCCGATGAGGGTCATGCGGGCGAAAGGTTTGTAGAGCAGCATGCCGGAGAGGATGAAGAAGGGCCCCAGGCCCACCTCCAGACCCACCGCAAGGATGGACCAGATCCCCTTCTGAGGCGGTCCGGATTCGGAGCCGAGGACCACTCCGGTGCTGAATGCGACGTGGACGATGACAACGATCATCGCGCAGAGCCCGCGGACCCCGTCGAGGTTGGCGATGCGCTTCTTGTCGCGGGTCCCGGGAGTGCGCCCGGTTCCGAGTGCCGTCATAGCGGCTACCTCCTGTTCGTTCGGCCGCCCCAGCTTCGGTGCGGCGGCCGCCCGGACGCATCTCCTCGTGTGCGGTTTTTGATGGGGCGTCACCTGCCGGTGAGAGCCGTCCTACAGCCGCGGGACGGTCCGGCTCACCCGGTGGAACAGCGAGGCCCGGGTTCTTCCGTCACCCAGATCGCTGAGGACCATGCTCACGTCGACTCCCGAGACGTGATCCGCGTAGGTGAGCGTCTCCGGCTCCTCCACGGCGAGGAAGGTGCACATCGTGGGATGTCCGACTCCCGCGTCCGTCACCGTGGTGTACTCCAGCCGCCCTCCGGCCCAGGGCTCGATGGTCACGCTGGACAGGGGGACCGCCGAGCCGGCGGGGGCCCAGAATCTGACGAACTGCTCGGGCTCGATGAATGCCCTGAAGACCAGTTCCCGCGGGGCGGCGAAGACACGTGTGAGCGTGGGTTCGCCGAAGCCCTGTGAGTACGGGCCCTCGGTGAGGGTGGCCGCAAACGTGTCGGTGGTCGCGGACTGCGCCACTGAGTCTCCCTGAGTTTCTGTGGGGGTGGGCGTCCGGCCCAGCCTTCCAAGGCGCGACCGCGTATGCATCTTCCATCGTGCGCAGTTCGGTCGACGGCCGGCACCCGCACCGGGGTGACGCCCCGAAGGACGGGGAGGGCGTCCGCGTCACCACCGGCAGGTACGGCCCAGGAGGCCTGGGCGGGTGTCCCCTCCGCTCCGGTCGCGGCAGGGGACGCGTACGCCGTCGCGCACGACGGTGCGCTCGGACCAGGTCATACGGCTCCCTCGAGGGTGCTTCGGGTGCGGCGCGTCCGCGGTGGCCGACGGTAGGCGGCGAGGAAGGTACGGACGCCGGCGGTGGCGTAGTGGTCGAGTTCGGCCTCGGTGTGCTGGGGGCCGCCGTGGAACATGGCCTTGTTCACGGGGGTCCACAGCAGCAGGCCGGAGAAGTGGTTGGCGGCCAGGAGCGGTTCCTCGCACCGGAGCAGTCCGTGGTCGGCGAGGCGCTGGAAGGTGGCCGCCAGGGTGGCCAGGACCCGTTCGAAGCCCTGCTCGTACCAGCTGGCGCCCAGTTCGGGGAAGGCGTCCGCGTTCGCGATGACCAGGCGTCGCAGCTGGAGGACCTGGGGCTGTGTGAGTGCGGCCAGGAACTGACGGGCGAGATGGGTCAGGTTCTTTTCCAGGGTGTCGGCGTCGGCCGGGATGTGGGCCACCAGGTCGATCATGCCGTCGATCCGGTCGGTGGTGGCCAGGACGATCTCGGCGAACAGTTTCTCCTTGTCGGAGAAGTGCTTGTAGACGGTCTGTTTGGACACCGCGGCCAGCTTCGCGATGTCGTCCATGCTGGTACCGGAGTAGCCCTTGCTCATGAACGCGCTGGTCGCGGCCTCCATGATCGCCTGACGCTTGAGTGCCGACCGGCCGAGCTCGCTTGCTTCCATGCCACCTCCCAAATCAAGTACTGGACAGTCCAGTTCCCACTTGGGTACTGTACCGTCCAGTTCTACGCAGTACCACACCGTCCAGTTCCAGAACTGGCTTTCTCCGTCGAGGAGACATCACATGACTCAGACGATCAGTCCCCCCACCACCGTGTCCGACCCGGCCCGGCCGGCAACGCGGACCCTGCTGGCCGTCGCCACCGCGGCGGGCCCGCTGTTCCTGGGTGCGGGCCTGTTACAGGGCCTCACCCGGGACGGCTTCGACTTCACCCGTAACGCCCTCAGCCAGCTGAGCCTCGGTGACCTCGGATGGATCCAGATCACCTCCTTCCTGCTCACGGGCGCCCTGGTCATCGCCGGCGCGGTCGGGATGCGCCAGGCACTGCGCGACGCGCCCGGCGGCACCTGGGCACCGCGATTGGTCGGCGTGTTCGGCGTCTCGTTCCTGTTCGCCGGCGCCTTCACCGCCGACCCGGCTGCCGGGTTCCCCGCCGGCACCCCCGAGGACCACGTCGCCTCCCTGAGCGCGCACGGCGCCGTCCACATGTTCAGCGGCATGGTGGGCTACCTGGCGCTGTGCGCCGCGTTCTTCGTGCTGGCCCGCCACTTCGCCGCCCAGAACCGACGCGGGTGGGCCGTGGCCTCCCGCATCGTGCCGGTGGGAGTCCTCGCGGGGTTCGCCGCCTCGGCCAGCGCCGTCCTGGCGTTCACCGCCGGAGCCGGGCTCGGACTTCTCTGGCTCACCGCGGTCATCGCCCGGCTGAGGACCACGGCGCCCCCGGCGCAGCGGTAGCCACTCCATCCACAAACCGAGATCACCAAATCCGAACGGACGGGATTCAGCATCATGGCCAGAACAATGAAGGACCCCGCCAGCTACTTCCCCGCGATCGAGGAGAAGTACGGCCGCCCGGTCGCCGAGTGGAAGGACCTGATCCGCTCCTCACCGCTGACCAAGCACATGGAGCTGGTCTCCTGGCTCAAGACCGAGCACGGCTTCGGGCACGGTCACGCCTACGCGCTCGTCGCGCACACCCTCGCCGAGGACAGCGGAAGGTGAACCGCACCCGACCCCGAACAGGGGGGAACCGTGGTCTCTCGCGTGATCGATCGCGGGAGGCCACGGTTTTGTCCGGTCCCCGGCCGGCCGGGGACCGGGCACGGCAACCGACAGCCCGGGGGCCGGCCGCCGGCCCGCATCGAGGCGGAAGGTGCCGTACGGGTCGATGCTCGATTCCTCGGGTCCGATGCGATGCGCACGCGGTGCCCCGGCCCCACCAAGCGCTG
>NZ_NCTE01000723.1:0-3760 GCF_002114215.1 Streptomyces sp. 13-12-16 | reverse complement strand
CTCGGTCACGGCGGCGCCCGCAGGGTGCCGACGGTGATGAAGCACCGGCGCACGTGCCGCAGCGCGGCCCCCGCCCCGCCGGTCGCCACGATCGCGCGGACGCGTCGCAGGTCATCCTCCGGGTCGCGCCGGCGCGACCCGTCCTCGATGCCGGATCCCGCGGCGACGGGGCGCGTCCCACAGCTCAGCTGGTACCGGGCACGTATTCGGGGCTGCGGTATTCCTACGCCGGCAAGGCCTTCCGGCGACGAGGTCTGCGCGCCGCGTTGACGACGTCGCTCACGGCTTGGTCGGGGCGATATCGGCGATCAGGCCCTCGACCAGGGTCTTGATCTCGTCGCGGATCGGCCGGACCGCATCGACGCCCTGTCCGGCCGGGTCTTCCAGTTTCCAGTCCAGGTAGCGTTTGCCGGGGAAGACGGGGCAGGTGTCGCCGCAGCCCATGGTGATGCACACGTCGGACTCCTTCACCGCGTCCACGGTAAGGATCTTCGGGACCTCGGCGGAGATGTCGATGCCGACCTCGGCCATCGCCGCGACGGCGGCCGGGTTGACCTGATCGCCCGGGTCGGAGCCGGCGGAGCGCACCTCGACGCGGTCCCCGGCCAGGTGGGCCAGCCAGGCGGCGGCCATCTGCGAGCGGCCTGCGTTGTGGATGCAGACGAACAGGACGGACGGCTTCTTGCCGGTGCTCTCGGGCATGAGGGGCTCTCTCGTCTCGTGGCGGCTGCACGCCACCCATGTCATCAGCATCCACTGGTATCAGTGATCGATGATGTGACAGTATCAGCGCATGCTGACTTCAGTCGATCCTGATGTGATCCGGGCGCTGGGCGATCCGCTCCGGCTGCAGATCGTGACTCTGCTGGCGCGCGAGACGCTGTGCACCACGCACCTGGTGGAGGAGACCGGGGCCAAGCAGACCAATCTGTCCAACCATATGAAGGTGCTGCGCGAGGCCGGGCTGGTGGAGACCGAGCCGTGCGGCCGCTTCACCTACTACAAGCTCAAGCCCGACGTCCTGGCCGGCCTCTCGGAGCAGTTCGCCGAATTCGCCGAATCCGCCCGCACCGCCGCCGAGAACAAGAGGGCCTGCCCGTGACCTCCGCCGAGCCCACCACCGCCCACGCCCAGAGCACCGGTGCGGCCGGGAACGACTCGATCGTCAAGAAGCTCTCGACTCTCGACCGCTACCTCGCGGTGTGGATCCTGCTCGCCATGGCCGTCGGGCTCGCGCTCGGCAGGCTCATCCCAGGGTTGAACGACGCGCTCGCGAAGGTGGAGATCGGCGGGGTCTCCCTGCCGATCGCGCTCGGCCTGCTGATCATGATGTACCCGGTGCTGGCGAAGGTCCGCTACGACCGGCTCGACGCCGTCACCGGCGACCGCAAGCTGATGGCCTCCTCGTTGGTCATCAACTGGATCGTCGGCCCGGCGGTCATGTTCGCGCTCGCATGGCTCTTCCTGCCGGACCTGCCGGAATACCGCACCGGCCTGATCATCGTCGGCCTGGCCCGCTGCATCGCCATGGTCATCATCTGGAACGACCTCGCCTGCGGGGACCGCGAGGCCGCAGCCGTCCTCGTCGCCCTGAACTCCGTCTTCCAGGTCCTCGCCTTCGGTCTGCTCGGCTGGTTCTACCTCGACCTGCTGCCCGGCTTGCTCGGCCTCGGCGACGGCGAGCACCTCGACATCTCCATGTGGAAGATCGCGCTGAACGTCGTCATCTTCCTCGGCATCCCGCTGCTGGCCGGCTTCCTCACCCGCCGCCTGGGCGAGAAGAAGCTCGGCCGCACCGATTACGAGCAGCGGTTCCTGCCGAAGATCGGCCCGTGGGCGCTGTACGGGCTGCTGTTCACGATCGTCATCCTCTTCGCGTTGCAGGGAAAGACCATCACGTCGCAGCCGCTGGACGTCGTCCGGATCGCGCTGCCGCTGCTGGTCTACTTCGCCGTCATGTTCTTCGGCACGTTCCTGCTCGGCAAGGGCCTGGGCCTGGCCTACGACCGCACCGCGACCCTCGCCTTCACCGCGGCGGGCAACAACTTCGAGCTGGCCATCGCGGTCGCCATCGCGACCTTCGGCGTCACCTCCGGTCAGGCCCTGTCCGGTGTCGTCGGCCCCCTCATCGAAGTGCCGGTGCTGATCGGCCTGGTCCACATCGCGCTCGCCTGGCGAAGGAAGTTCGCCGCCGCGGTGACCACGGCCCCGTGACCCAGCAGACGGACGTGGTGGTGGTCGGCGGCGGCCAGGCAGGGCTCGCCGCCGGCCACCACCTGCGCCGCCAGCGCCTCGACGTCGTGATCCTGGACGCGGAGGCGGCGCCGGGCGGGTCCTGCTCGTAGAAGTCGACGTTCTGCTGCACGGGCCGGGCGGGAGCCCGGCCGGCGCCGTGGCCGACCACGGCGTACCGGTAGGTCTCGCCTGTCGCATCCTCGCTGTCGAGCCAGTTCAGCTGGCTCCAGGACTCCGGATCGATACGCTGTTCGACCTTGGGCAGGTCCAGCAGGGCCAGGTACCGGTCGAGGCAGTCAGCCGGTCTCCTGACGTCGTGCGTGCGCAGACGCTTGTCCGACTGGTCGGGGCCGAGGTCTTCTTCTCCTGCGTAGCCCTCGCGCAGCGCGCACTGGGCGGCCTTGCGGATCAGCCACTTCAGCGACAGTTCGAGGCTGTGCCGGTAGTCGTAGGGGGATCGGGAGGGGAAGCCGGTCGTCCGGGCCGTGGGCGATCCAGTGTCGGGCGGCGGTCCCGGCGACTCGCAGGTAGCCGCCGGCGAGGGCGAGATCGTCCTCGCCGGCACCGCACCAGACGGCGATCTCGGCGTTTGCCCAGCGAGGCCGGGGCAGGCTCAACCGGTCTTCTGCTTCCTCCGTCCCGTCAGGATGGCAACCGCCCGCCCCGTCGACTACCGGTTTTGGCAACTGCCCGGTGGCACCGCGGGCTGGGCGCCGCCGGCGGGCGTCCGAGTGTGGTCATGCCGCAGCCGGTGCACCGACCAGCAGTTGGCCCATGGCGGCGAGCACTGACGGCTCGACGCGGTAGTAGACCCAGGTGCCGCGTCGCTCGGATGTGAGCAGCCCGGCTTCCTTGAGCTTCTTCAGGTGGTGGGAGACGGTGGGCTGGGAGACGCCGACGTCTGAGATGTCGCACACGCACGCCTCGCCGCCCTCGTGCGAGGCCACTGCGGAGAACAGTCGGAGCCGGACCGGGTCACCGAGGGCCTTGAACATCCGTGCGGCGGTCTCGGCCTCGTCGGCGGTCATCGGGCGCTCGGTCAGCGGCGGGCAGCACGGCGCGACCTGGCCGTCGGCGGGCTCGAGCAGCGGCAGCACCTTGGCATTCGACATGCGTCTATGTTGACACATGTCGAACCAGTGTGGGAGGCCCGTCACCGACGTGTGAGATGGGCGGCCAGGCGCCGGGCGACCCGTTCTGCGTCCCGGCCGACACCGCGCAGCGAGTTCGACGACAGGCTGCGCTGCCGTTCCAGCCCGACGAACGCCAGCCCCGGCACGCCGGTGGCGAGGCCCTCGCGGTGCTGTGGGTTCCCTCCGGCGTCGAGGGCGCCGCAGAGCCCGGCGAGGTAGGGCAGGTCAGGCCGGTAGCCGGTGGCCGGCACGATCGCGTCGACCTCCTCACGCTGCCCGTCCGGCCAGACGGGCTTGCCCCGTCCGCGCCGGTGAACAGCGGCCGCCGGTCGGGCCGGCCTGCGGCCAGGGCGGCCCGGTAGCGGCCGTCGTCGATGACCGGCTGCGCCGGC
>NZ_NCTE01000722.1 GCF_002114215.1 Streptomyces sp. 13-12-16 | reverse complement strand
CGCCTGCGCCACCCCCCGCCCCGCCCCGCAGCAGGCCCCCCGGCCGGCGCCCTCCGCGCCCTCCTCCCCCTCGGTCCCTCCCACGCTCGCCCCGGGCCCGTCCGGCCTGACCCCGGTCTTCCGCAACGGCCCGCGCACCGGCGGCCGGACGGTCGCCCTCACCTTCGACGCCGACATGACCGCCGACCAGGGCCCGAGGGCGGCGGCGGGCGAGCACTTCGACCACCCCCGGCTCATCGCAGCCCTGCGCGCGCTGAAGGTGCCGGCCACGGTGTTCATGACGGGCCGCTGGGCCGAGGAGTACCCGGACCAGGCCCGCTCCATCGGCCGGGACCCGCTCTTCGAGGTCGCCAACCACTCCTACAGCCACTACGCGTTCACCGGTGACTGCTACGGCCTGCCGACCGTCTCCGCCGGCCGGATGCGGACGGACGTGGAACGGGCGTACGCGGTGTTCCGGAAGGTGGGCGTGGACGATCCGAAGCCGTACTTCCGCTTCCCCGGCGGCTGCTACGACCGTACGGCGCTCAAGGCGCTGACCCCGGCCGGGGTGACGGCCGTGCAGTGGGACGTGGTCGGCGGCGACGCGTTCGCCACGGACGCGGAGGCGGTGGCCCGGCAGGTGCTGGAGGGCGTACGCCCCGGCTCGGTGGTCGTCCTGCACTGCACCCGCAGCGCGGCCCCGACGACGGAACGGGCGGTACGGAGGATCGTCCCGGAGCTGCGCCGCCGGGGCTACCGCTTCGTGAAGGTCTCCGAACTGATCGCGGCGGCGAACGGCCGGGGCTGAGCCGCCCTGCGCCGGGACCCCGTGCCGGGACCCCGTGCCGGAACCCCTGTGCCGGAATCCTCGCGCCGGAGTCCCTACGCTGGAGTCATGAGCGACACCGACAACGACTACTGCCTGATCGACGTCACCCGGCCGCCCAGGGCCGACGGCCCGCCGTACGCGGCGTGCGTGCTGTGCCGGGAGCCGACGGAGTACCCGGAGTCGTACAAGGGCATCACGCTGTGCCCGGTCTGCGAGTGGCGCGAGGCGGAACGCACGTCCTGCTCGGGCTGACGGCACTCCCGCGCGGGTTGGCACACTGGCCCCGTGAGCGATAACCGAACCCCTGCCGCCGACAGCCCCTTCCGCCCCGACCCGGGCGCCCGCGACGAGGCACCCCAGTTCGTCCTGCCCCTGGTGGTCCGCATCGAGCGGGCGGCGCCCCCGGCCCGTACGGACGCCCTGGAGACGGCGGCCCGCGCGGTGCTGGTGATGCTGACCGACGAGCGCTCGGTCGGCGAGGGCGAGTGGGCGCGGGCGATGCGCGACTGGCAGGACGCCCGCATCCGCAAGGTGGTGCGCCGGGCACGCGGCGCGGAGTGGCGCCGCGCGGAGGCCCTCCCGGGGATCACGGTCACCGGCAAGTCGGCGGAGGTCCGCGTCTTCCCGCCCGTCCCCCTGGACGGCTGGCCCAAGGAGCTGGCCCGCCTCCAGGTCTCCGGAACCGACCTCGACGACCCCGACCCCGTGCCCCCGGCGGACCCGGCGGCCCCCGTCCTCTGGCTGAACCCCGCCCTCGGCATGTCGGCCGGCAAGGCCATGGCCCAGGCGGGCCACGCCGCCCAACTGGCCTGGTGGGAACTGACCGACGAGGCCCGCGCGACGTGGCACGCCACCGGCTTCCCCCTGGCGGTCCGCACCGCCGACCCCGCCCACTGGCCCGCCCTGACGGCCGGCGGCCTCCCCACGGTCCGCGACGCGGGCTTCACGGAGATCGCCCCGGGCTCCTGCACGGTGGTGGCGGACCACCCGGCGCTGCGGTGACGGGGACGGAGGGCGCGTGACCGGGCCGATCACCGGTTGGATCATGGACCGCGACCTGCGCGGCTTCCTCGAGCCGCTGTCCCGCTACGCCGGACACGCCTTCGGCGAAACCGACTGGGAGACCGTCGAAGCCGGCGTCCAGGACACC
>NZ_NCTE01000721.1 GCF_002114215.1 Streptomyces sp. 13-12-16 | reverse complement strand
CTTCCTGGCCGCCCAGGTCCCGGCCGCGAGCGCCTCGACCGGCGGGAGGCCGGCCTTGGCCAGTTCCGCGACCTCGTCGGCCGCCAGGCCGTGCGGGAGGGTGCCGCCGGCGTCCGTACCGACGAACACGGGGACGCCGGCGTCGTACGCGGAGCGCACGGTGTCGTAGCGGCGTTCGTGGAGCCGGCGCATATGGGCCGACCAGCGGGGGAACTTGGACTCGCCGCCGTCGGCGAGCGCGGGGAAGGTGGCGATGTTGACGAGGGTCGGGACGATCGCGACGCCCCGTTCGGCGAAGAGCGGGATGGTGTCGTCGGTCAGGCCCGTCGCGTGCTCGACGCAGTCGATGCCGGCCTCGACCAGGTCCCGCAGGGGGTCCTCGGCGAAACAGTGCGCGGTGACGCGGGCGCCCAGCCGGTGCGCCTCGGCGATCGCCGCCTCGACGGCGCCGCGCGGCCAGCAGGCCGACAGATCGCCCAGGTCGCGGTCGATCCAGTCGCCCACCAGCTTCACCCAGCCGTCGCCGCGCCGGGCCTCCCGCGCGACGTACGCGACGAGGTCGTCGGGCTCGACCTCCCAGGCGTAGTTCCGGATGTAGCGGCGGGTGCGAGCGATGTGCCGGCCGGCCCGGATGATCTTCGGGAGGTCGTCGCGGTCGTCGGTCCACCGGGTGTCGGAGGGCGAGCCCGCGTCGCGCAGCAGCAGGGCGCCGGCGTCGCGGTCGGTGAGCGCCTGCTTCTCGGCGACGTCCTCGGGGACCGCGCCGTGCCGGTCGAGGCCCACGTGGCAGTGGGCGTCGACGAGGCCGGGCAGCGCCCAGCCGTCGACGGTGCGGACGTCGCGGGCGCCGGCGGGACGGTCGTAGGAGATCCGCCCGCCGACGACCCACAGCTCGTCGCGGACCTCGTCCGGGCCGACGAGGATCCGCCCCTTCACGTGCAGCACCGCGCGTTCGCTCATACCCGGCACCCTAGTCAGCCGCTACCCGGACTTGCCCACCTGGTCCGAGGTCTCCTCCTCCACGTCCGCCATGGCGGGGTCGAGGAGGCGGGAGAGGAAGTGGCGGGTGCGTTCGTGGCGGGGGTGACCGATGACCTGCTCGGGGGTGCCGTCCTCGACGATCACTCCGCCGTCCATGAAGACGACCCGGTCGGCGACCTCGCGGGCGAAGGTCATCTCGTGGGTGACGACCATCATCGTCATGCCCTCGTTCGCGAGCATCCGCATGACGGCCAGGACGTCGCCGACCAGTTCGGGGTCGAGCGCCGAGGTCGGTTCGTCGAACAGCATGACCTCGGGGCCCATGGCCAGCGCGCGGGCGATGGCCACGCGCTGCTGCTGGCCGCCGGAGAGGGAGGAGGGGTAGGCGTCCGCCTTCTCGGCGAGGCCCACGCGCCCCAGGTTCTCCGCGGCGACCTTCGCGGCCTCCGCCTTGCCCCTGCGCAGCACCCTGCGCTGCGGCAGCGTGAGGTTCTCGACCACCGTGAGGTGCGGGAAGAGGTTGAACTGCTGGAAGACCATGCCGATGCGGCGGCGTACGGCATCGATGTCGACGTCCGGGTCGGTGAGTTCCGTACCGCCGACGAAGACCTGGCCCTTGCTGGGCTCCTCCAGGAGGTTCACGCACCGCAGCAGGGTCGACTTGCCCGACCCGGACGGGCCGATGACGCAGACGACCTCGCCCTGGCCGATCTCCAGGTCGATGCCGCGCAGCACCTGGTTGTCGCCGAAGGACTTGTGCAGACCGCTGACGCGGATCTCCGGTCGGCTCGGGGTCATTTCACGGCCTCCTGGGCCTTGGCCTCCATACGGCGCACGACGAAGCCGAGCGGGACGGTGATCAGCAGGTAGCACAGGCCGGCCACCAGGATGGGGGTGGAGTTGGCGGTCTGGCTGGCCAGGTCGCGGCCGTACTTGGACAGTTCGCGCTCCTCCAGGGTGACGCCGAGGAACAGCACCAGCGAGGAGTCCTTGAAGAGCAGGACGAGTTCGTTGGTGAGCGGCGGCAGGATGATGCGGAAGGCCTGCGGGACGATGATGGAGACCATGGCGCGGGCGGGCGAGAAGCCCAGCGAACGGGCCGCCTCCATCTGCCCCTTGGGCACCGCCTGGATGCCGGCCCGGATCGTCTCCGCCATGTACGCGGCGGCCACCAGGCCGAGCGCGAGGGCGACCTTGCCGTAGGTACCGCCGACGATCTCCGTACCGGGGAAGGCGAGCGGCACGGCGACGCCGATGAAGATGAAGATCAGCAGGGCGGGCAGGCCCCGGAAGATCTCGATGTAGACGCCGGCCAGCCAGCGGTACGGGCCGACGGACGACAGCCGCATCAGCGCGATCACCATGCCGAGGGCGAGCCCGACGGCGAAGCCGGTGACCGTGTAGAGCACGGTGTTCTTCAGCGCCAGCGTGATGACCTCGGGGAACATCCGCTCGGCGATGTCGGCCTGCGCGAACTGGTTCTGCAGCCGTCCCCAGTCGGCCGTGACCGCGAAGGCGATCACGGCCGCGACGAACACGGTGTACTGGATGCCGCGCGACAGGCTGCGCTTCTGGCGCCTGGTCAGGCCCTTCTTCTTCGGCTGGAGCGGCAGCTCCTCCGTGTCGGCCATGGGATCAGGACGCGGCCGGCGAGGCGGCGGACTCGTCGTACGGGCCGATCCACTGCTCGTACAGCTTCTTGTACGTGCCGTCGGCCTTGGCGTCCGCGAGCGCCTTGTTCACGGCCTCGCGCAGGGCCGTGTTGCCCTTCTTCACCGTGAAGCCGTACTCCTCGCCGGTGTCGATCTGCTCGGCGACCGTGAAGGCGTCGGCGTTGGCCTTGTCCTTCAGCCAGCCCTGGACGACGGGGTAGTCGATGACGACGGCCTTGACCTGGCCGGTGCGCAGGCCGTTGAGGACGGCGTCGGAGGACTCGAAGGAGACCGGGTCGAAGCCCTCGCCCTTGACGTGGTCCTCGCCGGTGGTCTGCGCCTGCGCGCCCAGCTTGACGTTCTTCGACTTCACGTCGGCGAGGGAGGTGACCCCGCTGTCCTTGTCGACGAGGACGGCCTGGGTGGCGTTGAAGTACGGGTCGGAGAAGTCGACGTTCTTCTTCCGCTCCTCGGTGATGGTCATGCCGGCCGCGGCCAGGTCGCACTCGCCGGAGTTGAGGAAGGCGCCGGTCTTGAAGTTCTCGAAGGGCGTGTCGAGGATCTGCTGCTTCACCCCGAGGTCGTCGGCGACCAGGTCGATCAGCGCGACGTCGAAGCCCTGCACCTTGCCGTCGATCTCCGACTGGAAGGGCGGGTACGGGAGGTGGGTGCAGGTGGTGAGCTGCCCCGCCTTGACGACCTCGACACCGCCGGCGGCGGTCTTGGAGCCGCCTCCGTCGTCGCTGGAGGTGCAGGCGGTCAGGAGGACCAGTCCGGCCGTCGCGATGAGGGCGGCCGGCACACGGGTCCGGCGGCCGGGGAGCGTCTTCACGGGAGCCTCCTGTCAGGGAACTGTGAGTTCCGATTATAAGGACGGGTTTGAGGGCCTCAAACCAAACCGATGGCCGCGAGGGCGTCCGGCCTGCGAACCGTGCGGTCGGGCTCCCCTCCGGGCGAAGGTCTACCCTCGACCTCGTCGTACGTACCCACGCAGCCGCCGAGCAAAGAGAGCACCGCCGTGACCCACCTTCTCCTCGATCTGCCCCCGCTGAGCGCCGCGCACTTCGCGTCGGTCGAGGACCGGGTGGCACGGCTGCTGAGCACCGGGCAGGACGTCGTGATCATGCAGGGTGAGGCGCTGCTGCCGCTGGAGGGCGCGATCCGCGCGACCGCCGGTCCCGGCACGACCGCGCTGAACGTCATCACCGGCCCCTACGGGCAGACCTTCGGCGACTGGCTGCGGGACTGCGGCGCCACCGTGATCGACCTGCCGGTGCCGTTCCACACGGCGGTGACGGCCGGGCAGGTCCGGGCCGCGTTCGCCGAGCACCCGGAGATCGACTTCGTGTCCCTGGTGCACGCGGAGGCGGCGACCGGGAACACCAACCCGGTCGCGGAGATCGGCGAGGTGGTACGGGCGCACGGGGCGCTGTTCTACCTGGACGCGGTGGCGTCGATCGGGGCGGAGCCGGTGCTGCCGGACGCGTGGGGCGTGGACCTGTGCGTGATCGGGGCGCAGAAGGCGATGGGCGGCCCGGCCGGGGTGTCGGCGGTGTCGGTGAGCGAGCGGGCGTGGGCGCGGATGGCGGCGAACCCCCGGGCGCCGCGCCGGTCGTACCTGTCGCTGCTGGACTGGAAGGAGCGCTGGATCGACGGCGGGCGCAAGGCGCTGCTGCACGCTCCGGCGCAGCTGGAGATGCTGGCGCTGGAAGCGTGCGTGGAACGGATCGAGGCGGCGGGGCTGGACGCGGTGATGGCGCGGCACGCGTCGGCCGCGGCGGCGACGCGGGCGGGGGCGGTCGCGCTGGGCGGGGGTCTTGAGCCGTACGTGCGTGACGCGGCGGACGCG
>NZ_NCTE01000072.1 GCF_002114215.1 Streptomyces sp. 13-12-16 | reverse complement strand
GGTGGCTGCGCCGGACCGCTGCGCCCCTCCAGGGCGCGGACCACCGCGGCGCTCGGCCGCGGCGCGGGCGGGGTCACGACGACACGGCGGCCGTACGCCGCGTGGACGGCGTGCCGACGCTGTCGACGATCTCCCGCAGCACGTCGTCCGTGGACATCTCGCGCACCCACAACTCCGGTCGCAACGACACCCGGTGGGCCAGCGCGGGCACCGCGAGGCCCTTGACGTCCTCCGGGACGACGTAGTCCCGGCCGTCCAGCACGGCGCGGGCGCGCGCGAGTTGCACCAGGGCGAGACCGCCGCGCGGCGAGGCGCCGATGCTGATCTGGGGGTGGTCGCGGGTCGCGCCGACGAGTGCGACGGCGTACTCCAGCAGGTCGTCGTCGATCTCCACGCGCTCCACGACCGCCCGCCACGCCACGACGTCGTCCGGTCCCGCGAGCCTTTCGAGTACGGCCTCGGGTGCGGCCCGGTCGATCCGGGCCCGCAGCATCGCCATCTCCTCCGAGGCGGCCAGGTATCCCATCCGCACGCGCAGCTGGAACCGGTCGAGCTGGGCCTCGGGCAGGGAGTAGGTGCCCTCGTACTCCACCGGGTTGGCGGTCGCGATCACCAGGAACGGGTCGGCGAGCGGCCGGGTCTCGCCGTCCACGGTCACCTGCGACTCGGCCATCGCCTCCAGCAACGCGGCCTGTGTCTTGGGCGGCGTCCGGTTGATCTCGTCGGCGAGCAGGAGGTGCGTGAAGACCGGGCCGGGGTGGAACACCATCCTGCCGGTGCGCTGGTCGTACAGCGGCGTTCCGGTGACGTCCGACGGCAGCAGGTCGGGCGTGAACTGGATCCGGCGGAAGTCCAGGCCGAGCGTGGTGGCGAAGGACCGCGCGAGGAGCGTCTTGCCGAGCCCCGGCAGGTCCTCGACGAGGACGTGCCCGCCGGCCAGCACGGCCAGCATCACCAGTTCGAGGGCGTCCGACTTGCCGACGACGGCGCGGCCGATCTCGCGCAGTACGGCACCGGCCTGCTCGCCGACCTCCCCGGCGGTGCGGGGCTGAGGCGTGGAGGAACTCGTCACGTGGTCTCTTCCTTACGAGTACGGGGGTTGCGTGTACGGGGTGCGCCGAGTGCCTCGAGCCGGTCGACGAGACGGCGCAGCACGTCCAGGGGAACGTCGCCGTCGGGTCCGGTCCGGGGTGTCCCGTGTCCCAGCCACGGCCACAGCTCGGGTCCGACCAGCTCGGCGGCACGCCGGGGCTGGTGGTCGAGCGAGACATGGTGGTGCTCGGCGAGTACGGCGGTGTACAGGCGGCGCAGTTCGGGCCGGAGCACCGCGCGGTAGTAGAGGGCGCCGTCGGGTCCCGTGGCGGTCCCCACGTTCCGTCGCCACTCGCCCATGCCCGGCGCCCGTGTCCGCAACAGCCTCACCTCGTCCCGCCGTCCGGAGTCGAAGGCGCCCGCCCCGGCGACGTACCGGGCGACGAGCAGCGCCGTGACGACGAGCACGGTCACGACGGCCCCGGCCGCCCGGAGTCCGTCGAGGAGCAGGACGAGCAGGACACCGGAGCCGGCGACCGCGCCGCCGAGCAGCCCGAGCCGGCGCGGGGTGAGCATGTCCCGTCCCGAAGTCCTTTCCACGGCCCGGCTCACCGTCCGGCCTCCCGGTCCTGGAGCAGCGAGGCGATCTCCTCCAGGGCGTCGGCCGCGGCCTCACGGTGCGAGCCGTCCATCGGGTGCGAGGAGTAACGGGCCTCGCGGAACAGCGCGGTGAGACGCGGTGCGGCCGGAGTCGGGGCGAGGCCTGCGCCGGCGGCGCGGGTGAGCAGGTCGGAGGGGCTGTCGGAGGCGCGCCGCTGCACGCCGGACGCGACGAGGGCGTCCTCCATCGCGGCGTAACAGGCGATGACGGCCGCCCGGGCGTCACCGGTGTCGGCCAGGGCGCGGCGGCCCGAGCGCACGGCGGACAGGAGCAGCCTCGCGTCGTCGTCCTCCGCCGGGGTGCCCGCGGGGCCGGGGGGCCGCGGCACCGTCAGCCCGTGCCGTCGTAGCCGCCGTACGACGGCCACCGTGACGACCACGACGACGACCGCGGCCAGCAGACCGAGCAGGAGGTGCAGCGGCAGGGAGGGACCGTGTCCCGAACCCTCCTCGGGCAACGGCCTGTCGAGGCCCGGTGGCGGGGAGGGCGGCGGGAGGTTCCCCGGTGGGGTGGTGGTGCCGGGCGGTGTGCTGTCGTGGTCGAACCGGTGCAGGACCAGGGCCAGGACGCCGATGACGGCCGCCCCGGTGAACAGCAGCGGCACGGCGGCCTCCCGCAGCCGTTCCTCGCCCGGTGACAGCACGGTGCGGCCGGCGCCGATCCGGTGGCGAAGGCGATCGACGGCCAGCATGACTCCGGCCGTCCAGGCGACGGACGCCCCGATCGCGACGAAGCCCCAGTGACCGAGCGGCCCCTTGCCGGGGTGCAGCAGCCCTTCGGCGGGCCGCAGCACGAGGGCGGCGACGGCCAGCGCCCCGACGACCCCGGCGGCGACCACCGGTCCGGGCACCGCCCGCTCCCCTTGGTTCATGCCGTCCCCCCGTTGAACGCGTCTCCCGAACGCCAGTTCACCGCATCCTGGCACATGCCGGACCACCCGGCGGGTCCGGTCGGAGGACAGAGTCGGAGGGACGGATGCGGTGTTGGCGACGTCGGCGATACGGGTCAGGGAATTGCCCCTGAAATCAAGTAGGTTGCCCCTACTTCACCCGAGGCCCGTAAGGGAGCGACCGGAATGGGCCCGCTGCGGAGGACCTTCCGTGCCATCGACGTCGGCGACGGCGGCGACGGCCGCTGGGCCGGCCACGTACGGGCCATGTGGCCGCGTGCCGAGGAGTGGATGACCGAGGAGGACCGGACGGCGGAGGGGGCGATGCTGGAGCCGCCGCTGTACCAGTACGCGTACGACGAGGGGCTGGGGACGGTCTGCACCGCCCGCTACCGGCCCGCCGAGGGCCGCGTGACCTACCACTGGCCCGGCGAGACCTGGGAACGGTCCTTCGCCGACTTCACTCCCGGCTCCCGCGTCGTCGCGCTCGGCCGGGCCGGCTGAGACCCGGACCTCAGCCGTGGGTGCTCACGAGCGGATGACCAGGGAGGCACCGTGAACCGACCGCTGCTCTTTCTGGACGTGGACGGACCCCTCAATCCCTACGCGGCCAAGCCGGAGAGACGCCCCGCCGGGTACGTCACGCTCAGGGTGCCGGTGGAACGGGGGTTGTCGTCGTCCCGGCGGCCGTTGCGGGTGTGGCTCGATCCGGCGCACGGGCCGGCTCTCCTGCGGCTCGGGTACGAGCTGTGCTGGGCCACGACCTGGATGGGGGACGCCAACCGGTGGATAGGTCCCCGGCTCGGACTGCCCGAGCTTCCCTTCGTCGACTTCGGTGACGCCCTGCTGCGGGAACGGCCCGACGGGGTGCACTGGAAGACCGGCCCGCTGGTGGAGCACGCCGGCGGGCGGCCCTTCGCCTGGGTGGACGACGAACAGGGCGAACTCGACCGGGCGTACGTGGCCGCCCACCACCCCGGAGCGGGGCTGCTGCACCACGTCGATCCGCGGATCGGGCTCCGGGAGGACGACTTCCGTGCGCTCGCCGGCTTCGCGCGGACGGCGCGCCCCTAACCTCAAATGTTCCTCTGAAGGTGGCCTGGGCACGGTTCGGGGGTGCGCCGGGGGGCCATATCCCCCTCACCTACGGGGGGCCGGACACGCCGGTGGAGGAGGGGACGATGGTGCGACTGGGGACGGGGATCGGGTGGCGGCCGGAGATCGCGGAGGCCGTCGAGCGCATGCCGGGGATCGACTGGGTCGAGGTCGTGGCCGAGAACGTGTGCCCCGGGCATCTGCCCGAGTCGCTGACGCGGTTGCGCGAGCGGGGGGTGACCGTCGTACCGCACGGGGTCTCGCTGGGTCTCGGCGGGGCCGAACGGCCCGACGGGGGACGGCTGGCCGCCCTCGCCGAGCGGGCCGAGACGCTCCGGTCGCCGCTCGTCACCGAGCACATCGCGTTCGTCCGGGCGGGCGGGGAGCTGACCGCGTCGTCGCCGATCGAGGCCGGGCACCTGCTGCCCGTGCCGCGCACCCGCGACGCCCTCGACGTGCTGTGCGAGAACGTCCGCATCGCGCAGGACGCGCTGCCCGTGCCGCTCGCCGTGGAGAACATCGCCGCGCTGATCTCCTGGCCCGGCGAGGAGATGACCGAGGGACAGTTCCTGTACGAACTGGCCGACCGGACCGGCGTACGGCTCCTCATCGACGTCGCCAACCTGCACACCAACCACGTCAACCGGGGCGAGGACCCGGCCGAGGCGCTCGACGGACTGCCCCTGGAGGCCATCGCGTACGTCCATGTCGCGGGCGGGTTCGAGCGGGACGGCGTGTGGCACGACAGCCACGCGCACCCGGTTCCGGAGCCCGTGCTCGCGGTCCTCACCGACCTCGCCTCCCGGGTCTCCCCTCCCGGTGTACTGCTGGAGCGGGACGAGAACTTCCCGGAGGCGGAGGAGATGGAGCGGGAGCTGGGCGCGATCCGGCGGGCGGTCGAGGAGGGTGCGGAGCGCCGGGACGCGGAACCGGCGGCGGTCGCGGGTGTCCGGCCCGGGCCGCGGCAGGGCTCCCCCGACGCCGCCCGGGAGCGGCTCGCGCTCGC
>NZ_NCTE01000720.1 GCF_002114215.1 Streptomyces sp. 13-12-16 | reverse complement strand
CGAGGGCCGGCCGGCGGCGACGCGGGCGGCGGGTGCGGACGCGGTGCGGGCGGCGCTGGCACGGGACTTCGGGCGGGACGCGCTGGAGCCGGCCGGTGCGGAGGTGGGGGCCGTGTCCTCGCCCTCACCGTCGCCCTCGCCCTCGAAGAGGGCTCCGGTGGACTCCGGTGGGGGGACCGTGCGGCTTCCGGTCATCGCCGAGGAGGGCGCCGATGCCGGGGCGCGTGGCTGGCAGCTGGCCCACTGGGCCGTGGCCAACGCCTCCGAGCTGCGCATAAAGCGGGTGTCGTACGCGGGGCGGGAGTGGACGGCCGGGCACACCGACAGCCGGTGGCGGCCGGTGGACGGCAAGAACGCGGAGGGCTCGGGGGTCGCGGGCGGTGCGGGGGTCGTGACCATCACGACGACGCCGTAGCGCGGTCCGCGCGACCCGCGACCCGCGACCGCGCAGGCGTGCGGGGAGTCACCCGCAGGCGTCACGTACAGCCGATAATGCGACGCATTGCCAACTCTTTGCGTTGCCCCGCCGCAACCTTCCCGGCGGTCGGACGGTAGTCACGGCGTCAGCGTTCTCTCCCGTCGAAGGAGCACCATGTCCCTCCCCCTGACCCGTCGGATCGCCCGTGCCGCGTTGCTCGTTGCTGCGGGAGCGGCCGCCGGGGTCGGCGCGGCCGGTTCCGCCAGTGCGGCTCCGGAGCTGCCGGCCGCGCCGAACCTCGGCGGGCTGACCGCTGTGGACGGGGCCGCCGGCGACACCGTGGACGACGTGACGCGGGACGTCACGAAGACCACGGGTGGTGCCGACAAGGTGGCGCCGGTTGCCGGCAAGACCGTGAAGAAGGCCGCCGGGTCCCTCACCAAGGGTGCGCCCGTGAAGGGGCTGCCGGTCGGCTGAGGACCGGCCTGGCGCCGGCTTCTGTCACGGCGACGGGGTCTGGGGGTTCCCGGGCCCCGTCGTTCCGTGTCCGCGCCGGGGTGCGGTGGGCGTTTCCCGGGCGGTGGCCCGGTGTCGGTGGCTGTGCCCACCCTCCCCCATTGCCTGAAGGGCATGGGAGGTGCCCCCATCGCCCCGCGGAACGACTGCCCACAGCCGCCATGGCGGGGCGGGTCCGGAGCCGGCCGGGCGGGGCGGGCCCACAGCCGCCGAGCGGGGTCGCGGTCGGGGCGGGCCCGGAGCCGGGGC
>NZ_NCTE01000719.1:10576-11420 GCF_002114215.1 Streptomyces sp. 13-12-16 | reverse complement strand
CGGCGGGCCGCAGTCGCCGACGACTCCGCCCCGCCCACCGACATCAGGCGCTTGCGCCACAGGAAACGCACCCGAAGGAGAACCCCACATGACCACCCCGGACGCCGAAGGAGTCGCCCGATGAGAGTCCTCCTGATCGGAGCCAACGGCTACATCGGCCGCTTCGTGGCCGACCGCCTCCTCGCCGACCCCGCCGTCCAGCTCACCGCCCTCGGCCGCGGCGACGACGCCGACGTCCGCTTCGACCTCGCCACCGGCAGCCCCGGCGCCCTCACCCGCTTCCTCGACGCCGTCCACCCCGGTGTGGTCGTCAACTGCGCCGGCACCACGAGAGGCGGCGCCCGCGAACTCACCCGGCACAACACCGTCGCCGTGGCCACCGTCTGCGAGGCCCTCCGCCGCAGCGGCTGCGGCGCACGGCTCGTACAGATCGGCTGCGGCTCGGAGTACGGCCCCAGCCAGCCCGGCTCGTCCACGGCGGAGGACGCCGTCCCCCGCCCCGGCGGCCCCTACGGCGTCAGCAAACTCGCCGCCACCGAGCTGGTCCTCGGCTCCGGCCTGGACGCCGTGGTCCTCCGGGTCTTCTCACCCGTCGGCCCCGGCACCCCCGCCGGCTCCCCCCTCGGCCGCCTCGCCGAGGCGATGCGCCGCGCCATGCAGTCCGGCGACAGCGAGCTGAAGCTCGGCGGCCTCGGCGCACAACGGGACTTCGTCGACGTCCGCGACGTGGCCCGCGCCGTCCACGCCGCCTCCCTCTCCGCCGCGCAGGGCGTCATCAACATCGGCTCGGGCCGCGCCGTCCGCCTCCGCGACGCCGCCGGAATCCTCGCCAGGGTGGCCGGCT
>NZ_NCTE01000719.1:0-10396 GCF_002114215.1 Streptomyces sp. 13-12-16 | reverse complement strand
CCCCCCCCACCCGCCCCACGATCGGCCCCCCCCGCCCCGACCCCGACCACCACACCACCCCCGTCGCCTTCCCGTACCCCGACGGCTGCGGCAGCTGGCAGCAGGCCGACGTCCGCACCGCCCGCGACCGCCTCGGCTGGCGCCCCCGGATCAACCTCGAGGAGTCCCTCGCCGACATCTGGATGGAGGCGGCATGCCGTATCTGACCAGCGTCAAAGCCGGCACGGCGAGCACCGGCGTCCGCACGGGCTTCGGCGTCCCCGGCCTCGCGCACCCCCTCGTCGCCCCGGCCGAGTGGAGCGAACTCACCCGTCCGGGCATCCCTCTGCACTGGGTCGTCCTCGACGTGGCCGACGGCCCCGGCGCCCGACCCGACCCGCGGTGCCTGGAAGCGGCCGGCCGCCTCCGCAACGCCGGTGTCCGCGTCCTCGGCCACCTCGACACGGCGTACGGCCTCCGTACGTTCGGCGAGGTGCTCTCGGACGCCCACCGCTTCATGGACTGGTACCAGGTCGACGGCTTCCTGCTGGACCGCTGCCCCGCCGACCGGGCCGCGCTCCCCGAGGTCCGGCGCACGATCACCACACTCCGGGCGCTCCACGACGCCCACATCGTCCTCGGCCACGGCACCCACCCGTACCCGGGATACGCCGAGCACGCCGACCAGCTGGTCACCTTCTCCGGCCCGTGGAACGACTACCGCTGGTCGCAGGTGGCGGAGTGGACCGCCGACCACCCGCCCGAACGCTTCTGCCACTTCGTGCACGGGGTACCCCGCCCGCACCTGGACGAGGCCCTGCGCATCGCCCGCTGGCAGGGCGCCGCGACGATCTACTTCACGGACCACACCCACCACGCGGGTCACCGTGCCCGCACTGCCCCCTGGGAGCCCCTGCCCGGCTACTGGGACGACATCGTCTCGCGTATCGGAACGGGTGTCTCGGAATGAAAAAGGCCATGGCACTGTTAGGCGAAGAACAACTGTAGTGATTGACCGACCAACGGAGTCCCCGTGTCGTTGCCACCCCTGGTCGAGCCGGCCCCCGAGCTCACCGTAGACGAGGTCCGCAGGTACTCCCGCCACCTGATCATCCCCGACGTGGGCATGGACGGGCAGAAGCGGCTGAAGAACGCCAAGGTGCTCTTTGTGGGCGCCGGCGGCCTGGGTTCGCCGGGTCTGATGTACATGGCCGCGGCGGGCGTGGGCACGCTCGGCATCGTGGAGTTCGACGAGGTCGACGAGTCGAACCTGCAGCGCCAGATCATCCACAGCCAGTCCGACATCGGCCGCCCCAAGGCCGAGTCCGCGCGTGACACGATCAAGGGCATCAACCCGTACGTGAACGTGGTCCTCCACGAGGAGCGGCTCGAGGCCGACAACGTGATGGACCTGTTCAGCCAGTACGACCTGATCGTCGACGGCACGGACAACTTCGCGACCCGCTACCTGGTCAACGACGCCTGCGTGCTGCTGAACAAGCCGTACGTGTGGGGCTCGATCTACCGCTTCGACGGCCAGGCGTCGGTCTTCTGGTCCGAGCACGGCCCCTGCTACCGCTGCCTCTACCCGGAGCCCCCGCCCCCCGGCATGGTCCCCTCCTGCGCCGAGGGCGGCGTCCTGGGCGTGCTGTGCGCGTCCATCGGCTCCATCCAGGCCAACGAGGCGATCAAGCTCCTCGCCGGCATCGGTGAGCCGCTGGTCGGCCGACTCATGATCTACGACGCCCTGGAGATGCAGTACCGCCAGGTCAAGGTCCGCAAGGACCCCGACTGCGCGATCTGCGGCGACAACCCGACCGTCACCGAGCTCATCGACTACGAGGCCTTCTGCGGCGTCGTCTCCGAGGAGGCCCAGGCGGCGGCGGCCGACTCCACGATCACTCCCAAGCAGCTCAAGGAGTGGATCGACGACGGCGAGAGCATCGAGCTCATCGACGTCCGCGAGCCGAACGAGTTCGAGATCGTGTCCATCCCGGGCGCCCGCCTGATCCCCAAGAACGAGTTCCTCATGGGCAACGCCCTGGAGAGCCTGCCGCAGGACAAGAAGATCGTCTTGAACTGCAAGACGGGTGTCCGCAGTGCGGAAGTCCTCGCCGTCCTGAAGTCCGCGGGCTTCGCCGACGCCGTCCACGTGGGCGGCGGCGTGATCGGCTGGGTCAACCAGATCGAGCCGGAGAAGCCGGTCTACTGACCGACCCCGGTACGAACACGGGCCGACGCGGGGGCTCCGGGCACCACGAGTGCGCGGAGCCCCCGTCGTCGTCATGAGCAGATCTTGCCGTCCTCGGGCACCGTGCCGTCCAGCAGGTACGCGTCCACCGTGGAGTCGACGCAGTCGCTCCCGCTGCCGTACGCGCCGTGGCCCTCGCCCTTCCAGGTGAGCACCACACCGACGTCCTCGCCCAGCTCGTCCGCCATCTTCCGGGCGCCCTCGTACGGCGTGGCCGGGTCGCCGGTGTTGCCCACCACCAGGACCGGCGCCGCGCCCGGCGCGCTCACCTCCGGGTTGTCGAACTGGCCGGGAACCGGCCAGTCGTGGCACCAGCCGGCCGTGTCCCAGCCGAGGAAGGGCCCGAACACGGGCGAGAGCTCCTCGAACTCGGGCAGCAGCTCCTTCGCCTCCTCCAGGGTCGGCCGCTGCTTGTCGTCCAGGCACGATATGACCCGCTGGGAGTGGGTCGTCGTGCCGTAGCTCCCCGAGGTGTCGCGTTCGTTGTAGTTGTCGGCCAGCGCCAGCAGCTCCGTGCCGTCGCCCTCCTCGGCCGCCTCCAGCGCGCTGGTCAGCACCGGCCAGCTGGTCTTGCTGTACAGCGGCAGGATGATGCCGGTCAGTGCCAGTGTCTGCGTCAGCTCACGCCCGGACGACGACGTCGGCAGCGGGTCGGAGTCGATCCGCTCCAGCAGCTCCGCGATCTCCCGCGAACCCTCCTCGGGATCCCGCCCGGTGGACTTCAGGTAGTTGTCGAGGGCCGTCTGGAAGCCCCGGGTCTGGTTCTTGGCGTGGCCCACGGTGTCGGCGCCGGGGTCGACCACCGCGTCGAGCGTCATCCGTCCCACTTTCTCCGGGAACAGATGGGCGTAGACGCCGCCCAGTTCGGTGCCGTAGGAGATGCCGAAGTAGTTCAGCCGGTCGTCGCCGAGGGCCTGCCGGATGCGGTCCATGTCGCGGGCGGTGTCGGTGGTCGAGACGTGGGCCATCAGCTTCCCGGCGGCGTCCTGACAGCCCTTGCCGAAGTCGGCGGCGTCCTGGAGGAACGTCCGCTCCTCGGCCGGTGTGTCCGGGGTGCCGTCCACCGACGACTCGGCGGCCTGGATGCTCTTGTCGTCACGGCAGCGGATGCCCTCGCTGGCGGCGACCCCGCGCGGATCGAAGCTCACCAGGTCGTACCGCTCGCGCAGCTCGGAGGCCGTGGCGGCGTAGGACGGCATCATCGACACGCCGGACCCGCCCGGCCCGCCGAAGTTGAACAGCAGTGAGCCCAGGCGGTCGTCGCCCGTGGCCTTGGCCCGGATCAGCGCCAGCCCGATCGTGGAGCCGTCCGGCTTCGACCAGTCCAGCGGTACCCGGAGAGTGGCGCACTGCCACTCCTCGTCCGGCGCGGGGGCGTCCTCGGAGGCCTGGCAGCGCCCCCAGTCGAGCGCCGTCCCGCCGCTCTTGCCGTCGTCGCCGGAGCCGTCGTCCGACGAGCCGCCGCCGCTGCAGCCGGCCGTCAGCAGCGCGGCGGCGACCGTCAGGGCCGTCCACCGTGTGAAACGGGTCATGTGCCATTTCCCCCCTCGCTGGCCGTCCGCACCGTGCCGCGGATGGCGGTCAGGCCATGGTAGGCAGATCCGCCGCTCGCCGGGGAAGCCTGTGGATAACACTCTGACCTGCGGTTATGTACTGAACCGCAGGTCCACTCACGAGCAGACGGTCCCGGACGCCGGCACCTTTCCGTCCAGGAGATAGCCGTGCACCGCGTCCTGTACGCACTCGTTCTCGCTGTTGTAAGCCCCGTGCCCCTGCCCCTTGTACGTCAGCTCCACACCCACGCCCGCACCGAGCGCCCGCACCATTCTGCGCGCCCCCTCGTACGGGGTGGCCGGGTCGCCGGTGTTGCCGATCACCAGGATCGGAGCCGCGCCGGGGGCGTGGACATCCGGATGCTCGGCGGCCCCGGGCACCGCCCAGTCGGTGCAGCCGACCATGCCCCACGCCAGGTACTCCCCGAACAGCGGGGACGCGGTCCGGAACTCGGGCAGCCGGCGCTCCACGTCCTCAGAGGTGTAGCGGGCCTTGTCGTCGGCGCAGTTGACGGCCACGTTGGCCGGGACGAGGTTGTTGTACTCGCCGTTCTCGCCGCGTCCGTTCATCGAGTCGGAGAGCACCATCAGGATCGTCCCGTCACCGTCGTACGCCTGCTCGAGGCCGTCGGTGAGGAACTCCCAGAAGTCCTGGGAGTACAGGGCCTGCACGATCCCGTTGGTCGCGGCGGTCTGGGTCAGTTCGCGCGGGAAGACGCCGGGGACGGGCGTGCGGTCGAGGTCCTTCAGCAGTTTGGCGATACGGTCCTTCACGTCCTGCGCGCTGTCGCCGACGGGGCACTCCCCGGTCCTCGAGACGCAGTCCTCGGCGTAGTTGTCGAGCGCGAGCTGGAACCCCCGTGCCTGTCCCAGCGAGCCCTGTTCCGCGGTTTCCGTGGGGTCGACGACCGCGTCGAACACCGCGCGGCCCACCTTCTTCGGGAACAGGTGGGCGTAGACGCCGCCGAGTTCGGTGCCGTAGGAGATGCCGAAGTAGTGCAGTGTGTCGTCGCCGAGGACCTGGCGCATCAGGTCCAGGTCACGGGCGGCGTCCGTGGTGCGCACATGCGGCAGCACCCGCTCGGAGTTCTTCTCGCAGGCCGCGTTGAACTCCTCGGTGCCGTCCAGGAGTTCCGTGCGCTCGGTGCTGTCGTCGGGGGTGGCGTCCTGCTGGAAGTACGCGTCGAGCCGCCGGTCGTCCAGGCAGGTCACGGGTGCGCTGCGGCCGACCCCGCGGGGATCGAAGCTCACCAGGTCGTAGCGGGTGCGCAGGGTCGCGTAGTCCTCGCCGAACGCGGGCAGGGCGGTGACGCCCGAGCCGCCCGGACCGCCGAAGTTGAAGATCAGCGAGCCGATGCGTTCGCTCGCCGCGCCGCTCGACCTGGCCCGGATCAGTGCGATGCCGATGGTGTCGCCCTCGGGGTCGTCCCAGTCCAGTGGTGCCTTCATGGTGGCGCAGCTCCACTCGCCCCGGCCGCCGGGCAGGGGTGACGGGGCGGAGTCCCCGCCCTGCTCCTGGGACGGAGCCGGGCAGTCCTTCCAGTCGAGCTGCTGCTCCGTCAGGTCCTCGGTCCTGTCGTCGCCCTCACCGCAGCCCGCCAGCAGCGCGGACAGCAGCACGGCGCAGACGGTCGGGACGGCGGCACGCAGACGGAAGGGGCGGGGCATGGTCCCATCCTGCGGTCGCCCGGAGCGGGACGCGCGGGACACGGGCCGTACGAGGTAAGGGGCCCTCGCTCACAAGGCCGCCTTGCGGGTGAGGTGGTTGAAGGCCAGCCAGCCCGGCAGCACCGGCAGCCAGAGCGTCAGGAGCCGGAAGAGCAACACCGCCGGCGCGGCGACCTCCTTGGGGAGCCCGACCGCGATGAGACCGACCGTGAGGGTCGCCTCGACGGCGCCGACACCGCCCGGCGTCGGGGCCGCCGACCCCAGTGCGTTGCCGGCGAGGAAGACGACGGCGACGCTGGCGATGCTGACCGAGGTCGTCTCGTCGCCGAACGCCCGGATCGAGGCGTCCAGGCACATCACGAAGCACGCCGTCAGCAGCAGCATGCCGCCGATGCCGGTGATCAGCTTCTGCGGCCGCTGCAGCACGTCGAGCATGCGCGGCACGACACCCGCGAAGAGCGACCGCACGCGCGTGACGACGAATTTCCGCAGGAACGGCACCGAGGTCACCACGAGCACCAGCACCGCCACCGTCAGCAGACCCCCGATCACCGTGCGGGACGGCGAGAGGGAGGGCGTCTTCTCGGTTCCGGTGAGATAACCGAAGGCCAGCAGCATCAGGATGTGGCAGCCGAGCCCGAAGAGCTGCGACGCGCCGACGCTCGCCACCGCGAGCCCCGGCCGTACCCCCGCGCGCTGGAGGAACCGCGTGTTCAGGGCGACGCCGCCCACCGCGGCCGGAGCGACGATCTTCACGAACGACCCGGCGACCTGTGCCGCCACGGTCCGCACGAAAGGCACCCGCTCGGGCACGAACCCGAGGAGGGCCATGGCCGCCGCGACGTAACTGGCCGCCGAGAACAGCACCGCCGCGGCCACCCAGCCCCACTCCGCGTTCTCGACCAGCGGGCCGAACTCGATGTGGGTGAGCTGCGTCAGCAGGAAGTACGCGCCGATCGCACCGGCGATGAAACTGATCAGGGTCCGCGGCCGGACCCGCTCCAGGCGGGCCGGTTCCACCGGGGCCTGCGGCCGGATCCGCAGCACCTCGTGCCGGATCTGGGTGAGCAGGTCCTCCTCGCGCGCCTCCTCCATGGCCTCGTCGACGGCCCGCTTCTCGGCCCGCTGCTCCGCGCGTACGGCCTTCTTGTCGGGCTTGTCGAGCACGACCTGGTGGGCACCGTGCTCCGCGCGGGCCGGCTTGGACTGCCGGTAGGCTTCCAGGACCGCCTCACGTTCGCGTTCCGCCCGCTCCCGGGCCAGCTGCCGCAGCGTCCCGCGCGTGGAGCGGCTCAGCGCGATGGGCTGGAGCATCGGCAGGCAGTCCGCCACGGTGTCGGGGCCGAGGACGCTCAGCGCGGAGGCCACCGCGCGTTCGGCACCCACCCTGAGACCCAGGGTCACCAGCAGTTGGGAGGTGTCCATGCGCAGCAGCAGATCGCCGGCCGCGATCTCGCCGCCGCGCAGATCGGTGAGGATCACCGTGCCGGAACGATCCACCAGGATGGCGTCGCCCACCAGCCGGCGGTGCGCGATACGACGGGACTGCAGGGCCCGTACCTGGTGCCAGGTGTCGCGCAGCAGTTCGTCGGTGATCTCCTCGTCCGGCAGCGAGTCGAGGGTGCGCCCGCCGCTGTGCTCGTAGACGAGCATCACCGCGTCGGGGCCGAGTTCGGAGGTCGCGATCAGCTTGGGGGCGTTGGCGCCGGCCGCGATGGCCGCGTAGGCCAGCAGTGCCTCCTGCTCCAGCGCCTGGCGCAGCGACTGCAGGCTGCTGCGGGTGGCGAAGCCGCGCAGGGCCAGATTGCGCCACGCGCGGTAGAAGAATCCCTGCGCCTGCTGCTCACGGTCGACCACCGTGACGTCCAGCGGCGGACCGTCCTCCAGGGTGACGAAGTACCGGCGTCCCCGGTCCCCGGCCTCGGAGGCGTCGCCGGACTCCACCCGGGACGCGGTCACGGGGCGGAAGCCGACGGTGCGCAGGCCCGCCATCAGGGTGCGGCCGGTGGGGCGCACATTGGGCGAACCGACCGCGTAGAGGGTCCCGTAGGCGACGGTCCAGCCGATCAGGACCGTCAGGATGATGGAGAACGGTGTGGTGTACCCGGTGACGAGCATCGAGAAGGCGTCGAGGAGCAGCACCACCCACAGCACCGCGCGCCACCGGGGTCTGCGGGACATCCCGACGGCCGTCATGTACGCGATCACGGGGGCCAGATAGCCGTGCACCGGGTCGGTCAGGGCGTGGATGTCGCCGGGGGAGGGCTGGGTGAGCGCCTCCTGGATCGAGTCCGGCGCGGCACGCGCGACCCACAGGTCGGTGGCGAGTGTCACACCGTGCGCGAGGACGGCGGCGAGCACGCCGTCGGCGATCCGCAGTCCGTCCCGTTTGATCAGCCGCTCGATGGCGAAGGCCACCGGCACCAGGAGGATCGCGATGCTGGAGGCCAGGCCCGCGATCTTGATGAGCAGGTCGGGTGCCTGCCCGGTGCCCTTGTTGATGTCCTGTTCCAGGCCCGAGGTGGTGCCGTGGGCGAACGCGGCGATCGCCAGCAGCACCACGACGGCGAGTACGCCCGCCAGGAGCCGCATGAGGTCGGACGGGCGGTGCACCCGCGCGGGGAGCAGCGGTTCGTCGCCCTCCACCTCGTCGATGTGGGCCGTCTCGGGGGCCGCGGTGTCCGGGCGCGACGAGGCGTCAGGGGTGCCCTCCGTGTCCTCGGGGTGCGCGCCCTGCTGCTTCATCGTCTCTTCTCGATCTTGTATCACCAGTCACCGCCCGCACGATGGTGGCATGCCGTAGCGGCACAAGGAGGCATCAGGGTCCGAACGCGGGCCGCACAGTCTGCCCGAAGTGCCGCTCCGGGGCGAGCCGTGCGCACGCGCGCGAGCGCGTCACGTTGTCGGTGGGGTGGGGCAGGATGGGCAGGATGAGCCAGGAGAGCCTTCCGTCCGACGGCGGTCCGGGGCACCCGGACGCCCTGCCCGAGTACGCCGAGCGGGTCCTCGAGGTGACCGAGCTGATCCCGCCCGGACGTGTCATGACGTACGGGGACGTGGCCGAGTGGCTGGGGGAGGGCGGCCCCCGGCAGGTCGGGCGTGTGATGGCCCTGTACGGAGGAGCGGTGCCGTGGTGGCGTGTCGTCCGCGCGGACGGTGTGCTGCTGCCCGGCCACGAGCTGAGGGCCCTCGGCCACTACCGGACGGAGGGCACGCCCCTGAAGGAGGCGGGCCGGGCCGCGGAGGGCCATGTGCCGCGTCTCGACATGAGGCGCGCGCGGTGGGACGGCGGCGGGCACACCGAAGGTCACACCTGACAGCTTCCGCCCTCGCGCACGCCGCCGTGCGACCTCTGACCCCTCGAGGTGACACGGAGCACATTCGTGGCATGACGTACGTTCGTGAGGCGAGGGACATCTGCGGCCGGAGTGCCCGGAGGGAAGAAGCGGAAAGTCTGCTTCCGCACTTTCCACCGGCGTAGCGTCGACCGCGCGTGCCCCCCTCACCCCGCGCCCGCCGCCCCGCACACGCGGCGAACGGCCCCACAGCACACCCACCAGGACCGGCGAACCACGTGAGCTCCTCTTCCTCCACCAGCGGCCTGTCGCACCCCCAGGTGCGGCGGGGGAACCGTGGCGCTTATCGACTGGTGCGTACCCCGCCCGCTCGGGTGAATCCCCCTCGCATGGACGCCGCACAGCGCTCCGTGGTTGAGCACACGACCGGCCCGCTGCTCGTTCTCGCAGGTCCGGGCACCGGAAAGACCACCACCCTGGTCGAGTCCGTGGCCGCGCGGATCGCCCGTGGCGGGGACCCCGAGCGGATCCTGGTGCTGACGTTCAGCCGCAAGGCGGCCGTCGAGCTGCGCGACCGCATGGCCCTGCGCATCGGGGCCGCGCGCGCCCCGCAGGCGACCACCTTCCACTCGTTCTGCTACGCCCTGATCCGCGCCCACCAGGACAGCGATCTCTTCGTGGAGCCGCTGCGGCTGCTGTCCGGTCCCGAGCAGGACGTCACCGTCCGCGAGCTGCTCGCCGGCCAGGTGGACCTGGAGCGGCTCGGGCTCGCCCATGTGCGCTGGCCGGACGAGCTGCGCGCCTGCCTGACCACCCGCGGCTTCGCCGACGAGGTCCGCGCGGTGCTCGCCCGCAGCCGCGAGCTGGGTCTCGGCCCCGGGGCCCTGGACGCCTTCGCCCGCCGCATCGGGCGCCCCGACTGGCGCGCCGCCTCCGCCTTCCTCGCCGAGTACCTCGACGTCCTCGACCTGCAGGGCGTCCTCGACTACGCCGAACTGGTCCACCGCGCGGTGCTCCTCGCCGGCCGCCCGGAGGTCGCCGGACGGCTGGCCGCGCGGTACGACGCCGTCTACGTCGACGAGTACCAGGACACCGACCCCGCCCAGGTACGGCTGCTGCGCGCCCTGGCCGGCGGCCGCACCCTCGTCGCCTTCGGCGACCCCGACCAGTCGATCTACGCCTTCCGGGGCGCGGACGTGGGCGGCATCCTGGAGTTCCCGCACGCCTTCCCCCGCGCGGACGGCAGCCCGGCCCCGGTCGAGGTGCTGCGCACCTCCCGGCGCTCCGGCGCCGCCCTGCTGGAGGCGACCCGGCGGGTGACCCGGCGCATGCCGCTGCCCCGCCTGCCCGCCGAGAAGGTCCGCGCCCACCGGGAGCTGACCCCGGACCGGGACGGCGGCCGGGTCGAGGTGTACACCTACCCGACGTCCGGCACGGAGCTGGACAACATCGCCGACATCCTGCGCCGGGCGCACCTGGAGGACGGCGTTCCCTGGAAGGACATGGCCGTCCTGGTCCGGGCCGGCGCCCGCACCCTCCCCGCCGTCCGCCGCGCGCTCACCTCGGCGGGCGTCCCCGTGGACGTCGACGGCAACGACCTGCCGCTGCGCCACGAACCCGCGGTGGCACCACTGCTGACGGCCCTGCGC
>NZ_NCTE01000718.1 GCF_002114215.1 Streptomyces sp. 13-12-16 | reverse complement strand
CCTCCCCGCACACCGCCGACATCATGGTCAACTCCTTCCACGCCCCCGCCGACGGAGAGGTCCTCGCCTTCGAGGAGCAGATCGGCTCCCACGGTGGCCTCGGCGGCGCCCAGTCCCGCCCCTTCCTGCTGTCCCCGCTCGCCCTGTCCGCACCCGTCCACGACGGAGCGGACCTCACCGGCGCCGAACAGATCCACCGGGTGCTGCGCCGCTGGCTGACGGAGTCGGACGAGGCGGAAGCGCCGGCGGAGCCGGACCGGGAACGCGCGGCCTGAACGGGCCGGCCCGGCACGGGTTCTTCGACAGGTTCCACCGCCGGGCCACCGGGCCACCGGGCCGCCGGGACCCCGGCCGCGCCCGGCGGGGCCGACCGCGCGAAAACGCGTTGCCCCGGTACGTCCGGGCGCAGTTCACTGGTCCCGGCGCCCGTCGTGATCCGCGTGCTCCGGCCCGGCCGCCGGCGATCCGTGCGCCCCTTCCCGACCTCCCCGAACCCCAGGAGCCGCTGCGTGCAGGCAGCCGTCACCGTCACCCCGGCCCGCATCCCGGAACTGCTGCTCGGTCTCGCGACCGTGCGGCCGGTGTTCCTCTGGGGAGCACCCGGCATCGGCAAGTCCTCCCTGGTCAGGGAGTTCGCCGAGTCACTGGGGCTGGAGTGCGTGAGTCTGCTGGGCACCCAGCTCGCCCCCGAGGACCTGATCGGCGTGCCCCAGATCCGCGACGGCCGCTCGGTGTTCTGCCCGCCGGAGGCGATCGCCCGTGACGAGCCCTACTGCCTCTTCCTGGACGAGCTCAACGCGGCCACCCCGGACGTGCAGAAGGCGTTCTACTCCCTGATCCTGGACCGCCGTATCGGCGACTACGAGCTGCCCAAGGGCTCCATCGTCATCGGCGCCGGCAACCGCGCCACCGACAACGCGCTCGCCCGCCCCATCGCCTCCGCGCTCGTCAACCGCCTCACCCACGTCCACCTGGAGGCGTCCCCCGGGGACTGGCTGGTGTGGGCGGCGAACAACGGCATCCACCCGTGGATCACCGACCACCTCACCGACCGCCCCGACCACCTGTGGTCCAAGCCGCCGAAGACCGAGGAGCCGTTCTCCGCCCCCCGCTCCTGGCACATGCTCTCCGACGCGCTGCACTCCTTCGGCCGGGACCTCGACGAGGACACCCTGAAGGTCCTCGCCCACGGCACGCTCACCCCCGCGCACGCCACCGCCTTCTGCGGCTACGTCAAGATCGTGCGCAGCCGCTTCGGCATCGACGCCGTCATCAAGGGCGAGGCCCGCTGGCCGCACCGCGTCGAGGACCGCGACCTGCTCTACTACCTCGCCGAGTCGTTCCGCGGACGCCTCGTCAAGGAACTCCCGGCGACCAAGGAGCACATGTCGGCGAACGGCCGCCAGACCGCGTACCGCGCCAAGTCGCTGCTGGTGCAGCTCGCCGAGATCTCCGTCGAGGTCGCCCAGACCGTCATCGCCTCCGACGACGACGGCAACCCGGTCCTGCCGTCCTGGTTCCTCGTCGAGGCGGCCCGCGACATGCCCCGGCTGGTGGAGGCGCGCCGGTGAGCCGCGCCCGCGCGAAGGGGCCGAAGAAGCGGGACCTCGCGCAGGAGGCGTTCGACGCGGGACTGCGGCTGACGCGGGCCAACCCCGCGCTGGCCGCCGTCGAGTTCGACGTCTGCCGCCGGGAGGACTGCGAACTCGCGCCCCGCGACGGACTGGTGCGCGTGGACTCCGAGGCCGTCCTGCACGCCCACCCGGACCGCATGGCCGACCCGGAGGACTGGGCGTGGGCCCTCGCGCACGCCGTCCTCCACCTCGGCTTCGGCCACGTCCCCGCCGCCGGGGGCACGCGCGAGCAGCCCGACCGCTGCGAGCTCGCCGCCCGCTGCGTGGTCGTCGACCGCTTCCTGCTCGGTTTCCCCGTCGGCAGGACGCCCGACCACCTGCCCGCCGCCTACCCCGACGGCGACGAGGAGCGGCTCGCCGCGCGCTGGCGACGGGACGGGGTCCCGGCCGTGTACGAGCGCTGCGGCACGGCGGGCGGCGAGGCGGACCTCTTCCTCCTGGAGTGGCGCGGCTGGTACGGGCAGCCGCCGGACCACCAGCTCGCGTTCGCCACCGCCCTCACCCGCACCGTGTCCGCCGCGATGGACATGGCGGCCGGCCGCCTCGACAGCCTGGACGGCAAGCCCGCCCCACGACGTCCCTGGGAGCGGGCGCTCGGCTGGTTCGTCTCCTCCTACCCGCTGCTCGGCGGCATCGCGGCCGGCATCACCCTGGTCGCCGACGCCGAACTCGCCCGCGCCCACGGCATCTCCGTCGCCGCCGTCGACGCCGAGGCGGGCGAGATCTACGTCAACCCGCTGCGGCGGCTGGACGAGGAGGAATGGCGGTTCGTCCTCGCCCACGAGATGCTGCACGCCGCCCTGCGCCACGGCGACCGCTGCGGCGGACGCGACCCGTACCTGTTCAACGTCGCCTGCGACTTCGTCGTCAACGGCTGGCTGGAGGAGATGCGGGTCGGCACCATGCCCGAGGGCCTGCTGTACGACAAGGAGCTCGCCGGACTGTCCGCCGAGGAGGTCTACGACCGGATCGCCGTCGACCTCCGGCGCATGCGCCGGCTGGCCACCCCGCGCGGCAAAGGGCTCGGCGACATCCTCGGCGGCCCCCTCGGCCCGCCCCGCGACCACGTCGACCTCGACGGCTTCTACCGCCGGGGCCTCGCCCAGGGCCTGGACCTGCACGACCGGCAGGAACGCGGCTTCCTGCCCGGCGGCCTGGTCGAGGAGATCCGTGCGCTCAGCCATCCCCCGGTGCCCTGGGACGCCCGGCTCGCCCGCTGGTTCGACGAGTTCGTGCCCCGTCCCGAACCGCTCCGGTCGTACGCGCGTCCCTCCCGGCGCCAGGCGTCCACCCCCGGCATCCCCCGCGCGGGACGGTACTTCCCGCCCGAGGAGATCGCCCGCTGCACCTTCGGCGTCGTCCTGGACACCTCCGGCTCCATGGACCGGGTCCTGCTCGGCAAGGCGCTCGGCGCCATCGCCTCCTACGCCGAGGCCCGCGACGTACCGGCCGCCCGCGTGGTGTTCTGCGACGCGGCACCGCACGACGCGGGGTACGTGCCGGTCACCGAGATCGCCGGGCGGGTACGGGTGCACGGCCGGGGCGGCACCGTCCTGCAGCCCGGCGTCGACCTCCTCCAGCGCGCCGACGACTTCCCGCCCGCCGCGCCGGTCCTCGTCATCACCGACGGCTGGTGCGACGTGCTGCGGGTCCGGCGCGAGCACGCCTATCTGATCCCGCGGGGCGCGCGGCTGCCGTTCACCGCGAGAGGGCCCGTCTTCCGGGTGAGTTGAGCCGTGATGTGATCGGATGGGGGCGGGCACCCGGTGATCCGGGCGCCCGGACCGAGCACCGCCGGACACACGGCCGGACATTTTCGAAAGGATGCGTCATGGCAGCCACGCGCTCCGCACACACCGTTTGGGAAGGCAACCTGTTCAAGGGCAGCGGGGTCGTCGCCTTCGACTCCTCCGGCAGCATCGCCGAGCAGCCGGTCACCTGGGCGTCGCGGGCCGAGGAGGCGAACGGGAAGACCAGCCCCGAGGAGCTGATCGCCGCCGCCCACTCCAGCTGCTTCTCGATGGCCCTGTCCAACGGTCTCGACAAGGCCGGCACCCCGCCGACCAGGCTGACGACCTCCGCCGACGTGACCTTCGTGCCCGGTGAGGGCATCACCGGCATCCACCTCACCGTCGAGGGCACCGTCCCCGGCCTGGACGAGGCCGGTTTCGTCGCCGCCGCCGAGGACGCCAAGGTGAACTGCCCGGTCAGCCAGGCGCTGAAGGGCACGAACATCACCCTGACGGCGAAGCTCGCCTGACCCGCTCGCCGCACCACCGCAGGCCGCCCCCTCCCCGGGGCGGCCTGCGGCCGTCCCGCCCCGGAGCCGCACAGCCATGACGCCACGCCCCGCCGTCTCCGCCCACCGGGGAGGCTCCGAACGCGCCGCGCCGGCGACCCGGGAGGCGTACGAGGACGCGCTCGCGTCCGGCGCGGAGTACGTCGAGTTCGACGTACGGCGCACGGCGGACGGGGTCTTCGTCGTCCACCACGATCCCCGCGTACGCCGCACCGGCCCGCCGCTGTCCACGCTCACCCACGCCGAGCTGAACGACCGCGCCGGATACCCCGTGCCCGTCGTGGACGAGGTCATGGAGCTGGTCGCCGGGAAGCTCGTCGCCCATCTGGACCTCAAGGAGACCGGCCACGAGCGGGAGCTGATCGACCGCGCGGTCGCCCTGCTCGGCGAGGACGGACTCGTCGCCACCACCCTCGAGGACCGCTCCGTCGCCGCCCTCACCGCCGCCCGTCCGCGGGTGCGCACCGTGCTGTCCCTCGGCCGGGACGGCAAGGACATCGGCCGGGGCCGGCTGGTGCGGACCCGGATCGGCGAGCTGCTGCCCATGCGCCGCGTCCGCGCCTGCGGCGCCCACGGCGTCGCCGCGCACTGGCGTCTGGCCCGCGCCGGCGTG
>NZ_NCTE01000717.1:2814-7766 GCF_002114215.1 Streptomyces sp. 13-12-16 | reverse complement strand
CCCGCCGCCCGGGCTCCGCCCGCAACCGCGCGGTCACCCGCCGCCGCCGGCTCGCCCTGGCGGTGGCGGCGGTGATCCTGGCGGCGGCGGGTGTGGGCACCTGGCTGGCCATGACGGAGGACGAGGCGGCCCCACCCCAGGACACGCAGAACTCGGCCCCGGCCGACCCCTGACCCGCCCAGGGGCGCGGGACTGCGCCGACATGCGGCTCCGCCGCGTGGGCGCGAAGGGGGCGGGCCATAGGGGCGCGGGGAACTGCGCTAAGGGGTCTGGGGGCGGAGCCCCCGGGGACGATGGGGGCACCTCCCGCTCGAGCGAAACCGAGAGTGGGGGAGGGAAGGGGCGGCGGGGGCGAAACGAACGACCACCCACGGCCGGAAGCCACCCCGCCCCGACTGCCCCAGCCCGGTAATGCCCCGCCCCACCCCCGCCACCCTGCGTGGGCCGGCCGGCGGAGCCGTTACGCTGGAGGGCGTGGCAGTCGTCGATGTATCCGAAGAGCTCAAGTCCCTCTCCTCGACCATGGAGTCGATCGAGGCCGTTCTGGACCTCGACAAGCTGAGGGCAGACATCGCCGTGCTCGAGGAGCAGGCGGCCGCGCCGTCCCTGTGGGACAACCCGGACGAGGCGCAGAAGATCACCAGCAAGCTCTCCCACCTCCAGGCCGAGGTGCGGAAGACCGAGGCGCTCCGGGGCCGGATCGACGATCTCTCCGTGCTCTTCGAGATGGCCGAGGAGGAGGACGACCCGGACACCCGCGCGGAGGCCGAGTCCGAGCTCGCCGCAGTCCGGAAGGCGCTGGACGAGATGGAGGTCCGGACGCTGCTCAGCGGCGAGTACGACTCCCGCGAGGCGCTCGTCAACATCCGCGCGGAGGCCGGTGGCGTCGACGCCGCCGACTTCGCCGAGAAGCTCCAGCGGATGTACCTGCGCTGGGCGGAGCAGAAGGGCTACAAGACCGAGCTGATCGAGACGTCGTACGCGGAGGAGGCCGGCATCAAGTCGACCACCTTCTCCGTCCAGGCCCCCTACGCCTACGGCACCCTCTCCGTCGAGCAGGGCACGCACCGCCTGGTGCGCATCTCGCCCTTCGACAACCAGGGCCGCCGTCAGACCTCCTTCGCGGGCGTCGAGATCCTCCCCGTGGTCGAGCAGACCGACCACATCGAGATCGACGAGTCCGAGCTGCGGGTGGACGTGTACCGGTCGTCCGGTCCCGGCGGCCAGGGCGTGAACACCACCGACTCCGCGGTGCGGCTCACCCACATCCCCACCGGCATCGTGGTCTCCTGCCAGAACGAGCGCTCCCAGATCCAGAACAAGGCCACCGCGATGAACGTCCTCCAGGCCAAGCTCCTGGAGCGGCGCCGTCAGGAGGAGCAGGCCAAGATGGACGCCCTCAAGGGCGACGGCGGCAACTCCTGGGGCAACCAGATGCGTTCGTACGTGCTGCACCCGTACCAGATGGTCAAGGACCTGCGCACGGAGCACGAGGTCGGCAACCCCGAGTCCGTGTTCAACGGCGAGATCGACGGCTTCCTGGAGGCCGGAATTCGCTGGCGCAAGCAGCGGGAGAAGTAACCCCCGGCACGAACACCGATTTGTCGACAAGGCAACCGCCGTCATTTGGACGGCGGTTGCCTTTTCGTCCGGTGGCATCCGGGATTTACATCACACTCACAGTTTCGTTATCCCGCAAAGCGCGCGTAGGCGGACATCGCGTACGCAACGGCCTTGACGTTCTTTTGGAAAATCGGAAGGGTGAAGCGTGGCATGCGTATCTCTGGGGCGCATGTGAACCGGGGGGCGTTTCATCGCAGTTACCCCCGTTGATCACCGCCCCGAGCGCGGCCTCATTGACGATGAGCTACTGGGGGTAGCAACCATATGACGAAGAAGACGCGGATCCGTGTCGCTCGGATCGCGGCCGGCGCCGTGATCGCGGCCGGTGCCTCGCTGTCGGCGGCGGGTGCCGCTTCGGCGCTCGACTTCAACATCGGCATCACCGCCGGCGACGAGCCGGACCCGGGCTGCGACCTCGTGGTCGATCCGGAGTGTGAAGAGGGGGGTGGCGAGAACCCGGGTGGGGAGAACCCCGGTGGCGAGAACCCGGGCGGCGAGAACCCCGGTGGGGAGAACCCTGGTGGGGAGAACCCGGGTGGGGAGAACCCCGGTGGCGAGAACCCCGGTGGCGAGAACCCGGGCGGGGAGAACCCCGGTGGGGAGAACCCGGGCGGGGAGAACCCCGGTGGGGAGAACCCGGGCGGGGAGAACCCCGGTGGGGAGAACCCCGGCGGTGAAGAGCCCGGCGGCGAGAACCCCGGCGGTGAGGACCCCGTAGAGCCCGCCCCGGGTGACGACGGTGACGACAACACCGGCGGCACCACCCCGGACGGCGGCAACGACGCCTCTCCCCAGGACCAGGGCTCCTCGGCCCTGACCGACACCGGTGACGACGCCCCGGCCACTTCGGCCCAGGGCGGCGACGGCAAGGAGCTCGCCGAGACCGGTGCCGCCGAGACCACGTTCCTGCTGATCGGCGCCGCCACGATGATCGCCGGCGGTATCGGCTTCCGGGTGCTGCCGCGCATGATGGCCGGCCGCGGCGCCGCCGCCTGACGGTCGCCGCGCGCGTACGCACCGTACGCATGACGTAGGGCCCGGAGCGCAACCGCGCTCCGGGCCCTCGCTCGTGTCCGTGCGACCGGCGTCAGACGGTCTGGTGGGCGAGCAGCGCCACCGCCGCGACCAGTACCGCCAGCAGCGCGATCAGCATCATGGGGTTCAGCCCCGCGAAGAAGTTCTCCTGCTGCAGCCGCTCGCGGTTCGCGCGGCACACCGGGCACCGGCCCTCGCTCACGGGCGCGGCGCAGTTCGCGCACACCAGCCGGTCGTACGTCATGCGCTCGCCCTCCTCGCACCGGTTCCAGATGAACAACGCCCACCTTCTCGCGAACGTTCCCCCTCCACTGTGCCAGGTTCCTGCGGAAGCCGCGCCGGGTCGCTCCCGGAGGGGGTGGTTCATGAGGATTCGCGGCTGCGGCGCCGTTGGGTTTGCCCGCGCCCACGCAGCGGAGCCGCACATGTCACAGCCCCGCGCTCCCGGGGGTGCTGCCCTCACCCGGCACCGGAACAAAAGGGCGCAAGTCTTACGCAACCCCTACCGGTGCCTGCGCACGCCTACCCGGTTCGCGTATGGTCACGCTCATCTACCCCCGGCTAACCGTGGTGCATCCGTGATCCGATTCGACAACGTGTCCAAGGCCTACCCCAAGCAGAACCGTCCCGCACTCAGGGATGTCTCCCTGGAAGTGGAGAAGGGCGAGTTCGTGTTCCTCGTGGGGTCCTCCGGCTCCGGAAAGTCCACCTTCCTGCGGCTGATCCTCCGCGAGGAGCGGGCCAGCCACGGACAGGTGCACGTCCTGGGCAAGGATCTCGCCCGCGTCTCCAACTGGAAGGTGCCGCAGATCCGGCGCCAGCTGGGGACCGTCTTCCAGGACTTCCGTCTGCTGCCGAACAAGACGGTCGCCGAGAACGTCGCCTTCGCGCAGGAGGTGATCGGCAAGTCGCGCGGTGAGATCCGCAAGTCCGTGCCGCAGGTGCTCGACCTCGTCGGGCTCGGCGGCAAGGAGGAGCGGATGCCCGGCGAGCTCTCCGGTGGTGAGCAGCAGCGCGTCGCCATCGCGCGGGCCTTCGTCAACCGGCCCAAGCTGCTCATCTGCGACGAGCCCACCGGCAACCTCGACCCGCAGACCTCCGTCGGCATCATGAAGCTGCTCGACCGCATCAACCGGACGGGCACCACCGTGGTGATGGCGACGCACGACCAGAACATCGTGGACCAGATGCGCAAGCGCGTCATCGAGCTGGAGAAGGGCCGTCTCGTCCGCGACCAGGCACGCGGCGTCTACGGCTACCAGCACTGACGCTCCACGGAAAGGCTTGATCAGACGCCATGCGCGCCCAGTTCGTCCTGTCGGAGATCGGCGTCGGTCTCCGCCGCAACCTGACGATGACCTTCGCCGTCGTCGTCTCCGTCGCCCTGTCGCTAGCCCTGTTCGGTGGGTCGCTCCTGATGAACGACCAGGTGAACACCATGAAGGGCTACTGGTACGACAAGGTCAACGTCTCCATCTTCCTGTGCAACAAGAGTGACGCCGAGTCCGACCCCAACTGCGCCAAGGGCGCGGTGACCGACGACCAGAAGGGTCAGATCAAGACCGACCTGGAGAAGATGTCGGTCGTCGACGAGGTGACGTACGAGTCGCAGGACGAGGCGTACAAGCACTACAAGGAGCAGTTCGGCGACTCCCCGCTGGCCAGCTCCCTGACGCCGGACCAGATGCAGGAGTCGTACCGCATCAAGCTGAAGGACCCGGAGAAGTACCAGGTCATCGCGACCGCCTTCGACGGGCGGGACGGCGTGCAGTCGGTGCAGGACCAGAAGGGCATCCTGGACAACCTCTTCGGGCTGCTGGAGGGCATGAACATCGCCGCCCTCGCGATGATGGCGCTCATGCTGGTCGTCGCCCTGATGCTGATCGTGAACACGGTGCGCGTCTCCGCGTTCAGCCGCCGCCGCGAGACCGGCATCATGCGCCTGGTCGGCGCCTCCGGCTTCTACATCCAGACGCCGTTCATCATGGAGGCCGCGGTCGCCGGACTCATCGGCGGCATCCTCGCGTGCGGGTTCCTGGTGGTCGGCCGGTACTTCATCATCGACAACGGACTGGCCCTGTCGGAGAAGCTGAACCTGATCAACTTCATCGGCTGGGACGCCGTACTGACGAAGCTCCCGCTGATCCTGGCGACCAGTCTGCTGATGCCGGCGCTGGCCGCGTTCTTCGCGCTGCGCAAGTATCTGAAGGTGTGACTCTTGCCAAGAGGGGCGTACGGTCAACCGACCGTGCGCCCCTTCGTGTTGTCCTAGACTCACCGCCATGTCAGGTCGT
>NZ_NCTE01000717.1:0-2703 GCF_002114215.1 Streptomyces sp. 13-12-16 | reverse complement strand
CGGCCGCCCCCGCCGCATCCGCCGTGGGGCGGCCCTGACCTTGGTGTTCGCGAGCGTGCTCGTCGCCGGCGCGGCCACGGGCAACCTCCCCGGGGCAGACGGCGGGGCCACGGCGGAGGGGTCCCCTCCGGCCGCTCCCGTCGGCCACCGGGCCGACGTCACCAGGGCGGCCGAGGAGGCCGCCGCCGACGGGACCTCCCCCCTGGAGGCCGCCCAGCGCGCCGTCAGCCGCAGCGGGGACCGCTGGGCCGCCGTCTACTCCCCGGACGAGTACGAGGAGTTCGAGGAGTCCCTGGACGGCCGGTACACCGGCGTCGGCCTGTGGGCCCGGGAGCGGGAGGGCCGTATCGAGGTGACGAAGGTGGGCGACGACACGCCCGCCGCCGACGCCGGCATCCGCGCGGGCGACCGTCTGCGCAGCGTCGACGGCGAGAAGGTCGACGGCCGGCCCGTCACGGAGGTCGTCTCCTTACTGCGCGGCGAGACCACCGGTGAGTCCGCCGGCACCACCGTCCGGCTCGGTCTGGAGCGCGGCACGCGCGCGTGGCACGAGACCGTGCGCCGCGCCAGGCTGTCCCGGGACACCGTCACGGTCCGCGAGCTCGCCTCCGGGGTGACCGTCGTCGAGGTCGGCGCCTTCACCAAGGGATCCGGCGACGAGGTCCGCGCCGCCGTACGGCAGGCCCCCGCCGGCGCCGGCATCGTCCTCGACCTGCGCGGCAACTCCGGCGGCCTGGTCGCCGAGGCGGTCACCGCCGCCTCCGCCTTCCTCGACGGCGGCCTGGTCGCCACGTACGACGTCGAGGGCGAGCAGCGCGCCCTGCACGCCGAGCCCGGCGGCGACACCACCAGACCCCTGGTCGCGCTCGTCGACGGCGGCACGATGAGCGCGGCCGAGCTGCTCACCGGCGCCCTGCAGGACCGCGGACGGGCGGTCGTCGTGGGCTCCCGCACCTTCGGCAAGGGCTCGGTCCAGATGCCGACCGAGCTGCCCGACGGCTCCGTCGCCGAGCTGACCGTCGGCCACTACCGCACCCCCTCCGGCCGCGGCGTCGACGGCCACGGCCTCACCCCCGACCTGGAGGCCGACGAGGAGGCGCTCCAGCGGGCCGAGACGGTCCTCAGCGGACTCGGCCGGTAGGGCGCCGTCGATAATCGGCTTCCCGTCGACCCCCTCCGTAGTGCGAAAATGGGCGGCACTATGGCTAAGGAAAAAGGGCGCAAACTGATCGCGCAGAACAAGAAGGCGCGGCACGACTACCTCATCATCGACACCTACGAGGCCGGCCTGGTCCTCACCGGCACCGAGGTGAAGTCCCTGCGTCAGGGGCGGGCGTCGCTGGTGGACGGCTTCGTCCAGCTCGACGGCAACGAGGCGTGGCTGCACAACGTGCACGTCCCGGAGTACAGCCAGGGCACCTGGACGAACCACAGCGCGCGGCGCAAGCGCAAGCTGCTGCTGCACCGCGAGGAGATCGACAAGCTGGAGTCCAAGTCCCAGGAGACGGGCCACACCATCGTGCCGCTCGCCCTGTACTTCAAGGACGGCCGCGCGAAGGTCGAGATCGCGCTGGCCAAGGGCAAGAAGGAGTACGACAAGCGGCAGACGCTCCGGGAGAAGCAGGACCGGCGCGAGACCGAGCGGGCGATCTCGGCGGTCCGCAGGAAGCAGCGCGCGTAGGCCCTCGCGGAGTGCCGGGGAATACGCTGGCACCGACCCGCGTTGGTCACGTACGATGGCGACAGCACCCCACAGCGGGTGCGGGCCCCCTCCTCGGAGGGACTTGAAAAATCAACATGGGGATGATCGGTTTCGACAGCGGCTGTCGAAGCAGGGGAAGCGTGTCGAGGAAGCGGCCATGATCTCGTAAACCACAGGCCGAAAAAAATAATCGCCAATTCCAAGCGATCTGTCTCCCAGGGCGAGCTCGCCCTCGCTGCCTGATCTTCAGGTAGCGAGCAGCGGCTCCCCTACTTAAGGGAGTGTCAGCCCGGGGATGTTCCCGACCCGGATCCTGGCATCAGCTAGGGAACTAAACCTTGATCCCGGTCACGGGGTGAAGAGGGAAACCACACAGTGACTGGGCCCGTCGGAGACTTGTCGGCGTGATCTCCGGGGCCGAGAAAAGCACAGCCGACTGCACACGGAGAAGCCCTGGTTCTGCACCGTTGGACGCGGGTTCGATTCCCGCCATCTCCACTCCACCCCATGTGGGCACGGGCCCCGTCGCTTCGAGCGGCGGGGCCTTTGTCATGCGGTCCGGGAAGCCCGGGTGCCGTACGGTCCGGGAAGCCCGGGGCGTCGGGCCGGGGCCGCACCGGCCGGTCACGCCCCGCGCGGTGCCGTGCTCGCCCGTTCCGTCAGCCGGGGCGGCAGCAGGGTGGCCTCCGGCACGGGGACACCGGACAGCTTCCGTACGAGCAGGTGCACCGCGCGGGTGCCCAGTTCCGCCGACGGCACGGCGACCGAGGTGACCGGGACGCGGGCCGACGCGGCGACGGGGGACGGGCAGACGGCGGTCAGGGACAGATCGCCGGGGACGCTCAGCCCCAGCTCCTCGAAGGCGTCGATCAGCGGATCGATCAGCGGTTCGTTGTGCACGACCACCCCCGTCAGCGCCGGCAGCTCGCGCACCAGCCGCCCGGCGATCGCGCGGGCGGCGTCCCGGCCGGCCCCGCACGGACGCACGGCCGAGGCGAGCC
>NZ_NCTE01000716.1 GCF_002114215.1 Streptomyces sp. 13-12-16 | reverse complement strand
CCCTCCGCGCGCCGCCGCGCCACGCATCTCGCCCTCCGTGCGCCGCCGCGCCGCGTACTCCCTCCCCGCCCCTCCGCGCGCCGCCACCCCGCCCCTCCGCGGCAGTTGCCCCGCCCCTCCGCGGGCAGTCGTGCCGCTCTGGGGGTACCTCCCAGGCCCTTGAGGCACTGGGGGAGGCAGGGCTGCCCGCAGCTGCGGTGGTGGGCGGCGCGGCGTACCTGCGGCTGCGCGGGTTGTCGCGCGACGCGACGTGCCCGCGGGCACGTACGTGCGTCTAGGCTCGGCCGTGTGACCGATCGCAACAAGCTGCCGCTGGCCGTGTTCGACCTCGACAACACCCTCGCCGACACCGCGCACCGGCAGCACTTCCTGGAGCGCAGGCCCCGCGACTGGGACGCCTTCTTCGCCGCCGCGCCGCAGGACCCCCCGCTCGCCGAGGGCATCGCGCTGGTCCACAGGAGCGCGCGGGAGTGCGAGATCGTCTACCTCACCGGGCGCCCCGAGCGCTGCCGGCGGGACACGCTGGACTGGCTCGCCGCCCAGGGGCTGCCCGAGGGGGACGTGCACATGCGCGGCAACGCCGACCGCCGGCCGGCCCGCCACACCAAGCTGGCGGTCCTGCGCCGCCTCGCCCGCACCCGGGACGTCCGCGTGCTCGTGGACGACGACGAACTGGTCTGCCTGGACGCCCGGCGGGCCGGTTTCGCCGTCGTACAGGCCCGCTGGACGGCCCCGTCCGGCGAGCTGAAGGACGCGCAGGAGCGCGAAGGGCGGACCTGACCCCGTCCGGGTCCGGCCCCGGGATTCAGTCCGTTCCCTCCAGCCGGAAGCCGACCTTCAGCCCCACCTGCCAGTGCGCGACCTGCCCGCCCTCGATCTGGCCGCGCACCTGGGTCACCTCGAACCAGTCCAGATTGCGCAGGGTCTGCGAGGCGCGTTCGATGCCGTTGCGTACGGCCTGGTCGACGCCGTCGGGCGAGGTGCCGACGATCTCCGTGACCCGGTAGGTGTGATTCGACATACAAGTGCTCCTCTCGCCTCACTCCACCGTGCCCCACACCACGGCGGAGCGCGAGACGGCGGCCCCGTCCACCGGACGGCTTGACCTGAGCATTGGTCCATACCAAGATGCTGAGGGCCCGCCCGAGCTCCGCTCGCCCCCCACGTCGGGACCCGCCCTGTCCGTCAGACAGAAACAGGACCCCTCGTGAAACGCCGTCTGCTCGCCCTTGTCTGTGTGTCCGCCTCCCTGCTCAGCGGCTGTGGGCTGATGCCCGGCGACACCGAACGGCGCACGGTCACCGTGTGGTTGATGCAGCACAGCGCCTCGCAGGAATACCTGGACCGCTTCACCGAGGAGTTCGAGCGCGAGCACCCCGGACTCGACCTCGACATCCGCATCCAGGAATGGACCGGCATCGGCGAGAAGGTGCAGAAGGCACTGGAGACGGGTGAGGAGGACGGCCCCGACGTCATCGAGGTCGGCAACACCCAGGTCGCCGCGTACGCGGAGGGCGACGGACTGCTCGACCTCACCCTGGAGTCCATGCGCGACTGGGGCCGGGAGGACTGGCTGCCCGGTCTCGCCGAACCCGGCCAGTGGGGCTCCCAGCAGTACGGCATCCCCTGGTACGCGGCCAACCGCGTCGTCATCTACCGCAAGGACCTCTTCCGGCAGGCCGGCATCACCGCCCCGCCGAAGACCCGCGACGAGTGGCTCACCCTCACCGAGGAGCTCAACACCGGCGGCAACCAGGGCATCTACCTCGCCGGACAGGACTGGTACACGCTCGCGGGCTTCATCTGGGAGGAGGGCGGAGACCTCGCCAAGGAGCGGGACGGCGTCTGGCGCGGCGCGCTGGACAGTCCGGAGGCGCTGCGCGGTATGGACTTCTACCGCCGGCTCCAGGCACTCGGCGACGGACCGGTCGACGCCGACGAGGAACACCCGCCGCAGGCCGGCGTGTTCGCCGAGGGCAAGGTCGCCCAGATCGTGGCCGTACCGGGGCTGGCGAGCGCCATCCTCAAGCAGAACCCGGAACTCGAGGGCGAATTGGGCTACTTCCCCGTCCCCGGCAGGACCGCCGACCAGCCCGGTGCCGTCTTCACCGGTGGCTCCGACCTCGTGGTCCCGGCCAAGACCGACACCCGGGAGGGCGCCGTCGAGGTCGTCGCCGCGCTCACCGGAGCGCAGTGGAACACCGACCTGGCCCGCACGATGAACTACGTCCCCAACAAGGCCGAACTCGCCGGGTCGGTGGAGGGGGAGGAGGGGGTCGCGGCCATGGCGGCCGGAGCCGCACAGGGCCGGGCGACCCCCATCACACCCCGGTGGAGCGCGGTCGAGGCGGACAACCCGATCAAGGAGTACATGACCAAGGTGCTCACCGGGTCCGACCCGGCCACCGAGGCCGAGCGCGCCGCGCGCCGCATCACCGAGGCCCTGGCCTTCGACTAGGGCGACGCGCGGCCCGGAGGCGCTCCCGTCAGCGCGCGACGCTCAGCGACAGCGCGAACCGCGCCTCCCCGTCCGTCCACCACCGGGTCAGTTCCAGCCCGGCGGCCGACAGTTCCTCGCGCACTCCGTCCTGACGGAACTTCGCCGACACCTCGGTGCGCAGCTCCTCGCCCGCCGCGAAGTCCACGGCGAGTCCCAGCGAGGGGATCTTCACCGTCTGCGTGGTGCGGGAGCGCAGCCGCATCTCGATCCACTCGTGCCCGGCGTCCCACAGCGCCACATGCTCGAAGGCGTCCGGGTCGAAGTCGGCGCCCAGCTCCCGGTTGACGACGGTCAGGACGTTCTTGTTGAACGCGGCCGTCACACCGGCCGCGTCGTCGTACGCCCGGACCAGCACCCGCTCGTCCTTCACCAGGTCCGTGCCCAGCAGCAGGGCGTCGCCCGGGGCGAGCAGGGCGCGGACGGAGGCGAGGAACGCGGCGCGCTCGGCCGGCAGCAGGTTGCCGATGGTGCCGCCGAGGAACGCCACCAGCCGCGGCCCCGGTGTGCCGGGCAGGGCCAGCCGGGCGGTGAAGTCGGCGATCAGCGCGTGCACGTCCAGCCCCGGCCGCTCGGCGGCCAGCGCCCGCCCGGCCAGGGTGAGGGCGCTCTCGCTGACGTCGACGGGGACATAGGTGTGCAGCCCGGTCAGGGCGTCGATCAGGTGCCGCGTCTTCTCCGAGGAGCCGGAGCCCAGTTCGACCAGGGTGCGGGCACCGGACGCCGCGGCGATCTCACCGGCGCGGGCGCGCAGGATCTCGCGTTCGGCGCGGGTCGGGTAGTACTCGGGCAGCGCGGTGATCTCCTCGAAGAGTTCGCTGCCCCGCGCGTCGTAGAACCACTTGGGCGGCAGCGTCTTGGGGCTGCCGGTCAGACCCTCGCGGACGTCGGCGCGCAGGGCGGCGTCGGTGGCGTCCTCGGGCAGGATGCGGGTGAGGTGGAACGGACTCACGTGAGAGGCTCCTTGAGCGGGGTCAGCAGGACGTCCGTGCGGCTCGCCGCGAGCAGGGTGCGGTCGGGTACCTCACGCCAGTGCGGATCGTCGTCGTAGGGCTCGGAGGCCACGACGGTGCCGCCACCGGCCCGGGTGAGGTACCACAGCGTGTCGCCCCAGGCGGTCGCCGTGACGGTGTCGCCATTGGTGAGCAGCAGGTTGAGCCGGGCCCCGGGGGCCGCCGCGGCGACCTCCAGGACCGTGTCGGCCAGTGCCTGCCCCTCCTCGTCACCGGCCCGCAGCCGGGCGAGCACCAGCGCCCACACGAACGCGGAGTCGTTGCGGGCCTCCAGGGACAGCACGTCCTCGGCGGACAGGGAGGCCACCAGCGGCGCGAGCGAGCCCGGCCAGCCCGGCACCGCCCCGTTGTGGCTGAACAGCCAGGTCCCGGCGGCGAACGGCGCCGCCGCGGCCTCCGCGTCGGCACCCGACAGGGTCGCGTCCCGCACGGCCGCGAGCAGCGCCCGGGTCCGTACGACACGGGCGAGATCCGCGAACGACAGGTCCGCCCACACCGGTCCGGCCCGCCGGTACCGGGCCGGCACCGGATCGCCCTCCGCGTACCAGCCCACGCCGAAGCCGTCGGCGTTGACCGTGCCGTACCTCTGCCGCCGGGGCGCCCAGGACTGCCGGTACAGCCCGTGCGGCGGCTTCACGAGCAGTTCGCCCAGCGGCTCCCCGGGCCCGACGTACGCCATGTGACGGCACATCAGACCTCCTCCGAGCGCGCCGTACGGAACCCGGAGAAGATCTGCCGCCGGACCGGCAGGTCCCAGTTGCGGAACGTCCCCCGGCAGGCCACCGGGTCCACGGCGAACGAACCGCCGCGCAGCACCTTGTGCTCCGGCCCGAAGAACACCTCCGAGTACTCCTTGTACGGGAACGCCCTGAACCCCGGGTACGGCAGGAAGTCGCTCGCCGTCCACTCCCACACGTCGCCGATCAACTGCCGTACGCCCAGCGGCGACTCACCGGCCGGGTAGCTCCCGGCGGGCGCCGGACGCAGATGCCGCTGGCCGAGGTTGGCGTGCCCGGGACCGGGGTCGGCGTCGCCCCACGGGTAGCGCATGGAGCGGTCGCCGGCCGGGTCGTACCGGGCCGCCTTCTCCCACTCGGCCTCGGTGGGCAGCCGGCGCCCGGCCCAGCGGGCGTAGGCGTCGGCCTCGTACCAGCACACGTGCAGCACCGGCTCGTCGGGCGGCACCACCTCGGTGACACCGAACCGGCGCCGCAGCCACTGACGGCCGTCCCGGCGCCAGAACAGCGGCGCGGTGAGGGAGTTGCGGCGGACGTGCGCCCAGCCCTCGGCCGTCCACCAGCGGGGCTCGTCGTAACCGCCGTCCTCGATGAACGCCCGGTACGCGGCGTTCGTCACCGGAGTGGTGTCGATCCGGAAGGGCGCCACCTCGCGCCGGTGCGCGGGCCGTTCGTTGTCCAGCGCCCACGGCTCGTCCGAGGTGCCCATGGTGAACGGGCCGCCCGGAACCAGGACTTCGGCCGGTCCCGTGAACAGCGGCACCGGCTCCGGGTCCGGGGCGGTCAGGGCCTGCGGACCCCTGCGGAGCTGATGGGTGATCAGCATGGTCTCGTCGTGCTGCTGCTCGTGCTGCGCGATCATCCCGAAGGCGAAGCCCGCCTCGGTCAGCCGCGTCCCGTGGAACGCGGCGGTCTCCAGCACGTCCAGCGCCCGGCCGCGCACGTCGGCCGCGTACCGGCGGGCCTCCTCCGGCGGCAGCAGCGGCAGCTTCGGGCGTTCGGCGCGCGGGTGCTCGAAGGCGTCGTACAGGGTGTCGATCTCGGGCCGTATCGCCTCCTGGCCGGCGACGGCCCGCAGCAGCCACTGCTCCTCCTGGTTGCCGATGTGGGCGAGGTCCCACACCAGCGGCGACATCAGCGGCGAGTGCTGGGCGGTCAGGTCGGGACCGTCGACGCAGCTGGTGAGCAGCGTGGTGCGGTCCCGTGCGGTGATCAGCGAGGCGACCGCGCGCTCGCGCAGGGCTTCGGCGTCGAGGGCGGGGTCGGTCATGAGGGGGTGTCCTTCCCGTGCGGGTGCGTGGGGCGGGGGCGCGTGCCGCGGGCCGTCGCGCGCAGCTCGTCGAGCGAGTCGTCGGCCGGGCAGCGGCCCCGGGCGACGTACCGGTCCCGGTACGCCTCGACCGCGTCGACCACCTCGGTGCCGGCACCGAGCCGGGGCAGGGCGCGCAGCGCC
>NZ_NCTE01000715.1 GCF_002114215.1 Streptomyces sp. 13-12-16 | reverse complement strand
CCTGCCGGCCGCGGCCGCACCGGCCACGGCCGCCGGCGCTCCCGGCGCATCCGCCCCCGCGGTGCCGCTGCGGGTGGCGACGTACAACATTCACGCCGGGGCCGGCCAGGACCAGGTCTTCGACCTGGACCGCACCGCGGCGGCCCTGCGCGGCCTGCGCGCCGACGTGATCGGCCTCCAGGAGGTCGACGTCCACTGGGGTGCCCGGAGCGACTTCGCCGACGAGGCACGCGCACTGGCCGGGAAGCTGGGCATGCGGGTGTTCTTCGCGCCGATCTACGACCTGGACCCGGCCGGCCAGGGCGGTGAGCGGCGGCAGTTCGGCGTCGCCGTGCTCAGCCGCCACCCGGTGCTCGCCGCCGAGAACCACGAGATCACCCGGCTCTCCACCCAGACACCCGATCCGGTACCGGCCCCGGCGCCGGGCTTCGCCGAGGTGGTGGTCGACGTGCGGGGCGCGCACGTGCACGTCTACACCACGCACCTGGACTACCGGGCCGACCCGTCGGTCCGCGAGGCGCAGGTGGCGGACATGCTCGGCGTCCTGGCCGCCGACCGCGGACCGAAGGTCCTGGTCGGTGACTTCAACGCCGAGGCGGGCGCCCCCGAGCTGGCGCCGCTGTGGGAGCGGCTGCGGGACGCCGCCCCCGACGCCGGCGGGACGTACCCGGCGATCGACCCGGTCAAGCGCATCGACCTCGTCACCGTCTCGCCCGGCATCCGCGTGACCGGCGCCCGTACGGTGGCGACGCAGGCATCGGACCACCGGCCCGTGGTCACGGACCTGGAGGTCCGCCGACGCGGCCGCTGAACCGGTCACCGGCGGGCCCGCTCACCCGCCCTGGAGGCGTCGCAGGTCGGAGGGGCGGACCTGGATGGCCACCACGGCGATCAGCGCGGCGAGCACGGCGAAGATCGCCGCCATGACGAAGGCCGCCGAGACACCGGAGGTGAGGACCTCGTCGGCCCAGGGCGGCGGCAGCTCCCCGGTGCGCTGGAAGCGCAGGCGCTCGGCGGGGGTCGCCTGCCGCAGGAAGAGCGGAACCTGTTTCTCCGCCTCGTTGCCGCTCACCGTGCCGAACACCGTGACCAGGATGGACAGACCGAGCGAACCGCCGACCTGCTGGGTGGCGTTGAGGAGGCCGGAGGCCGCGCCGCTCTCCCGCACGGGTACGTCCGACAGCGCCATCAGCGTCAGCGACACGAACTCCATGCCCATGCCGAGGCTGAAGACCAGCATCGGCCCGAGGACGCTGCCCGCGTAGGTGGAGTGGACGTCGGTCAGCGTCAGCCAGCCCAGGCCCGCCGCCGCGAGCACACCACCCCCGACCATGAAGGGTTTGGGCCCGTACACGGGCAGGAACCGCGAGGCCAGTCCGGCGCCGATCGCGATGACCGCGCTGACCGGCAGGAAGGCGAGTCCGGCCCGCAGGGGGCTGAAGTCCAGCACGTCCTGCACGAAGAGCGTCAGGAAGAAGAACATGCCGAACATCGCCGCGGCCAGGCACAGCATGATGCCGTACGTGCCCGCGCGGTTCCGGTCGGCGAACATGTGCAGCGGGGTGATGGGCTGCCTCGACCTCCTCTCGACCAGGACGAACCCGGCGAGGACGAGGACGGCCGCGGCGAACGAGGCCAGGGTGAGCGGGTCCCGCCAGCCGTCCTGCGCGGCCCTGATGAACCCGTAGACCAGCAGCACCATGCCGACGGTGGAGGTCAGCGCGCCGGTGACGTCGAAGTGGCCCGGGTGGCGTTCGGACTTCCCGATCCAGCGTGGTGCGGCGAGGGCGATGAGCAGCCCGATCGGGACGTTGACGAAGAGCACCCACCGCCAGTTCAGCCACTCCACGAGCACGCCCCCGGCGAGCAGCCCGATCGCGCCGCCGCCCGCCGACACCGCGGCGAAGACCCCGAAGGCCCGGTTGCGTTCCGGCCCTTCGCGGAAGGTGGTGCTGATCAGGGCGAGGGCCGTCGGGGAGGCGATGGCGCCTCCCACGCCCTGGAGGGCGCGGGCGGCGAGGAGTTGGCCGGAGTTCTGGGCGAACCCGCCGAGCAGCGAGGCCAGCGCGAAGAGCAGCACGCCGACGACGAAGACGCGCCGTCTGCCGAGGATGTCGCCGGTCCGGCCGCCGAGCAGCAGCAGACCGCCGAAGGTCAGGGTGTAGGCGTTGACCACCCACGACAGGCTGGTGGTGGAGAAGTCCAGGGAGCGCTGGATGTGCGGCAGCGCGATGTTCACGATGGTGATGTCCAGCACCACCATCAGCTGACACGACGCGATGACCAGCAGCGCCATCGCGTTCCCACCGCCGCCGGTGTCCTGGACGGCGTTCTGCGGCGCGGAGGCCGGTCGCGGACTGCTTCTGGTCATGCCGGGTCACCCTTTCGGGGGTCCACCGTTCGACCGTACGCGCACGTCCCGTTGCCTACATCTCGATCACCACGGCCCGCCGGGAGGCCCACGGCAGCCGGCGGCGGTGGGTGAACGCCGCTTCACCGGGCTGCCGGACGGCGGGCACCTGCGGTCTTCGGCGTCCCGGAACTCCGCCTCCGCCGCCCCGGGCCGTTCGGACCGGAGCAGGGTTCCCCACGATGCGGTGGGCCCGGCCTCCGACCCGCGGCTCCGGTCGTGCGCTGTCCGTCGGTCCCGTGACGCGTGGCAGCCCGCCGTGCGCCCCGTGCCGGCCGGGACCGCGGGCCGCCGGTGAGGGAGGACCG
>NZ_NCTE01000714.1 GCF_002114215.1 Streptomyces sp. 13-12-16 | reverse complement strand
CCCGGCTGGTGCGCGCCGCCGCCGCCGAGGCCGCCGCCCGGCCCGCGGTCGAGGCGCTGCGCATGCAGGGCGAGACGTGGTGGCGGACGGCCGTCGGCTATGTCGGCCGCTCCATGCTGCGCACCCTGGCCGCCGACGCCGGCACCCGGCTGACCGGCGTGCTCTACCTGGTCGCCACGGCCGCGTTCCTCGGTGTCGGCGTGGCACCCGACGCCGCCGACTGGGCGGTCATGGTCGACCGCAACCGCACCGGCCTGTTCGTCCAGCCGTGGGCCGTGGTCGTCCCCGCCGTACTGATCGTCGCGCTGACGACGGGGACGAACCTCCTCTTCGACGCCGCGCTGGACAAGGGCGGGCGCCGAGGCCCGCGCCGGACGGAGAAGGAAGCACACCCGTGAAGCACGAGTACGAGAAGGGCACCGGCGGAGACACCGGCGTGGGTGCCGACGTGGACACCGGCGGTGATCCCGTGGCCGAGATCCGCGACCTGCGCGTTGTCGTCGACGGCCGGGCGATCGTCGACGGGGTGAGCCTGCGGGTGCTGCCCGGCAGGGTCACGGCGCTGATCGGCGCGTCCGGCAGCGGCAAGACCACCACCGGCCTCGCCCTGCTCGGCGAGTACCCGGCGGGCGCCCGGGTCACCGGCGACGTACGGGTGACGGCCGGCGGCCTCGTCGGCTACGTGCCCCAGCATCCGGCGGCGGCGCTCAACCCCGCCCGCCGGATCTCCGCGCTGCTGACCGACATCGCCCGCGCCCAGGTGCGCCGGCTGCCGGCGCGGCAACGCCGGACGGCGGCCCGCGAACGTGTTCTACAGGCGTTGACCGAGGCACAACTACCTGCCCCCGAAACCCTGTTGCGGCGTTATCCGCACCAGCTCTCCGGCGGCCAGCAGCAACGCGTCGTCCTCGCCCAGGCGTTGCTGCTGGGCGCGCGCGTCGTCGTCGCCGACGAGCCCACCACCGGCCAGGACGCCCTGACCAAGAGCCGTATCGTCGAGCGGTTCAGGGCCGTCGCGGCCCGCGGCATCGCGGTGGTGCTGCTCAGCCACGACCTGGACGTGGTGCGCGCGCTCGCCGACGAGGTGGTGGTCCTGCGGGCGGGCCGGGTCATCGAATCGGGCCCGGCCGGGCGGATCCGGTCCTCGCCCCGGCACGAGTGGACCCGCGAACTGTTCGGCGAACAGGTGGAGCCACCGGACCCGCACGAGTCGACCGGGCAACCGGAACCGCGCGTACACGGGCTGCCCCACGCGCGTACGGAGTCACCGGGCCCGGACGAGCCGACCGGACGGCCGGGGGCGCCGGCACGTGGGCCGCTCAACCGGCACACGGAGTCGCGGGACCCGGACGGCCACACCGCCCGCACCGGGCGGCCCGTGCTGCGGGTGCGCGGGCTGACCGCCCGGCACCGCGACG
>NZ_NCTE01000713.1 GCF_002114215.1 Streptomyces sp. 13-12-16 | reverse complement strand
GTTCTCGCCGCGCGGGCCCGGCGGGAGGGCGGGGGCGGGGGTGACGGGGGTGTGCCGGTGCGGGTCGCGCCCGGTGGGGTGCAGGGGGTTGCGGAGGGGGCGGCTCAGTTGGTGCTGGCGCCGTTGTTCGGGCGGGGCGATGCCTGACCGGAGAGGGCCTCGGCCCTCTCCGGTATCAGACCTGGTGCGCCTTGGTGCAGCTGGCGGGCGGAGGTTTCACTCACCGGCGTTCGCAGGGTGCCTCCCCCACCCTCGGCTTTGCTCGAGCGGGGGGACCCCCATCGCCCACCCTCCCCCACCCTCGGCTGCGCTCGGGCGGGGGGACCCCCATCGCCCTGGGGGTACCTCCCAGGCCCTTTCGGGCTCTGGGGGAGGCACGATTGCCCGCAGCCATGCGGGTGCGACTGCCCGCAGCTGCGCAGGCGCGGTTGTCCGCGACTGCGCGGGTGCGGTCGTGGTGCGTCAGCGGCCCACCGCGCAGGCGTCGCCGTTCAGCATGAAGCGTGGGGGCGGTGTCGTGTCGCCCGTGTGTTCCGCGAGGTAGCCCAGGGTGATGCTCGCGCCCGGTGCGATCGTGGCGTTGTGGGTGGCGTCGGACGCCCTGATCACGTTGCTCAGCTGGGTCAGGTCCGTGTTCCAGTCGGAGACGATCGTCTGGTCGAGGGTCAGCGGGAACTCCAGCGTCCAGCCGTCGACCGGGGTGCTGCCGGTGTTGGTGACGGTGAGGTCGACCGTCATGCCGGTGCCCCAGGCCGTGACCTTACGGTCCACCCGGCAGGTGGGTTCCTCCCGCGAGAAGGACACCTTGTGCAGGCCGCCGGGCAGGTCGTTGACCATGTAGAACTCCCCGTCGACGGTCGTGCCGACCGACGTCACCTGCGTGGGCGTCCTGCCGATCTCGGCCTGCTCGTAGCCGCCCCGTCCGTCGGGTCGCAGCGCCCAGACCGTGGAGGAGCAGTAGTCGGTGGCGATGTACGTGCCGCCCACCAGGTCGGCGTACTCCCGGCCCCGGTACACGTGCCCGCCGATGACCGAACAGCCGCCGGTGTAGGGGGAGTAGGTGAAGACCGGCTCGGTGTACTCCTCGCCGGGCCCGCAGTCCCCGTCCGTGAACTTCTCCAGGCCTTCGTAGCAGGACCAGCCGAGGTTCAGTCCGCCCCGGCCGGGGGCGATGTGGTCGATCTCCTCCCAGTGGCCCTGGCCGACGTCGCCGATCCACATCGAGCCGTCGGCCCGGTCGAAGGAGAACCGCCACGGGTTGCGCAGCCCGTACAGCCAGATCTCCGCGCGGGCGCCGGGCGTGTCCACGAAGGGGTTGTCGGAGGGGACGCAGTACGCGAGCGAACCGCACGCGCGGCTCACGTCGATCCGCATGATCTTGCCCAGCAGGGTGTCCAGCCGCTGTCCGGAACGGAAGGGGTCCCCGGAGCCGCCGCCGTCGCCGATGCTCCAGTACAGGTTGCCGTCGGGGCCGAAGGCGAGCTGGCCGCCGTTGTGGTTGTTGTACTCGGCGTGCTCCTGGGAGAGCAGGGGTTCCAGGCGGGAGTCGTCGAGCCGGTAGCGGGCGAGGGTGACCGCGCCGTCGGGCAGCGCCGTGTACGCCAGGTACAGGTCCTGGCTGTCGGCGAAGTCGGGCGGGAGGGCGATGCCGAGCAGGCCGCGCTCGTTGCCCGACTCGTCGACGGACGCGGTGATGTCGATCAGCGGGGTCCGCTCCAGGCCGGTGTCCGGGTGGTAGGCGCGGACGGTGCCGGACTTCTCGGTGATGAACAGCCGGTCCGTGCCGTCGTCGGGGGCGACGATGGCGGTGGGGCGCCTCAGCCCGGAGGCGACCTGGGTGGTGGTCGCGCTGATGGAGGGCAGGGGGACGGCGGAGGCGTCCTCCTCCTTCTCCGTCGCCGCGGTGGCGGACGGGACGAGGGCCGGCAGCACCGCGAGCAGGGCGCACAGGACGAATGCCAGGCGGAGCCGCACCCTAAGAGCATGCATATGACAAGCCACGATCTCCTTCTTCCCGCGTGCTGTCGGCGACCGGTGGACGGAGCTGTGGGGACGCGGGCGGTCGTGGGAGCGCTCCCGCCACCTCAGGCTGCGACGCACACGACACAGCGGCAACACGTGTTTGCGCCACTTTCGCGCCGTCTGGCGCGAACACCCCTCCCGCCCCGTCGCCACCGAACCGCCCGCCCACCCGCGAGCCGAGCCGTATCCGGCATTCCCTCAAGATCCGGGTCTGTTTAGGCTGAGGCGCACGCAGGACCGCGTACGGCAGGAGATCCCGCACATGGCAGACCGCAAGCCGATCGAATCGTGGCTCACCGACATGGACGGGGTGCTGATCCACGAGGGCGTACCGATCCCCGGCGCCGACGCCTTCCTCAAGAAGCTGCGCGAGTCCGGGAAGCCCTTCCTGGTCCTCACCAACAACTCGATCTACACCCCGCGCGACCTGCACGCCCGGCTGCGCCGCATGGGCCTGGAGGTGCCGATCGAGAACATCTGGACCTCCGCCCTCGCCACCGCCAAGTTCCTGGACGACCAGCGTCCGAACGGCTCGGCGTACGTCATCGGCGAGGCCGGACTGACCACCGCGCTGCACGACATCGGCTACATCCTCACCGACCACGAGCCCGACTACGTGGTCCTCGGGGAGACCCGGACCTACTCCTTCGAGGCCATGACGAAGGCGGTCCGCCTGATCAACGACGGCGCCCGCTTCATCTGCACCAACCCCGACGAGACCGGCCCCTCCACCGAGGGCCCGCTCCCGGCGACCGGCGCGGTGGCCGCGCTCATCACCAAGGCGACCGGCAGGCAGCCGTACTTCGCGGGCAAGCCCAACCCGCTGATGATGCGCACCGGCCTCAACACCATCGGGGCCCACTCCGAGAGCAGCGCGATGATCGGCGACCGCATGGACACCGACGTGCTGGCCGGCATCGAGGCCGGGATGCAGACGTTCCTGGTGCTCACCGGGCTGACCCGGACCGAGCAGGTGGAGAACTGGCCGTACCGGCCGTCCCAGGTCGTGGACTCCATCGCGGACCTCGTCGACCTGATCTGACACCGACGTTCACCCGTACGGAGTAATCGCCGCGCTCACGAGGATGCGGCCCCGGACCCCGCGCGGGACCCTCCAGATGTCTGGAGGTGCACGATGGGTTCCGACGAGGAACGCTGCCCGTCCGGCACCGGGCGGCTGCTCGCCGGCGTGGCCTGGGCGGTGCTGCTGCTCGGGCTGTGGCTGTGGGGCCGTGAGCGCAGTGACGTACCCGCCGGGATGTCCGGGACCGCCACCGGTGACATGGCGGCGGCCGGACGGCCTCCCCGGGTCGAACTGCCGCCCGCGCACCGCCCCGTGGCCGCCGCGGTGCCGCGGCGCCTCGA
>NZ_NCTE01000712.1 GCF_002114215.1 Streptomyces sp. 13-12-16 | reverse complement strand
GGTCCTGCTGCCCGCCGACCTCGCCGCGCCGGACGGGGCCAAGATGCTGGCACAGGCCGCGCTGCGGGAGACCGGACACATCGACGTGCTGGTCGCCGGGGCGGGCATCGGCTGGGCCGGGCCCTTCCTGACCATGCCGCACACCGACATCGACCGGGTGCTGTTCCTGGACCTCAACGCGACGCTGCACCTCGTGCGGGAGGTGCTGCCCGCGATGGTGGCGGCCGGCGGCGGCCGGGTGGTGCTCGTCGGCTCGGTGGCCGGCTCGGTCGGCGTACGGGAGGAGGCGGTGTACTCCGCGGCCAAGGCCGGGCTCGCCGCGTTCGCCGAGGCGCTCCGCCAGGAACTGCGCGGCACGGGCGTGGGGGTGACGCTCGTCGTGCCCGGCCCCGTGGAGACGGGCTTCTTCGCCCGCCGCGGCACGCCGTACCACCGCTCCCACCCGCGCCCCACCTCGGCCGGCCGGGTCGCGGCCGCCGTCTGGAACGCCGTCTCCCAAGGCCGCGACGACACCTACATCCCCGCCTGGCTCGCCCTCCCCTCCCGGGTGCGCGCCCTCACCCCCGGCCTCTACCGCAGGCTCCTCGACCGCTTCGGCTGAGACCCCGGCGGGGAGCCGACCACCGCCACCGCTACGCTCCGGGTGAGCAGACCGACCCGAACGGGTGCATGCGCCCCACATGAATGTGAGGTGGCTCTCAGGGGCCGTCTTTGTGCGACCTCTACAAGGGGGACGCCCTCTGAGCAGTCGGAACGGCTGCATGCCGCCGTGGTTCTGTTCAGGGGTACCAGGAAAACACCCCGGAGACTGTGAGGAGTCGACGGCTCGCATTTCCGGGTCGGCTTCGTAAGGTCACTACATGACCGTTTTGGATGAGGCGCCGGGTGAGCCGACCGACGCGCGCGGACGCGTGGCCGAACTGCACGAGATCCGTGCCCAGGCACTGGCCGGCCCGAGCGAGAAGGCGACCCGGGCGCAGCACGCCAAGGGCAAGCTGACCGCGCGGGAGCGCATCGAACTGCTGCTGGACCCGGGGTCCTTCCGCGAGGTCGAGCAGTTGCGCCGGCACCGGGCCACCGGCTTCGGTCTCGAGGAGAAGAAGCCGTACACGGACGGTGTGATCACCGGCTGGGGCACCGTCGAGGGCCGCACGGTCTTCGTCTACGCCCATGACTTCCGGATCTTCGGCGGCGCGCTGGGCGAGGCCCACGCCACCAAGATCCACAAGATCATGGACATGGCCATCGCGGCCGGGGCACCGCTGGTCTCCCTGAACGACGGCGCCGGCGCCCGCATCCAGGAGGGCGTCTCCGCCCTCGCCGGGTACGGCGGCATCTTCCAGCGCAACACCAAGGCGTCCGGCGTCATCCCGCAGATCAGCGTGATGCTCGGTCCCTGCGCGGGCGGCGCGGCCTACAGCCCCGCCCTGACGGACTTCGTGTTCATGGTCCGTGAGACCTCGCAGATGTTCATCACGGGCCCGGACGTGGTCAAGGCGGTCACCGGCGAGGAGATCACCCAGAACGGCCTGGGCGGCGCGGACGTGCACGCCGAGACCTCCGGGGTCTGCCACTTCGCCTACGACGACGAGGAGACGTGCATCCACGAGGTGCGCTACCTCCTCTCCCTGCTCCCGCAGAACAACCGGGAGAACCCGCCGCGCGTGGAGTGCGCCGACGACGCGGACCGCCGCAGCGACGTCCTCCTCGACCTGGTCCCCGCCGACGGCAACCGGCCGTACGACATGGCCAAGGTCATCGAGGAGATCGTCGACGACGGCGAGTACCTGGAGGTCCACGAGCGCTGGGCGCGCAACATCATCTGCGCCCTGGCCCGGATGGACGGCCAGGTCGTCGGCATCGTCGCCAACCAGCCGCAGTCGCTGGCCGGCGTGCTGGACATCGAGGCGTCCGAGAAGGCCGCCCGCTTCGTCCAGATGTGCGACGCCTTCAACATCCCGATCCTCACCTTCCTGGACGTCCCCGGCTTCCTCCCGGGCGTCGACCAGGAGCACGGCGGCATCATCCGCCACGGCGCGAAGCTGCTGTACGCGTACTGCAACGCCACCGTGCCGCGGATCTCGCTGATCCTGCGCAAGGCGTACGGCGGTGCGTACATCGTCATGGACAGCCAGTCCATCGGCGCCGACCTCACGTACGCCTGGCCGACGAACGAGATCGCCGTGATGGGCGCGGAGGGCGCGGCCAACGTCATCTTCCGGCGCCAGATCGCCGAGGCCGAGGACCCCGACGCCATGCGGACGCGCATGGTCAAGGAGTACAAGTCCGAGCTGATGCACCCGTACTACGCCGCCGAGCGCGGACTGGTCGACGACGTCATCGACCCGGCCGAAACCCGTGAGGTGCTGATCCGTTCGCTGGCGATGCTGCAGACCAAGCACGCCGATCTGCCGTCCCGCAAGCACGGCAACCCGCCGCAGTAAGGGAGACGCACGCCATGAGCACACCTGACATCCGCGTCGAGAAGGGGCACGCCGAGCCGGAGGAGGTCGCCGCGATCACGGCGATCCTGCTGGCCAGGGCCGCCGCCCGGCCGGCGGCTCCGGCCCACCGGGGCCGGGCGAAGGCCGGCTGGCGCCGCCTGGAACGCGAACCGGGCTTCCGAGCCCCCCACAGCTGGCGCTGACCCCGGGAAGGGCCCCTCCACCAAAGGAGGGGCCCTTCCCGCGTTCCGCGCCCGGGGCGACACCCCCAGGGGGCGCGACCAGCCACCGACCGACTCGCACCCGGCATACGACAGCCCCCGGCAGCACAGTGGCCGCAGGGGGCTGGTCGCGCCGCTCGGCGCAGACGGGCGGTGGCCGTCAGCGGAGGCGGGCCATCAGAGCGTGCTCCACCAGGGTGATCAGAGCCGACTTCGCGTCGGCGCGGTGGCGGGCGTCCGTGGTGATGATCGGGGTGTCGGGGCCGATCTGCAGCGCCTCGCGCACCTCGTCCGGCTGGTAGGGCTGCTGGCCGTCGAAGCCGTTGAGGGCGATCACGAAGGGCAGGCCGCTGTTCTCGAAGTAGTCCACCGCGGGGAAGCAGTCGGCGAGCCTCCTCGTGTCCACGAGGACGATCGCGCCGATGGCGCCGCGCACCAGGTCGTCCCACATGAACCAGAAGCGGTCCTGACCGGGCGTACCGAACAGGTACAGGATCAGGTCCTGGTCCAGGGTGATACGGCCGAAGTCCATGGCCACCGTGGTGGTGGTCTTGTCCCCGGTGTGGGTGAGGTCGTCGATGCCCGCCGAAGCAGACGTCATGACGGCCTCCGTGCGCAGCGGGTTGATCTCCGAAACGGCCCCGACGAACGTGGTCTTGCCCACGCCGAAGCCACCCGCCACCACGATCTTCGCCGAGGTGGTGGAGCGGGAAGGACCGCCGCTAGAGCTTGCGAAGTCCACTGAGCACCCTTTCGAGCAGTGTCACGTCTGGCTGGCCGCCGGCGTTCTCGTCGCCGCCGGGCTGATGGATGGCGACCAGTCCCGCCTCCGCCAAGTCGGCGACGAGGATCCTGGCCACGCCGAGAGGGATCGTCAGCAGGGCCGAGATCTCGGCCACCGACTTGATCTCCCGGCAGAGGGTGCAGATCCGCTGATGCTCGGGCAACTGGCCCTGCATCTGGTGCGGCTGCGCGGTGGTGTGCACCAGCGCCTCGATGGCGAGCTGGTACCGCGGCCTGGTGCGGCCGCCCGTCATCGCGTACGGGCGCACCAGGGGATTGTTCGACGCCCCGGCGGGCGCCGGCTCGGGTGCCCGGCGTTGCGGCTGCACCGGCTGGATGCGAGGGGCGTGCGGCTGGTCGTACGGCGAAGGGCCGGGGCCCTGCGGCGCGTACGGCTGCCGGTGCTGTGGCGCGGAGGGGTATCCGTACCGGTTCTGGGAGCCGTCGTTCTGGCCCTGGGCAGGACCGTACGACCAGTTGCCCGCTGATGAACCGTCTGGGGGTGTTGCCACTTTCTCCTCCTCCGACTGTGCCTGGCGCCCATCACTGTGGAGCCGCGTCCCGAAACCTTACGGCCCCGGGACGCCAAAACGCACCGTCTGTCCTCTAGTTGAGAAGGCTCCCTTGGAGCTCCGCTCGAAGATCCGGCGTCAGGACCGTACCGGCCCGGTCGACCAGAAGGGCCATCTCGTACCCAATGAGGCCGATGTCCGCCTCGGGATGTGCGAGAACCGCGAGCGACGAACCGTCGGAAATGGACATGATGAACAGGAATCCCCGCTCCATCTCCACAACCGTCTGGTTCACGCTGCCGCCCTCGAAGATCCGGGAGGCGCCTGCCGTCAGAGACGTCAGACCGGAGGCGACGGCCGCGAGCTGGTCGGCGCGGTCGCGCGGAAAGCCTTCGGACATCGCCAGAAGGAGTCCGTCGGCGGAGACCACCACCGTGTGGGACACCCCCGGGGTGTTGTCCACGAAGTTGGTGATCAACCAGTTCAGGTTCTGTGCCGCCTGGCTCATCGGGCTCACACTAACGCTCCTGGTTGTAGGTGCTGTCAGAACCGAAGCCCTGACCGTTCGTTTCACTGCCCGCGCTGCGGCCCTTTTGGACGCCGCGACGCAGGTTGCTCAGCCTGCCCCGGACGTCTTCCGGGGCGCGGGAGACCTGGGGGCCTCCCTGGGGGGTGGTTTCGGCGGCTCCCTGGACCAGGTTGGCCTTGGGGACTCGCCGCGGCAGACCGGAGGAGGTCACTCCGCCGGCCTTGGGCTTCCGGAGCGACGATGCCTGCTGCCAGCGCTCGTCGTTCGCCGAACGCCAGCCGCTGTCGCCGTCACCCTCCGGAGTGGAAGCCGGCGGCTCCTGGTTCGCACGCCGCGCGCCGCCCGAGCCGTTCGCTCCGCCCGCGGTGGATCCGCGGCGGGGAAGCCCGGCGTCGGTCAACGGGTGGACGTCGGAGACAGCCGGTCCCGGACGGTCGAAGCCTACGCTGTCCTGCTCACGTGCGTCAGCGGCCTGCGTATTTTCCGATTCCGGGGCCTGAGCAGGGTACTGGTCCGGGTAGCCGTTGTGGTAACCGCCCTGCTGCGGCCAGTCGTCCTGGGCCGGCTCCGGGTAGGAGGCGTCCGGGTAGCCGCCGTTGGACGAGAAGGCGTCGTTCTGCGCCTGTCCACCGTCCGGCGCGTAGAACCCCTCGCCGTACGTCTGCTGCTGCGGCTCCTCGTACGCCGTCCGCTGCCCGTTGTCGTACGCCTGCTGGTCGTACCCGGCGGTCTGCTGCTCCTGGTAGCCGGCGTCGAAGCCCTGGCCGTTGTCCTGGTAACCCTGGCCGTCGTCGTAGCCCTGCGGGGCGGCGAAACCGTCCTGGTAGGCGGACGCCTCGGGGGATTCCTGGCCGTTCGCGGCGGCCGGCTCGGGCTGCGCCTGGGACTCCAGGGCCGCCCGGCGCTCCTCGCGCATCAGGGAACGGCCGACCGGGTCCAGGTCGCGGATGTCGTCCGGGACCTCGTAGCGGCTGTCGTCGAAGCCCAGCTCCGCGGCGGTGCGCAGCGGCTGGCGGTTGAAGTCCTCACCCTGGAAGTTCTGCTCCGGGATGATCTGCGAGACCGTGAACTCGTCGCGGGCCTGCTGCTGCTCGCCGCCACCACCGTGGGTGATCGCGTCCGGCAGCATGACCAGCGAGGTGGTGCCGGCCTGCTCGCCCGAGGGGCGGAGCTGGACCCGGATGCCGTGCCGGTCGGACAGCCGGCCGACCACGAACAGGCCCATGCGCTGCGAGATCGCCGCGTCCACGGTCGGCGGGTTGGCCAGCTTGTGGTTGATGTCGGCGAAGTCCTCGGCGGTCAGGCCGATGCCCTTGTCGTGGATCTCGACCATCACGCGGCCGTCGGGGAGACGGGTCGCGGTGACGCGGACCTTGGTCTGCGGGGAGGAGAACGTGGTGGCGTTCTCCAGGAGCTCGGCGAGCAGGTGCACGAGGTCGGTCACCGCGCGGCCGTGGATCTCGGCCTCGGGGACACCGGACAGCTCGATGCGCTCGTACTGCTCCACCTCGGAGGAGGCGGCGCGCAACACGTCGACCAGCGGCACCGGCTGGTCCCAGCGGCGGCCGGGCTCCTCGCCGGCGAGGACCAGGAGGTTCTCGCCGTTGCGGCGCATACGGGTCGCGAGGTGGTCCAGGCGGAAGAGGTTCTCCAGCTGGTCCGGGTCGGCCTCGTTGTTCTCCAGGTCGGTGATCAGGGTCAGCTGGCCCTCGATCAGCGACTGGTTGCGGCGCGACAGGTTGGTGAAGATCGCGTTGATGTTGCCCCGCAGCAGGGCCTGCTCGGCGGCGAGCCGGACGGCCTCGCGGTGGACCTGGTCGAAGGCGCGGGCGACCTCGCCGATCTCGTCGGTGGTGGAGATCGGGATCGGCGCGACCTTGGTGTCGACCCGGCCGGGGTCGGTACGGGAGAGCTGGTCGACCAGCATCGGCAGGCGCTGCTCGGCGATGCCGAAGGCGGCGTTGCGCAGCTGGCGCATGGAGCGGCTCATCTGGCGGGCCACCATGCCGGCCAGGATGAACGCGGCGAGCAGGGCGATGACGACGGCGGCGCCGGTGATGAGGGCGTCGCGCTGGGCGTCGTCGGCGATCTGGGAGGCCTCGCTCACCGCGGTGTCGGTGAGATCGGACTCGATCTCGCGGTAACCGTCGAACTTGAGGGTGTTCACGGCCCACCAGTTGGCGGGGGTGATGCCCTGGGCGGCGAGTTCGGCGCGGGCGGACGCGTCCGTGGAGGGGAGCCGGCCCAGCTCGGAGATCATCGTCTCCGTCTTGGCGGGCGGCGCCACGTAGTCCGGGTCCCTCTGCGAGGCATCCCGGGCCATGACCTTGCCCTCGGCCTGGATCCGCTGCGCGGTCTGCTCCAGCTTCTCCACGTCGGCCTCGGTGCCGCCGCCCCTGTACTCCTCGATGGCGATGCGCTCGAGGTAGGCGTAGGAGGAGAGGGCCACGCGCTGACTGGCGAGCTGGCTGTCGGTCGGGCCGGGCTTCACCAGCAGGTGCATGCCGATGGAACGCTCCAGCGACAGTGCCGACTTGGTCAGCGAGATCGCGTAGACCGTACGTCCGTAGCTGGTGACGTTGCCGGTGCCGAGGCCGAGCTCGTTGGCCAGCTCCATCAGGGGGTGGGCGACGGCGACGTAGCCCTCCTCGGTCGCGACCCCCTTGAGCTTGGAGGTGTACGCGGCGGCACGCAACGAGGTCAGCTGGGGTTCGGCCTTGCGGAACAGATCCATCCGGCGCTTCAGGCCGGGCTTGTCGGGCATGCTCCGCGCGGCCTCGTCGAAGGCGTCGGCGGCCTTGTCGGTCGCGGCACGGGCTTTGGTGACGTCGGGGTCGCTCGTCCCCTTGCCCTGCAGCAGCGGGACCGCGGTGACGTCCCGCTCGTTGTAGAGGGCGTCGGCGTACGTGAGGGAGGCGCGCACCAGACGCGCGGTGTTCTCCGCGTCCTCGGCCTCGCTCCAGGTGTCGATCGAGCCCTTCACCTGGAAGCCGCCCATGACCAGACCGACCAGCACGGGTATGAGCAGGATCGCGTTCAGCCTGGTCGTCACGCGCCAGTTGCGCGGAGAAAGGCGGCCTCCGCTCTTGGCGGGCGCGGCCGTGGGCTCGGGACCGGGCACGGGGGCGGGGGCGGGCGCCGCTGTGCGCGGCGGCGGCGTGAAGTTGCCCCGGGCCGACGGCTCGGGACTGTTCTTGCTTCGCCTCACTCGACCAACAACCTCTCGGCGGTCGGCACCATCGTTGTGCCGCTGTGTCTCAGAGCCCGGTGTGCCATCGACTGTGGAGTACGTCTTTGACTATTGGGCAGTTCAGGCATTCCAGCATGCCGACCAGGGCTCTTCCAAACACTGGAAGGCGAGGAATCCGAGTGATGTAAGTCCCAGATAAAACGGTCATACAGAGCGAGCACCGGCAAAAGGCGGTTCGTTCGTGCGCGCAGCGGCACCGCGCGACCGCGTCGCGTGTCGACCTCCTCCGATTCCTCTGCCGAAACGTTATGAACACCGGGGCCGGCCGTGTCAAAGGACACAGCCGGCTCCGGGACGTCTACGACGACTGTTGTACGTCGCCTCTTTTTCCGGCTTTACCTGAGACGCGCCATGAGAGCGTGCTCGACCAATGTGATCAGCGCACTCTTCGCATCCGCGCGGTGGCGGGCGTCGGTGGTGATGATCGGGGTGTCGGGACCGATCTGGAGCGCCTCGCGCACCTCTTCCGGCTGGTAGGGCTGCTGCCCGTCGAAGCCGTTGAGGGCGACCACGAAGGGCAGGCCGCTGTTCTCGAAGTAGTCCACCGCCGGGAAGCAGTCCGCCAGCCGGCGGGTGTCCACCAGGACCACCGCGCCGATGGCGCCGCGCACCAGGTCGTCCCACATGAACCAGAAGCGGTCCTGACCGGGCGTACCGAACAGGTACAGGATCAGGTCCTGGTCCAGGGTGATACGGCCGAAGTCCATGGCCACCGTGGTGGTGGTCTTGTCCCCGGTGTGGGTGAGGTCGTCGATGCCCGCCGAGGCGGACGTCATGACGGCCTCCGTGCGCAGCGGGTTGATCTCCGAGACGGCGCCGACGAACGTGGTCTTGCCCACGCCGAAGCCGCCCGCCACCACGATCTTCGCGGACGTGGTGGCGCGGTTTTCGGAGACCGCCCCGCCGTTAGAGCTTGCGAAGTCCACTGAGCACCCTTTCGAGCAGTGTCACATCCGGGGCGCCGGTCGTCTCGTCGCCGCCCGGCTGGTGCACGGCGACGAGTCCCGCCTCCGCCAAGTCGGCCACCAGGATCCGGGCAACACCCAGCGGCATGTTGAGCAGCGCCGAGACCTCGGCGACCGACTTCACCTCACGGCACAGATGGCAGATGCGCTGGTGCTCCGGGAGGAGCCCCATGAGCGCTGCCGGGTCGGCCGTCGTACTGATCAGTGCCTCGATGGCCAGCTGATAACGCGGCCTGGTCCGGCCGCCGGTCATCGCGTACGGACGCACCAGCGGCTGGTCGCCCTCGTCCTCGTACGGCTCCGCGTACGGATCATGAGAGGCGGTGGGCGGGGTCATGGGTCCTCCGGGCGGGACAGCAAGTCGGTCAGTCAAGCCGTCTGACGGGGCCGGTGGGGGGAATGTGGCGGCCGGACGGTGATTTGGTGAGACGGGTGGTGCCGGGGCCGATCAGTGGAGCAGACTTCCTTGTAGCTCAGCGCGGAGGTCCGGGGTGAGGACCGCTCCCGCACGGTCGACCAGGAGCGCCATCTCGTAGCCGACGAGGCCGATGTCGCACTCGGGGTGCGCGAGAACGGCCAGGGACGAGCCGTCCGAGACGGACATGAGGAAGAGGAATCCCCGCTCCATCTCGACGACCGTCTGGGCCACGCTGCCGCCTTCGAAGATCCGGGAGGCGCCGGCCGTCAGGGAGGTCAGTCCCGAAGCGACGGCCGCGAGCTGGTCCGCGCGGTCGCGCGGGAACCCCTCGGACATGGCCAGCAGAAGACCGTCGGCGGACACGACGACGGTGTGGGACACCCCGGGGGTGTTGTCCACGAAGTTGGTGATCAACCAGTTGAGGTTCTGTGCCGCCTGGCTCATCGGGCTCAACTAACGCTCCTGCTGGTGAGTGGGGTTCGGGAAGCTGCCGGTCTGGGTGGTACCGGCCTGACGACCCTGTGCGATACCCCGACGGAGATTGGTCAGCCGGCCGCGCACGTCATCGGGGGCGCGCGAGACCTGAGGACCGCTCTGGTGCTGTTGCTGCTGAGCCGTGCCCGGGACGAGGTTCGCCTTGGGCACCCGGCGCGGCAGGCCGGAGGTGGTGACGCCGCCCGCGGCCGGCTGCCGGACGCGTTCGGCCTGCCGGACCAGCTCGTCGTTGGGCGAGCTGCGCCAGGCGGTGGAAGCGGACCGCTGCGGACCGGTGGGGGCCTGCGGCTGCTGGGGCTGCTGTTGCTGTTGCTGCTGGGGTGCCGGAGCCGAGCCGTTGCCCTGCTCCTGCCCGCCGCCACCGTGGAACCAGTTGGTCTCCAGGGTGTCGTACAGCGGCGTACGCCCGTCGCCCGGGCCGGACGCGGGCGGCAGCGCCCACGCGTCGGACACCGCGCGCCCGTCGGGCCGCTGCGCGGTACCGCCGGGGCCCTGCTGTTCCGGGTGGACCGGACGCTGCTGCGGGGCCGGCGGAC
>NZ_NCTE01000711.1 GCF_002114215.1 Streptomyces sp. 13-12-16 | reverse complement strand
CGTCCTGTCCGGTGTTCTCGTCCTCGCCGTCGGAGGATGCGTCTGCGTCGTCCGGGCGGCACGGGGCGGTCCGCGCTGGGCGCGCGGAGTGGCGAAGGGGACCCTGCTGGCGGGCGAGCTGCTCCGGTCGGGCCGTTCGAGCGGCCGCTCGGGAAGCGGCGACGACGGGGGCGACGGCTGACGGGCGACACCGGCCACCCCCGGTGAATCCGGCCGTCCGCTTTCTCGCCTGGTGGACCGGAGCGCCCTGATCCTGTCCGGCATCTTCCCCCGGCCGCTACTTTCCGTTAGCTTCCGTGACTCACACGCCCCGTGCGACCCGTGCGGGGCGTTCCGAACGCGGAGCGCCAGCGCCCATATCCGCCCCCGGGGGCACCCTCATGACACGCGCCATCTCCCTGCACGACGTGAGCAAGGCATACACGCGAGACGTCCGCGTGGTGGACCGGCTGTCGCTGGACATCGCGCCCGGTGAGTTCCTCGTCCTGCTCGGCCCCTCCGGCTGCGGCAAGTCCACCGTGCTCCGGATGATCGCCGGACTGGAGGACATCGACGAGGGCCGGCTGTTCCTCGACGGCGAGTACGGCAACGAACTGCCCCCCTCCGACCGGGACATGGCGATGGTGTTCCAGAACTTCGCCCTGTACCCGAGCATGAGCAGCCGCGACAACATCGGCTTCCCGCTCCGCATCGAGTCCCCCGGCGCCGACCCGGCCCCGCGCGTGGACGCCACCGCCCGCATGCTCGGCATCGAGGACCTCCTCGACCGCTTCCCCGCCCAGCTCTCCGGCGGTGAGCGCCAGCGCGTCGCCATGGGCCGGGCCATCGCCCGTCACCCCTCCGCCTTCCTGATGGACGAACCGCTGTCCAACCTCGACGCCAAGCTCCGCAACCGGCTGCGCGCCGAGATCTCCCAGCTCACCCGGGAGTTGGGCGTCACCACCGTCTACGTCACCCACGACCAGTCCGAGGCCATGTCGCTCGGCGACCGCGTCGCCGTACTGCGCGGCGGCGTCCTCCAGCAGGTCGGCACCCCGCGCACCGTGTACTCCCTGCCGAGCAACGTCTTCGTCGCCGCGTTCATCGGCACCCCGCGCATCAATCTGCTGCGCGGCCTGGTGCGCGCCCCGCTCGACGGGGCGATGACCATCAGCCTGGGCAAGCAGTTCCTGCGGCTGCCCGAACCGCTCTCCCTGGACCACCAGTTGCTGAGGGTGCAGCAGGGCCGCGAGGTCATCGTGGGCCTGCGCTCGGAGGCCGTACGGATCGCCAAGCCGTCCGCCGCGCGGACCGGCGAGGTGGCGCTCACCGGCCTGGTGGAGCACCTGGAGTTCCAGGGCCACGAGGTCCTCGTGCACTTCGACACCGGCTCCCGCCCCGCCGTCGTCCCCGACCTGGAGGCCCCGCGCCCGCGGCCCGAGCGCCCG
>NZ_NCTE01000071.1 GCF_002114215.1 Streptomyces sp. 13-12-16 | reverse complement strand
GGCGTCGGCGGGCGGCTCCAGCCGCAGCAGCGCCGCCACCCGCCGCCCGGCCACCACGCCCCGGCTCAGCTGGTAGCCGCACTCGATGAGGAACGACACCGGCCACACCAGGACGGCCACATAGCCGTACACCGACACCAGCTCGCCCACGCTGATCTGCCCCTGCGCGGCCAGCCGGGCCGCGATCCAGGTCACCCCCGCGAGGAACAGCGCCGGCAGTCCGGCGGCGAGCGCCTGCATCCAGCTCGTCACGGCCCCGACCCGGTACCCCTGCTCCCGCAGCCGCCCCGAGTCCCGGCGGAACGCGTCGGAGACCAGGCTCTTTCCGCCCAGCCCGCTCAGCACCCGCAGCCCGCCCGCCAGATCCCCGATCCGCGCGGTCAGCACGCCCTGCCGCTCCCGGTACTCCGTCTCCGTGCCCCGCAACCGCCCCGCCAGCGGCCCGACGACGAGACCGATCACCGGCACCCCGAGCAGCACCACCACGGCCAGCAGCGGTGACACCGACAGCAGCAGCCCCGCCACCACCCCGTACGCCACGACCGCGCCGATCCCCGGCCCGACGGCCGTGAGCGACTGGGCGATCATCTGCACGTCGCCCACCCCGATGGTGACGACCTCCCCGGCCCCGGCCCGCCGCTCCAGCGAGGCCCCCAGCCGCACCGTCTGCCCGACGACCACCTTCACCGTGCGGAAGTTGGCGTCCATCCGCACCCGCGTCATCGTGCGGTGCCGCATGATGCTCAGCCAGGAGTTGACCCCGTTCACCACGAACAGGGCCCCGGTCCAGAGCGCCAGCGCCCCCATGTCGCCCGGCCCCAGCCCGTCGTCCACGGCCCGCGACATCGCGTACGGCGTCGCCGCCAGCAGCACCATCCACACACTGCCGAACACCGCCCCCGCCGCACACCGCCCCGGCTGCCGCATGACCAGCCACCACAGATAGCGGGCCCCGCCCCGGCAATCGGGCGTGCCGGGGTCCTCGTACGCGTCGATCACCGCTCGTTCTCCCCCCGTGCGCCGTCGCGGCTACGCCAGGCTGTCCCGCCAGGCCCGGTGCAGGTCGGCGAACCTGCCCGTCCCGGCGACGAGTTCGGCCGGGCTGCCGTCCTCCACGATCCGTCCGTGCTCCATGACCAGCACCCGGTCGGCGATCTCCACGGTCGACAGCCGGTGGGCGATCACCACCGCCGTACGTCCCTTCAGCACCGTCGCCATCGCCCGCTGCACCGCCCGCTCACCGGGGATGTCCAGCGAGCTGGTCGCCTCGTCGAGGATGAGGACCGCCGGGTCCGCGAGCAGTGCCCGCGCGAAGGCGACCAACTGGCGCTGACCGGCCGAGATGCGGCCGCCCCGCTTGCGTACGTCGGTGTCGTAGCCGTCGGGGAGCGCGGCGATGAAGTCGTGCGCGCCGATCTCCTTCGCCGCCTGCTCGATCTCCTGGCGGGTGGCGTCCGGCCGGCCGATCGAGATGTTCTCGGCGACCGTGCCGGAGAACAGGAACGCCTCCTGCGTCACCATCACCACCTCGCGCCGCAGAGCGCGTCCCGTGAGGTCGCGCAGGTCCACCCCGTCGAGCAGCACGCTGCCGTCGGTGGGGTCGTAGAAGCGGGCGAGCAGCTTCGCCAGCGTCGACTTGCCCGCGCCCGTCGAGCCGACGACGGCGACGGTCTGCCCGGCCGGGAGGGTGAGGCCGAAGCGGGGGAGCACCTCGCCGCCGGTGCGGTACGCGAACCGGACGTCGTCGAAGACGACCTCGCGGCCGGGGAGCCCGGGGCGTCGCTCCGGGAGCTCGCGGGGGGACGTCGGCTCGGGCACGGACGGGGTCTGCGCCAGCAGGCCGGCGATCTTCTCCAGCGAGGCCGCCGCCGACTGGTAGGAGTTCAGGAACATGCCGAGCCGGTCGATCGGGTCGTACAGCCGGCGCAGGTACAGCACCGCCGCCGCCAGTACGCCCAGCTCCAGCGACTCGTCCGCGACCCGGTAGGCACCCCACAGCACGATCAGCGCGACCGTGGTGTTGGCGGTGATCCGGGAGCCGACGACGTAGCGGGCCATCTCGAGGAGCGCGTCGCCGTTGGTCCGCTCGTGCCGACGGTTCAGCACCGCGAACTCGGCGTCGTTGGCGGCCTCCCGGCGGAAGGCGCGCACCGGCCGGATGCCGTTCATCGTCTCGACGAACTTCACGATCACCGCCGCGATGGCCGTCGACCGCTTCCGGTACACCCGCCCCGCCCGCCGCCGGTACGACCGTACGAGCAGGTACAGCGGCACGAAGGACGCCACCGCGACCGCGCCGAGCCCGAGGTCCAGCCAGAGCAGCAGCACCGAGATGTACACGGCCGACAGGATGACCATCACCAGTTCCTGAAGGCCCTCCTCCAGCAGCTCGCGCAGCGACTCGACGTCGGTGGTGGAGCGGGAGATCAGTCGGCCCGAGGTGTAGCGCTCGTGGAAGTCGACGCTGAGCGCCTGCGCGTGCCGGAAGATACGGCCGCGCAGATCGAGCAGCACGTCCTGGCTGACCCGGGCGGAGGCGGTGACGAACCCGTACTGCAGCGTGCCGGCCGCCACCGCGCACAGCAGGTAGCCGACCGCCACCGCGATCAGCGGCCCGTTGTCGTCGTCGCGGAACGCGGGCACGGCCCGGTCGATGGCGTACGCCACCAGCAGCGGGCCGGCCTGCACGGCGGCCTGCTGGAGCAGCAGCAACAGCGCGGTGACGGCGACCCTGCCGCGCAGGGGGGAGAGCAGGGAACGCAGCAGTACGCCGGTGGCGCCCGGGGGAGTGGGCAGCCGGTCCTGGTCGAAGGGGTCGCCGGACGGCGGGGTCCGGTCGTCGTCCTCGTCCCGGGCGGGGGCGGTGGTGGTCGCCGTCATCGCTCGTCGTCCTCCTGGTTCCCCGCGGGGGCGCCGGACATGAGGTGCGCGTACTCGGGGTTGTCGCGCAGCAGTTCGTGGTGGGTGCCGACCGCGGTGATCCGGCCGCCGGAGAGCAGGGCCACGCGGTCGGCGAGGAGGACCGTGGAGGGGCGGTGGGCCACGATGAGGGCGGTGGTGTCCGCGAGCACCCGGCGCAGGGCGGCCTCGACGGCGGCCTCGGTGTGCACGTCGAGCGCGGACAGGGGGTCGTCGAGGACCAGGAAGTCGGGGCGTCCGACGACGGCGCGGGCCAGCGCGAGGCGCTGGCGCTGGCCGCCGGAGAGGCTGAGGCCCTGTTCGCCGACCTGGGTGTCGGTGCCCCGGGGCAGCGCGTGCGCGAAGTCGGCCTGGGCGACGGCGAGGGCGCGTTCCAGGTCTTCGTCCCCGGTGCCGCCGCCCATCAGCACGTTCTCGCCGACGCTGGCCGAGAAGAGGGTGGGTTCCTCGAAGGCGACGGCGACGCGGGAGCGCAGCTCTTCCCGGGACATCTCGGTGATGTCCGTGCCGTCGAGGGTGATGCGGCCCCCGGTGACTTCGTGGAGGCGCGGGACGAGGGCGGTGAGGGTGGTCTTTCCGCTGCCGGTGGCGCCGACGAGGGCGAGGGATTCGCCGGGGCGGATGTGCAGGTCGATGCGGTCGAGGACGGGTGCCGTGTCGGAGGGCGCGTCCGGGTAGCGGAAGGTGACCTCGTGGAAGACGAGCCCGTCGCTCCGCGGGCAGTCGCGCCTCCCCCGGAGCCCGACAGGGCCTGGGAGGTGCCCTGTCGGCGCCGGGTCGTGCGACTCGCCCGGGGGTTGGACACGCCGCTCGGCGCTACGAGGTGCCGCTGCGCCCACCCTCCCCCGCTCTCGGCTCCGCTCGAGCGGGGGGACCCCCGTCGCCCCAGCGGCACGACTGCCCGCAGCTGCGGAGGATTCCGGTTCCGCGTCCATGACCTCGAAGTAGCGTTCCGTGGCCGTCGCCGCCTCCTGGCTCATGGCCAGGAGGAAGCCGATCGAGTCCACCGGCCAGCGCAGCGCCAGGGCCGTGGACAGGAACGCCACCAGCGTTCCCGCCGACAGCGAGCCGTCCGCCACCCGCACGGCCCCCAGCACCAGCGCCGCCCCGATCGCCAGCTCGGGGAGCGTCACTATGACGCCCAGGATCGTCGCCAGCAGTCGCGCCTTGTGCAGCTCCGTCCCCCGCAGCTTCCCCGCCAGCTCCCGGAACGCCCGCGCCTGACTGCGGTGCCGTCCGAACCCCTTGATGATCCGGATGCCGAGCACGCCCTCCTCGACGACCGTCGTCAGATCACCCACCTGGTCCTGCGCCAGCCGCGCCGCCCCCGAGTACCGCTTCTCGAACACCACGCACGTGACCATCACCGGCACGGCGGGGATCAGGATGACCAGCCCCAGCATCCAGTCCTGGACCAGCATGATGATCACACCGACCAGGATCGTCACGCCGTTGACCAGCAGGAACGTCAGCGGGAAGGCCAGGAACATCCGCAGCAGCATCAGATCCGTCGTGGCCCGCGACAGCAGCTGCCCCGACGGCCACCGGTCGTGGAACGCGATCGGCAGCCGCTGCAGATGCCGGTACAGACCCGCCCGCATCTCCGCCTCGACGTGCGACAGCGGACGCGCCACCAGCCACCGCCGGAACCCGAACAGCAGCGCCTCCGCCAGCCCGAGCAGCAGCAGGTACAGCGCGCCCAGCCACACCCCCGCCGGGTCCCGGTCGGCGATCGGGCCGTCCACCATCCACTTCAGGACGAGCGGGATCACCAGTCCGATGCAGGAGGCGACGACCGCGATGAACGCGGCGCTGAACAGCCGCGCCCGTACGGGCCGCACGTACGGCCACAGCCGCAGCAGCGTACGCACGGTGGAGCGGGGTTCCGGGGGAGAAGGTGTAGTGGGCATCAGCAGCGAGCCTACGGATCGCCGCTGACACTGCCCACCGAGTTTCGTCCGGACCGTCCTCCGCCGCTGGTCCTACGACCTGCGGCTGCGGCGAAGTCGTACGCACCGCGTCAGCCGTTCGGCCGATACCCGTTCGTGTGTCACGGACGGTCAGGTCCGTACCCGCAGCAGCAGCACCGTCCGGCCCGGCACCGTGATCCGTGTCCCCGCGCGGTGCTCCACGCCCGGCGCCCGGTCCTGCTCCTCCCGCGCGGTGTCCACGACCACCTCGTACCGCTCCGCCCACGGCGGCCCCGGCAGTTCGAACTCCACCGGGCCCTCCCCCGCGTGCAGGACGGCCAGGAAGCTGTCGTCGAGGATCTGCTCCCCGTGCTCGTCGCGCCCCGGGATGTCCCGCCCGGAGAGGTACATGCCGAGCGTGGCGGCCGGCGCGTACCAGTCGTCCTCGGTCATCTCCGTGCCGCGCGGGGTGAACCAGGCCAGGTCGCGCAGCCCGTCCGCGGAGTGCGCGCGGCCGGAGAAGAAGGCCCGGCGGCGCAGCACCGGGTGCCGGTGGCGCAGGGCGATCAGCCGGGAGGTCAGCTCCAGCAGGGGCCGCCAGTCCGGGTCGTCCACGAGCGCCCAGTCCACCCAGCCGATCTCGTTGTCCTGGCAGTAGGCGTTGTTGTTGCCGCGCTGGGTGCGGCCCATCTCGTCGCCCGCGACCAGCATGGGCACGCCCGTCGACAGCAGCAGCGTGGTCAGCAGGTTCCGCAGTTGCCGCCGGCGCAGCGCCCGTACGCCGGTGTCCTCCGTCTCTCCCTCCGCGCCGCAGTTCCAGGCGCGGTTGTCGTCCGTGCCGTCCCGGTTGCCCTCGCCGTTCGCCTCGTTGTGCTTGCGCCCGTACGACACCAGGTCGCGCAGGGTGAAACCGTCGTGCGCGGTGACGTAGTTGACCGAGGCGTACGGCCGCCGCCCGCCCCAGGCGTACAGGTCGCTGGAGCCGGACAGCCGGTAGCCCATCTCCCGCACGTCCGGCAGCGCGTGCCGCCAGAAGTCCCGTACGGCGTCGCGGTACCGGTCGTTCCACTCCGTCCACAGGGGAGGGAACGCGCCCACCTGGTAGCCCCCGGAGCCCACGTCCCACGGCTCGGCGATCAGCTTCACCCGGCGCAGCACCGGGTCCTGCGCGATCACCGCGAGGAACGGGGAGAGCATGTCGACGTCGTGCATCGAGCGGGCCAGCGCCGCCGCCAGGTCGAAGCGGAAGCCGTCGACGCCCATCTCGGTCACCCAGTAGCGCAGGGAGTCCGTGATCAGGCGCAGCACGTGCGGCTGGACGACGTGGAGGGTGTTGCCGCAGCCGGTGTAGTCGGCGTACCTGCGGGCGTCGGGCTGGAGGCGGTAGTAGCCGCGGTTGTCGACGCCCTTCAGGGAGAGCGTGGGGCCCAGCTCGCCCGCCTCCGCCGTGTGGTTGTAGACCACGTCGAGGATCACCTCGATCCCGGCCGCGTGCAGGGCCCGCACCATCCGCTTGAACTCGCCGACCTGCTGCCCCCTCGTCCCGGCGGCCGCGTACCCGGCGTGCGGGGCGAAGTAGCCGATGGAGTTGTAGCCCCAGTAGTTGCGCAGCCCCCGCCGCAGCAGGTGGTCCTCGTGCGCGAACTGGTGCACCGGCAGCAGCTCCACGGCCGTGACGCCGAGCCGGACCAGGTGCTCGACCGCCGCGGGGTGCGCCAGCCCCGCGTACGTGCCGCGCAGCTCCTCGGGGATGCCGGGGTGCCGCCGCGTGAAGCCCTTGACGTGCAGCTCGTAGATCACCGAGTCCGCCCACGGCGTCTTCGGCCGGCGGTCGTCCGCCCAGTCGTCGTCATCGTGGACGACCACGCCCTTGGGGACGTACGGCGCGGAGTCCCGGTCGTCGCGCACGGTGTCCGCGACATGCTGCTCCGGCCAGTCGCGGACGTGCCCGTACACCTCGGGCGGGAGCCTGAAGTCCCCGTCCACCGCACGCGCGTACGGGTCGAGGAGCAGCTTCGCCGGATTCCAGCGGGCACCGGTCCACGGGTCCCAGCGGCCGTGCACCCGGTAGCCGTACCGCTGCCCGGGCAGCACCCCCGGCACGAAGCCGTGCCAGATCTCGTGCGTCAGCTCGGTGAGCCGGGCCCTGCTCTCCCTGCCCCGCTCGTCGAACAGACACAGCTCGACCCCCTCCGCCCCACCCGCCCACAGCGCGAAGTTGGTCCCCGCCACCCCGTCCGGGCCGACCCGGAACCGGGCGCCCAGCGGCGTCGGCCGGCCCGGCCGCACGGGCACCGTGGGCACGGGCGGCGCCGGC
>NZ_NCTE01000710.1 GCF_002114215.1 Streptomyces sp. 13-12-16 | reverse complement strand
GGGCGTACCGCGCGGCGCAGGAGCGGGGAACCGATCCGGTCCTCGCCGTGATGGACGAGACCGGGTACAGCCGGCGCGGTGCGCTCAGGCTCATCGGCCGGACGCGCGACGCGGGGCTGCTGCCCGCACGGCACGTCCGGCGCTGAGCCGTCACGCCGGGCGCCGGCCGCCGTCACGGCGTGCCGCGCACCGTCACATCAGGTCGCGCATCCGGCCGATCTCGCTGGTCTGCTGGGCCACCACGTCGTCCGCCATCTCCTCCATCCGGATGTTGTTGCCCTGCCCCTTCAGCTCGGTGGACATGGTGACCGCCCCTTGGTGATGCGTGATCATCAGGGTGAGGAAGAGCTGGTCGAAGGCCTTGCCGTCGGCCGCGCGCAACTGCTCCAGCTGGGCCTGTGTGGCCATTCCGGGCATCGTCGCGTGGTCGTGCCCGTGGCCGTCGTCCAGCTCCGCCTTGTCGTGGCTCTTCAGCCAGCCCTTCATCGCCTCGATCTCCGGCCGCTGCGCGGCGGCGATGCGTTCGGCCAGCTTGACGATCTTCGACGACTCGGCGCGGTCCGGCACCAGGTCGGTCATCTCCAGGGCCTGCGCGTGGTGCTGGATCATCATCCGCGCGTAGGACACGTCCGCCGAGTTGGGGGAGTCGTCCTCGACGCGCTGCCGTTTCGCCTCCTCGGCCGACAGGGTCCGGTTGGCCTCCCCGGGCTCACCCGGCGCGATGACCGAAGGCCCGGCGGCGGCCGACTCGGTGTCGTCCGTGCCGGAGTCGCAGCCCGCGAGCCCGAGTACGGCCAGAGCGGTCAGCCCGGCCGCGACGAGGGACGCACGTGACGCACGGCGGTAGTGCACAAGGACCTCCTGTGGCAGGCGTATGGCGGGACACCTCGTGAGTGTCGACGACCGTCCTAGCACGCTTCCGCGCGTCAGTGATCAAAAAACTTCGTTGCAAGTGTGTTGCTCCCCTGTTGATATGTGCATGTCCACGACGATACTGCCGGTGCGAAAACCGTTCCGACGTGAACGGAACCAGGGAGGAAAACAGTGATCCTGTTGAGCGTTTCCCGAACCCGGCGCAGACGACTGGGAGTTGCCGCGGCGGCCGGCGGACTGCTGGCCGCGCTGCTCACCGCCGCGCCGGCCGCGGCGATCCCCGACCCCGGGGACTCGCCGGCCGCCGAGAAGGAGGTGTCGCGCAGCGACCAGGCCGAGGCACGCGAAGCCATCCGGAGCGGCGAGATACCCGCCCAGGACGAGGTCGTCCACTCCGACAACATCCGGCACGTGGCCAACATCCCCAAGGACGCGCTGTCCGGCACCAACTCGGACCTGGCCTTCCAGGGCCGGTACGCCTTCGCCGGCAACTACGACGGCTTCCGCATCTTCGACATCAGCGACCCGAGGGCGCCGAAGACGGTGGCCCAGGTGCTGTGCCCCGGCTCGCAGAACGACATCTCCGTCTCCGGCGACCTGCTGTTCCTGTCCACGGACTCCTCGCGCAGCGACAGCAGTTGCAACAGCACCACGCAGCCGGCGACCGAGAAGTCCTCGTGGGAGGGCATGAAGGTCTTCGACATCAGCGACAAGCGGAACCCGCGCTATGTCGCCGCGGTCGAGACCGCCTGCGGCTCGCACACCCACACGCTGGTGCCCGAGCGCAAGAACGTCTACATCTACGTCTCGTCGTACTCGCCGAACGCGGCCTACCCCGACTGCCAGCCGCCGCACGACGGCATCTCGGTGATCAAGGTGCCGCGCAAGGCCCCGCACAAGGCGGCGCTGGTCGGCTTCCCGGTGCTGTTCCCGGGTGAGGGCCCGGACGGCGGCGGCAACCCCGGCGGGCCCACCAACCCGGGTGTCTCCAAGACCACCGGCTGCCACGACATCACCGTGCTGCCGTCGAAGGACCTGGCCGCCGGTGCCTGCATGGGCGACGGCATCCTGTTCTCCATCAAGGACCCGGAGCGTCCGCGGGTGATCGACCGGGTGCAGGACAACGTCAACTTCGCGTTCTGGCACTCGGCGACCTTCAACCAGAAGGCGAACAAGGTCGTCTTCACCGACGAGCTGGGCGGCGGTGGCGGCGCCACCTGCAACGCGGAGACCGGCCCGAACCGCGGCGCGGACGGCATCTACGACATCGTCGGCAAGGGCGACCGGCAGAAGCTGGTCTTCCGCAGCTACTTCAAGATCCCCCGCCACCAGGCGGACACCGAGAACTGCGTGGCCCACAACGGCTCGCTGATCCCGGTCAAGGGCAAGGACCTGATGGTCCAGGCCTGGTACCAGGGCGGCGTCTCCGTGTGGGACTTCACCAACTCCTCGAAGCCGAAGGAGATCGCCTACTTCGAGCGCGGTCCGCTCTCCACGGACCAGCTCGTCACCGGCGGTTCCTGGTCGGCGTACTACTACAACGGCTACATCTACTCGAACGACATCGCCAAGGGCTTCGACGTCCTGAAGATCGACGACCGGCGTACGGACCCGGCCCGCCGGGTCCACCTGCGTGAGCTCAACACGCAGACCCAGCCGGACTACTTCGACTGAGCGTCCGGCTCCGTCGCGAAGAACCGGGCCATGTCCGCCCGGTCCTTCCCACACGTCCCGCCGGACACCTCGGTGTCCGGCGGGACGCCCATCTCCCAGTCGAGCCGGTAGCGCTTGAACAGCTCCCCGCGCAGCACCGGGACCGGCATGGGTGCGCCCGGCACCAGGGCCGCGTACACGGCACCCATCAGCAGGGCGCGCAGCATCGGGTAGTCCGCGTCGACGTCGTGGGAACCGTGCCGGGCGACGGTGTCGCTCAGCAGTTCGGCCAGTCGCCGCTGCTCGGGGCAGGGCCGGAAGCCCTCGGCCTGCAGCAGTCCGGCCATGTGCTGGCGCATCAGGACCGGCCGGTCCCGCGCCAGGCCCAGGATCGCGTCGATGGCCCGCGCCATCCGCTCCCGGCCGTCCTCGGTGCGGGGCTCCCGCTCCAGGGCCTCCTCCAGGGTGCGGTGCATCAGCCGGTGCACGGCGGACTGTACGAGCTGGCGTTTTCCCGGGAAGTAGTACGACACCAGGCCCCGCGCGGAGCCCGCCCGGTCGGCGATGTCGCCCAGCGTCGTGGCCTCGTACCCGTGCTCGTCGACCAACTCCACGGCGGCGTGCAGGAGCCGCTCCTTCGAACGCCTCCGCAACTCTTCATTGACCAGGGCGCTGCGCGGGGACATGCTGGACTCCTGCGTTGACTGGCTGGCAGCCAACTATACTCAGCGCGTCCGGTGAGGCCCCTTGGCGGGCCTCTCCGGGTTGCCGTTCACCTCGGGCGACGCGGGGGATCGTCCGAGGTGAACGGTCTTGTCCGCGGCGAAAGCGGTTTCGGGCCGCCGGTTCGGGGGTGCCCGGACTCACCGGCGCGCCGGACACCGCCGCCGGTGGACCGCCACGGCCGCCGCCACCGTCAGGGCGCCGAGCAGCCAGCCGCCGAGGACGTCCGTGGGCCAGTGGACGCCGAGCCAGACCCGGGTGAGGCCGACGCCGGCCACCGAGAGGACCGCCACGGCCAGCGCCGTGCGCCACAGGACGCGGCCCACCCCGTGGCGGTGCAGCAGCCACAGCAGCAGACCGCAGACGACCGTCGCGGTCATGGCGTGCCCCGACGGGAACGCCGCGTAGTGCGCGGAGTCCACCGGGTCGGGCCAGACCGGGCGGGCGCGGTCCAGCGCGGCCTTCAGCCCCTGCTGCACCACCGTCCCGACGGCGACCGTGAGCACCAGCCAGAGCGCCGACCAGGGGGCGGCGTACCGCCAGACGAGCAGCGCCGCCGCCACACCGCACAGCACCCGCATCGTCCACGGGTCCCAGACCCAGTCCGTCAGGATGCGGGACGTCTGCGTCAGCCCTCGTTCCTCGACCGCCCAGCGGTGCGTGGTGCGGGCGATGTCGGCGTCCAGTTCGAGCAGCGGGCGCCACTCGACGCCGACCAGTGTCAGCAGCAGCGCCGAGCACAGCGCCAGCACTCCGGTGGACAGGGTGGCCGGGCGGTGCCTCGGTGGCCCGGGCGGGGATTCGGTGTGGGGGGTGTGCATGAGGCGATCCTCGCCGAACGGCGGCGTCCGGGGCCAGTGTCCTGCCTCCGGCCTCTTCCGGGTTCGCGCCGGCCGGTGCCGTGTGGGGTGCCCCGCGTCGGTGCGGGCCGGGGGCGGGGTCGCGCGGCCCGGCGTTCGCGGGGTGCCTCCCCACTCCCGGCTTCGCTCGAGTGGGACCCCATGGGCGGGAGGTACCCCCACCGCCCGCCCTCGGGCGGGGACACCCCGATCGCCCGGGGGTATCTCCCAGGCCCTTGAGGCACTGGGGGAGGCACGACTGCCCGCGGGAACGGGCGGCATGCGGCCGCCCGCGGATGGCGGCGGCGTTGTTGCCCGCGGGAACGTGGCGCGGCGTTCGGGCGCGGGTCAGCCGAGTGCTCGCAGACCCGGTACGAACGCCACCAGTACCGGGATCACCGGGACCAGCGACGCCACCGCCGTGAGTCGTAGGCGGTGTCCCGCGGTGAGGCGGTTCGAGGGCGTGAGCAGGCGGTGCACCCGGGCCGGGACGTGGGCCTGCGGGGCCGGGCAGGGGCCGCCGAACACCCCGCGGTGCTCGTTGAGTTCCACCAGGGCGAGGGCCGTGGTCAGCCGGCCGAAGCGGCGGGACGCCATGTCGTCGGCGGCGAGTTCGACCAGCCGGTGCATCTCGTCGCGGAACGCCGCGAACACCGGCACCTGCGGGAAACCGCCCGCCAGCGCGGAGGAGCAGTGCAGCAGCCAGTCGTGCCGGGCCTGCGCGTGCCCCCGCTCGTGGGCGAGGACGGCGTCCAGTTGCCTGCCCTTCAGCCGGCGCAACGCGGCCGTGGTGACGACCAGTCGGGGCGGGGAGCCGGGCAGCCACCAGGCGTCGGGCCGCTCGCCCTCCAGGACCACGAGCCGGTCGGAGTCCGGCCGCTCCCCGGGCAGCAGCGGTGCCCGCACCCGCAGTTCGGCGCGGCGCGTCCGGCGCCGGGCG
>NZ_NCTE01000709.1 GCF_002114215.1 Streptomyces sp. 13-12-16 | reverse complement strand
CGCCATCAGGCCGAGCACCGAGCCGGCTCCGGCGTCCCCCACGGCGCGGGAGGCGGAGCCCGCCCCGGCGATCAGCAGCAGTCCGGCGGCCGAGGCGGCGACGGCCCGCACCCAGCCCGCCGTCCCCGGCATGGCCAGCAGCACGATGCCCAGCGTGAGGGTGGCCGCGGCCAGTCCGCGCAGCAGGCGCCGGCCTGCCTCCGGGCTCCAGCCGTGCGGCCTGCGGCCCATGCCGTCGGCGATGCCGTCGACCAGGTCGTCGATGTGCACCTCGGGCAGCGCCTCGGTGCGCGGCCGCAGGTAAAGGTCCTCTCCGTCCCGCAGACCGAGGGAGTCCAAGGTACTCTCGGGGTCGAGCGGTGGACCGCCGAGGCGTTGGAGCACCCAACCCCCGTGCTCCAGGCCGGATTCCTCCAGGTCGTCCCCTCCGTAGCCGATCACTGTGGGCAGCAGATCGGCGACGGGGACGTCGGAGGGCACGGCCAGGTCGACGGTCCTGGCCGGAGCACGTACGGTGACGCGGCACAGGCTTGCCGTCTGGATCTCAGTCATGGGCTCGGGGTTCACACTTTCTGGCGGACCACGCGATACGCGGTGGCTGGAAGGTGGCAGCGGCACACCGGCCGGTCGCCGAACGCGACGGAAAAGTCGGACGGGGCATGCGCCGACGAGTTTGACCGTACGCCGGGCTTTTCGCAACACCACTCCGGGAGTTCAGCTTCACGGCACCTCCCGGTCATTTTCCCGCCGCCGCCGCGCGGGACTCTGACCCTTTACGGTAAAACCCGCGACGTTCTCGCGGAGTTCCCCTGGAATTCCTTCAGAAATCATTGAGGAGGACGTTCGTTGAGCGTGATCCTGTTCCGCCGGCCGGCCCGCCGAAAAGGACCGGAAATGCCGTCGGGGGAACTGAGTCTCCAGGAGCCGCCCACGCTTCCGGAAGTCGTGCCGGACAGTTCCGCGGTGTGGACGTATCTGCCGATGGCGCTGATGTCGGTCTCCATGATGCTGATGTTCATGCGTCCGGGGATGAGCCGGGACAGCGGCGGATTCATCTACATCGCGCTCGGTGTGATGGTGATCGCGTCGGCGGGCATGATGCTCGGCCAGGTCATGCGCCGCAACGGCGAGCGCAAGCAGCGGATGAAGGGCGAGCGCCGCGACTACCTGCGGTACCTGCGGCAGACCCGGCGCATGGTGCGGGCGTCCATCGTCGAGCAGCAGCGCGCCCTCGCCTGGCGCCACCCGGAACCCGACGCGCTGTCGTCGCTGGTGCGCAGCACCCGGCTGTGGGAGCGGCGGACGTCGGACGAGGACTTCGCCGAGGTGCGGATGGGCGTGGGCGACCAGCGGCTGGCGATGAAGCTGACGCCGCTGTCGACCAAGCCCGTCGAGGACCTGGAGCCGCTGAGCGCGCACGCGCTGCGCAGCTTCACCCGGGCCTACTCCACCGTCCGGGACCAGCCCATCGCGATCTATCTGCGGGCCTGGTCGAAGGTGCTGTTCCGCGGGGACGAGGAGCGGATACGCGCCCAGGCCCGGGCCCTGCTCGCGCAGTTGGCGGTGTTCCACTCCCCCGACGACCTGTGGATCGCGCTGTGCGTCTCGGACGAGCGGCGCGCGGAGTGGGAGTGGGCGAAGTGGCTGCCGCACAGTCTGCACCGGCACGAGGAGGACGGCGCCGGACCGGCCCGCATGATCGCCTCGGCCTTCACCGAGCTGGAGAACCTGCTCGGTGCCGAGTTCCTGGAGCGGCCGGGCGCCGACCCCGACGCGGTCCCGGGACGTGAGGAGCCGTACACGGTCGTGGTGATCGACGGCTGCACGGTGCCGGCGGGGCACCGCTTCGACGGGCACGGGTTCCGCAACGCGGTGGTGCTCGACCTCACCGGGGCGCTCGCCTGGAAGCCGGGACGGACCACGCTGCGCCTGGAGGTGGACGAGGGCGGGGTCGCGCTGGTGCGCACCGACCGCGACCGCAAGGAGCAGTCGACGGTGCTCGGCCGGCCCGACCGGCTGGGCACGGTGGGGGCGCTGGCGCTCGCCCGGCTGCTGGCGCCGTACCGGATGAGCGTGGGCGGCGACGACTCCAAGCCGCTCGCCGACGACGTCGAGCTGACCTCGCTGCTGAACATCCCCGACCTGCACCGGCACGATCCGGCCACGCTGTGGGAGAAGGCGACGGGCAGTGCCCGGCTGCGGGTGCCGATCGCGGTGAGCGGTGAGGGCAGGCCCGTGGAGCTGGACATCAAGGAGTCCGCGCAGGGCGGTACGGGACCGCACGGCATGCTCATCGGCGCCACCGGCTCCGGCAAGAGCGAGCTGCTGCGCACGCTGGTGCTGGGGCTGGCGCTGACCAACTCCTCCGAGACGCTGAACTTCGTCCTCGTCGACTTCAAGGGCGGCGCCACCTTCCTCGGCCTCGACGAACTCCCGCACACCTCGGCGGTCATCACCAACCTCGCCGACGAGGTGGCACTGGTCGCCCGTATGCAGGACGCCCTGCACGGGGAGCTGATCCGGCGGCAGGAGCTGCTGCGCGCCGCCGGCAACTACACCTCCGCGCTGGAGTACGAGAAGGCGCGGCAGTCCGGGACGCCGCTGCAGCCGCTGCCCAGCCTGTTCGTGGTGGTCGACGAGTTCAGCGAACTGCTGGCCTCGCACCGCGACTTCATGGAGCTGTTCGTGATGATCGGCCGGCTCGGGCGCAGTCTCGGGGTCCACCTGCTGCTCGCCTCGCAGCGGCTGGACGAGGGCCGCATGCACCAGCTGGAGAGCCATCTGTCGTACCGGATCGGTCTGCGGACGTTCTCCGCGATGGAGAGCCGGGGCGTGCTCGGTGTGCCGGACGCCTACGAGCTGCCCGCGCAGCCGGGTGCCGGCTTCCTCAAGAGCGGCGTCGACGCGCTCACCCGGTTCCGGGCCGCGTACGTCTCGGGGCCGTACCAGCGGCGCCGGGCCGTGGTGCAGGCGCAGGTGGCGCGGCAGGTGGTGCCGTGGACGGCGGAGTGGGTGGTGCCGCGCGCGCCCACGGACCCGGACCTGGACCCGGCGGGCGAGCCCGACGAGCCGGAGCCTCAGGCGCGGGGCGAGGGGGACGGCGGCGGGGAGACGCTGCTGTCGGTGGCGCTCGACCGGCTGCGCGGGGCGGG
>NZ_NCTE01000708.1 GCF_002114215.1 Streptomyces sp. 13-12-16 | reverse complement strand
CGCGCGCAGCGGACGCAGCCGCTCCGCCAGCTTCGGATGCGCGGCCACGACCGCGTCGTACCGCTCGGCCAGCTCCCTGCTGTCCCGGGCCGCACGCGCGCGTGCCCGGTCGGCGGCCGAGGGACGGCTGCCGCCGGAGGCACCGGGGTCCTCGGACCCGGCGGAGCAGCCCGCCACCAGCAGGGCCGCCGGGGCGACGGCGAGCAGACTCCTTCTGCGCGGCCCCGAACGGGCGCGCGGAGACAGGGGGAACGACACGGCAGACGTCCTCGGAAGCTCGTACGAACGTGGCGACGGAAAAGGGCGGGCCGGGGCCCGTGATCACCGTACCCGTGCGCCCGCGCGGAGGCGCCCAGCGGCACCCTCCGTGACCGGGTGGACAGCAACACCCTCCGCGACCGGATACCCTTTGACCAGACACGCGCACCGTCCCACAACAGCACACGCGGCCGAGGAGTCACCCGGATGAGCACCACCCAGAGCGAGAGGCTTCGAGAACTTCTGGAACCGCTCGTCAGCTCCCAGGGCCTGGATCTCGAAGAGATCGCCGTGGACGCGGTCGGCCGCAAGCGTGTGCTGCGTGTCGTCGTCGACTCCGACACCGGAGCGGACCTCGACCGGATCGCCGATGTGAGCCGCGCGCTCTCGGCGAAGCTCGACGAGACGGACGCGATGGGCAGCGCGGAGTACACCCTCGAGGTCGGCACCCCGGGCGCGGAACGCCTCCTCACCGAACACCGGCACTACACGCGCGCCACCGGCCGCCTGGTCCGGTTCCAGCTCGCCGAGGGCGGCGAACTGGTCGCCAGGATCATCGAGGCCGACGACGAGGGTCTCGACCTCGAGGTGCCCGGGGTGAAGGGCCGCAAGGCCACCGCGCGCAGACTCGCCTTCGACGACATCACCAGGGCGCGCGTCCAGGTCGAGTTCAACCGCAAGGACAACGAGAAGGAAGAGGAGGCGTAATCGTGGACATCGACATGAGTGCACTTCGGCTCTTGGTGAGGGAGAAGGAGATCTCCCTCGGCCTGCTGGTCGAAGCGATCGAATCGGCCCTCCTCATCGCCTATCACCGCACCGAGGGAAGCCGCCGGCACGCGCGCGTGGAGCTCAACCGGGAGACCGGACATGTGACCGTGTGGGCGAAGGAGGACCCCGAGGACCTCGAGGAGGGCCAGGAGGCCCGCGAGTTCGACGACACCCCGTCCGGCTTCGGTCGTATCGCCGCCACCACGGCCAAGCAGGTCATCCTGCAGCGCCTGCGCGACGCCGAGGACGACGCGACGCTCGGCGAGTACGCCGGCCGCGAGGGCGACATCGTCACCGGAGTGGTCCAGCAGGGCCGCGATCCGAAGAACGTACTGGTCGACATCGGCAAGCTGGAGGCCATCCTGCCGGTGCAGGAGCAGGTGCCCGGCGAGACCTACCCGCACGGCATGCGGCTGCGCAGCTACGTCGTCCGGGTGGCCAAGGGGGTGCGCGGCCCGTCCGTCACCCTGTCGCGCACGCACCCCAACCTGGTGAAGAAGCTCTTCGCCCTGGAGGTGCCGGAGATCGCCGACGGGTCCGTCGAGATCTCCGCGATCGCCCGCGAGGCCGGCCACCGCACCAAGATCGCCGTACGTTCCACCCGCTCGGGCCTGAACGCCAAGGGCGCCTGCATCGGCCCCATGGGCGGCCGGGTGCGCAACGTCATGGGCGAGCTGAACGGCGAGAAGATCGACATCGTCGACTGGTCCGACGACCCGGCCGAGATGGTGGCGAACGCGCTGTCGCCTGCCCGGGTCTCCAAGGTGGAGATCGTCGACATGGCCGCCCGGTCCGCCCGGGTCATCGTGCCGGACTACCAGCTGTCCCTGGCGATCGGCAAGGAGGGGCAGAACGCCCGCCTCGCCGCCCGGCTGACCGGCTGGCGGATCGACATCCGGCCGGACACGGAACAGCCCGGGGAACGAACCGGGGAATAGATCCAAGCCGCAGGGCGCTGAGATCACGACAGCTTTGCGCGCGGCAAGTGTTCGATTCTTGCCCCAAAGGGGTGAGGTCGGCGCGGGGAGGTAGACTGAGGAGTGTCTGGCCGGACACGTGCTGGCGTATGCCCCGAGCGCACCTGCGTGGGGTGCCGGGAGCGAGCGGTCAAGAGCGAACTGCTGCGCATCGTGGTGATCGAGGACGCGTGCGTCCCCGATCCTCGCGGTACGCTGCCCGGCCGGGGTGCGTATGTGCATCCCGTCCCGGTCTGTCTCGACCAGGCGGTGCGCCGCAGGGCGTTCCCACGGGCGCTCCGCGTCCCGGGACCGCTCGACGTAAAGGCGTTGCGCCTCTACGTCGAGCAGGCACAAGGTTGCTGAGCAGCGGCTCTTCGCCGGCTGGACAGGCAACACGCACGAACATGCCGCACGGAAGTCCCCGTGCGGTCTGGTACCTCGCGAGTCGAAAGCAGGTCGAGATTGCGATGAGCACTCGATGAGTACGCGATGAGTACGCCCATGAACTAGCGACGGTCCGGACGCAACCCGGACCTCAAAGGAGCGAAGTGGCTAAGGTCCGGGTCTACGAACTCGCCAAGGAGTTCGGCGTGGAGAGCAAGGTCGTCATGGCCAAGCTCCAGGAACTCGGTGAATTCGTCCGTTCGGCGTCTTCGACCATCGAAGCGCCCGTAGTACGCAAGCTGACAGACGCCTTCCAGCAGGGCGGGGGCAACGGCAAGTCCGCCGCGAAGCCCGGCGCGCCCCGCAAGGCGGCCCCCAGGCCCGCCGCGCCGTCCCCGGCGCAGGCGGCCCGTCCGGGTCCGGCTGCTCCGAAGCC
>NZ_NCTE01000707.1 GCF_002114215.1 Streptomyces sp. 13-12-16 | reverse complement strand
CCAACGGCCCCAGTTCGAACACGCCCCCGGCGGCCGGTCGGCGCCCGTCCCGCCGGTGCCGTCCGCACCGCCCACCGTCGGCGTCGTACCGCCGCGGCCGGACTCCGACCCGGACGCACCCCGCCACCGGGACTGACCGGCAGGCGCGCCCGGTCACCGGGACCGACCGGCTGGAGGGAGGCCGCCCGCGGGCCGACCCGTCTCCCACGGAGCCGGCCGGCTCCGGTCGTCAGCCCACCCTGTACTCCGCGACGTCCTGCGTCCGCAGCGTCAGACCGTGGCCCGGGCCCCCGGTGGGACCGATCGTGCCGCCCGCGGGGTCCAGGGTGCCGTCGAAGAACGTGTCCTCGATCCGGACGTGGTCGTGGAACCACTCCAGATGCCGCAGGTTCGGGACGCAGGCCGCCACCGCCGCGTGGACGTGCGGGGCGCCGTGCCCCGACACCTCCAGGCCGTGGGCCTGGGCCAGCGCCGCCGCGCGCAGGAACTCGGTCGGCCCGCCGCAGCGCGTCGCGTCCACCTGGAGGCAGTCCACCGCCCCGGCCGTGATCATCCGGGCGAAGTACGGCAGGTCGAAGCCGTACTCCCCGGCGGTCACGTCGCTCACCACGGCGTCCCGCACCAGCCGCAGCCCGGTCAGGTCGTCCGAGGAGACCGGCTCCTCGAACCAGCCCACCCCGTGCTCGGCGAGGGCGTGACCGACCCGCACCGCCTGCTTGCGGGTGTACGCCCCGCCCGCGTCGACGTAGAGCTCGGCGTGCTCGCCGACGACGTGCCGGGCCGCCCGCACCCGGTGCAGGTCACGGGGCACCTCCCGGCCCCAGCCCGCCCCGATCCTGATCTTCACGCGCGGGATGTGCTGCCCGTGCACCCACCCGTTGAGCTGCGCCGCCATGTGCGTGTCGTGGTACGTGGTGAAGCCGCCGCTGCCGTACACCGGCACCCGCTCCCGGCACGCCCCCAGCAGCCGCACCAGCGGAAGCTCCAGCAGCCGGGCCTTGAGGTCCCACAGCGCGACGTCCAGCGCCGAGATCGCGCAGGCCGCGATGCCCGGCCGGCCGGCGTCGCGCACCGAGCGGCACATCGCCTCGTGCACGGCCGGAACGTCCAGCGCGCTCATGCCCTCCACGAGCGGCGCGAGATGCCCGCTCAGGAAGTCACCGACCGCCGGCGGACCGTACGTCCACCCGGTGCCGGTCGCGCCGCCCGCCGACACCTCGGCGATCACCACCGTCGTGGACTCCCAGGCCAGCGTGGAGTCGGCCTCGGGGGCGTCGGCCGGCACGGTGTAGACGGAGACGCCGGGTCGGTGCAGTTCCATCGTCGGACCGTCCTGTCGTGGTCAGCCGGCCTGCTGGAGCCGCGGCAGCACCTTGGTGCGGTAGAAGTCGAAGAAACCGCGCAGGTCGGGGCCGATCTGGTTGACGTAGACACGGTCGAAACCCGCGTCGGCGAACCGGCGGAGCTCGGCGACGTGCTCGTCCACGTCGTCGCCGCACACCCGGCTCTCCCGCACCATGTCCTCGGTGACCAGCGTCTGCGCCTGCTCGAAGTGCTTGGGCGAGGGCAGCACCTGGCCCAGTTCGCCGGGCAGCAGCTCGTTCGCCCACAGCCGGTGCACGGTACGCACGCACTCGTCGCGGTCGGTGCCGTAGCAGACCTTGGTGCCGCCGCTGACCGGCTTGCCGCCGCCCCCGCCCTTGCGGTACTGCTCCACCATCGAGGTGTCCGGCATCATCGTGATGTAGCCGTCGCCGACCCGGGCGGCGAGCTTGGTCGCCGCCGGCCCGAAGCCCGATATGTCGATCGGGACGGGCTCGTCCGGCACGGTGTACAGGCGGGCGTTCTCCACCGTGTAGTGCGTGCCGTGGTGGTTGACCTCCTCGCCGGAGAACAGCCGGCGCATCACCTGGATCGACTCCTCCAGCATCTCGAGCCGTACGTGCGCGGGCGGCCAGTGGTCTCCGAGGATGTGCTCGTTCAGGGCTTCGCCCGTGCCCACGCCCAGTCGGAACTCCCCCGGCGACATCACCGCGGCCGTGGCCGCCGCCTGCGCCACCACCGCCGGGTGCGTCCGTACGGTCGGGCAGGTCACCGCCGTCCCCACCGGCAGCGACACCGCCTCGGACAGCGCGCCGAGCACCGACCACACGAACGGACTCTGTCCCTGTTCGTCGTTCCACGGGTGGTAGTGGTCCGAGATCCACAGGGCCTGGAATCCGGCCTGCTCGGCCATCCGCGCCTGCTCGATCAGCTCGGCGGGACCGTACTGCTCGCACGAGAGGAAGTAGCCGTACTCGGGCATGGGGGGTGCCTCCGCGACATCGGCGGTTCGGGTCCCGGACCGGGTACCCGGGGGGCCGGACGGAAACCGGCGGACGTTTGGCGGCCCCGACCGGGGGGACGCGGAAGTCTCCCGACGTCCGCGACAACGCCGGAGGCGAACCGTGAGTCGACCCCGCATTGTGATCGTCGGTGCCGGCTTCGCCGGGTACCGCACGGCCCGGACGCTCTCCCGGCTGGCCCGTGGCCGCGCCGAGATCGTCCTGCTCAACCCCACCGACTACTTCCTGTACCTGCCCCTGCTGCCCCAGGTCGCCGCCGGCATCCTGGAACCACGCCGGGTCACCGTCTCCCTCTCCGGCACGCTGCCGCACGTGAAGCTGGTGCTGGGGGAGTCCGACCGCATCGACCTCGACGCGCGGCAGGTCCACTACACCGGCCCCGAGGGCGAGGGCGGCACCCTCGACTACGACCGGCTGGTCCTCGCGGCCGGCAGCGTCAACAAGCTGCTGCCGATCCCCGGTGTCGCCGAGCACGCCCACGGCTTCCGCGGCCTGCCCGAGGCGCTGTACCTGCGCGACCACGTGACCCGGCAGGTGGAGCTCGCCGCCGCCACCGACGACCCCGAACGGTGCGCCGCCCGTTGTACGTTCGTCGTGGTCGGCGCCGGCTACACCGGCACGGAAGTCGCCGCGCACGGGCAGCTCTTCACCGACGCGCAGGTCTCCAGGCACCCGATGCGGACCGGGATGCGGCCGCGCTGGCTGCTCCTCGACATCGCCGACCGGGTCCTGCCCGAGCTGGACGAACGCCTCTCCCGCACCGCGGACACCGTGCTGCGGGAACGGGGCGTGGACGTGCGGATGGGCACCTCCGTGAAGGAGGCCACGCACGACGGAGTGCTGCTGACCGACGGGGAGTCCGTCGACACGCACACCCTGGTGTGGTGCGTGGGCGTACGCCCCGACCCGCTCGCCGAGTCCCTCGGACTGCCCATGGAACGCGGTCGGCTGCTCGTCGACCCGCACCTGCAGGTGCCGGGCCGGCCGGAGGTGTTCGCCTGCGGGGACGCCGCCGCGGTGCCCGATCTGGAGAAGCCCGGCTCGTACACCCCGATGACCGCGCAGCACGCCTGGCGGCAGGGCAAGGTGTGCGCGCACAACGTCGCCGCGTCGTTCGGTGACGGTGAGCGGCGCGCCTACCGGCACAAGGACATGGGGTTCGTGGTGGACCTGGGCGGCGTCAAGGCCGCCGCCAACCCGCTCGGCGTGAACCTGTCCGGGGTGGCGGCGGGGGCGGTCACCCGCGGCTACCACCTCGCGGCGATGCCGGGCAACCGGGTGCGCGTCGCCGCCGACTGGCTCCTCGACGCCGTACTGCCGCGTCAGGCCGTCCAGTTGGGACTCGTACGGTCCTGGTCGGTGCCGCTGGACACGGCGTCGCCGGAACTGGCGCGGGTGCCGGGCGAGCCGGGGCGGGGGCAGTCGTCCGGGGGCGGGGCACAGCCGCCGACAGCCGCCCGGCCGGGCTCGGAGCCGACGGGGGACCGGGCAGGCGGAGGGGCTGCCGAGGACCGGCCGGACGGCGCACCGGCGAAGAACCGGCAGGGTGGCGGGCACGCCGCGGGACGGTCCGGTGGTGAGCCCGCCAAGAAGCAGCCCGGTGGCGAACCGGCGAAGAACCAGCCCGGTGGCGAACCGGCGAAGAACCAGCCCGGTGGTGAACCGGCGAAGAACCAGCCCGGTGGTGAGCCCGCCAAGAGCCGGCCCGCCGTCACCCCGCCCCCCGATCAGCCGCCGCCCGGTCCCGATGTCGCGCCCGGACCCGTCAGGCGCACCGACCGCACCACCGAAGGAGACTCATGAACACCGGTGAACTCGTCGAGCTCGGGCAGCAGTTGAGGGTGGACAGTGTCCGCGCCGCGGCTGCCGCGGGCTCCGGGCACCCCACGTCGTCGATGTCCGCGGCCGACCTGATGGCCGTGCTGTTCGCCCGCCACCTCCGCTACGACTTCGAGCGTCCCGACCACCCGGGCAACGACCGCTTCGTCCTCTCCAAGGGCCATGCCTCGCCCCTGATGTACGCCACCTACAAGGCGACCGGCGCCATCGACGACGAGGAGCTGCTCACCTTCCGCAAGAACGGCAGCCGCCTCGAAGGGCACCCCACCCCCCGGCGACTGCCCTGGATCGAGACGGCCACCGGCTCGCTCGGCCAGGGGCTCCCCGTCGGCGTCGGCATCGCGCTGGCCGGGAAGCGGCCGGCCCCCGCCGACTACCGGGTGTGGGTGCTGTGCGGCGACAGCGAACTGGCCGAGGGCTCCGTCTGGGAGGCCGCCGAGCACGCCGCGTACGAACACCTGGACAACCTCACGCTGATCGTGGACGTCAACCGGCTCGGGCAGCGCGGCCCCACCCGGCACGGCCACGACCTGGACGCCTACGCCCGCCGCTTCCAGGCCTTCGGCTGGCACACCGTCGAAGTGGACGGCCACGACGTGGACGCCGTCGACCGCGCCTACGGGGAGGCCCTGTCCACCAAGGGCCAGCCCACCGCGATCCTCGCCCGCACCCTCAAGGGCAAGGGCGTCGGGGCGGTCCAGGACCGCGAGGGACTGCACGGCAAGCCGCTGCCCGAGGCCGAGGAGGCCATCGCCGAGCTCGGCGGCCCCCGTGACCTGCGCATCCGGGTGGAGGCGCCGTCCGCCGACGCGGCGCCGCCCGCCGGGCGCACCGGCCGGCCCGACCTGCCCCGCTGGGAGAAGGGCGAGGAGGTGGCCACCCGCAACGCCTTCGGCGAGGCGCTGACCGCCCTCGGCACCGCGCGCGGCGACGTCGTCGTCCTCGACGGAGAGGTCGGCGACTCCACCCGCGCGGAGGCCTTCGCCAAGGAACACCCCGAGCGCTACTTCGAGTGCTACATCGCCGAGCAGCAGATGGTCGCCGCGGCGGTCGGCATGGCCGCGCGCGGCCGGCTGCCGTACGCCGCCACCTTCGCGGCCTTCCTCACCCGCGCCCACGACTTCATCCGCATGGCCTCGATCAGCGGCTCCGGGATCAACCTCGTCGGATCGCACGCGGGCGTCGCCATCGGCCAGGACGGTCCCAGCCAGATGGGCCTGGAGGACCTGGCGATGATGCGGGCGGTGCACGGCTCGACCGTGCTGTACCCGTGCGACGCCAACCAGACCGCGCGGCTGGTCGCCGCGATGGCGGACCTGGACGGCATCCGCTACCTGCGCACCTCGCGCGGTGCGGGCCCGGTGATCTACGGCCCAGACGAGGAGTTCCCCGTCGGCGGCAGCAAGGTGCTGCGCTCCTCCGGCCACGACCGGCTCACCCTCGTCGCGGCGGGCGTCACCGTGCCCGAGGCGCTGGCCGCCGCGGAGGCCCTGGAGGGGGAGGGCATCGCCGTACGGGTGATCGACCTGTACTCGGTGAAGCCGGTCGACCGGGAGACGCTGCGCACGGCCGCCGAGGAGACCGGCTGCCTGATGACGGTGGAGGACCACCACCCGGAGGGCGGCCTCGGGGACGCGGTCGCGGAGGCCTTCGCCGACGGGCGTCCGGTACCGCGCCTGGTGCGGCTGGGCGTGCGCGGCATGCCGGGTTCGGCCTCCCCCGAGGAGCAGCTGCACGCCGCAGGCATCGACGCCGAGTCGATCGCGGCGGCCGGCCGGCTGCTGGTGGGGGAGGCGATCGTGTCGTGAGCGACGACGGTGCGCGCACCGTACGGGCCGGCCGTCGTCAGGTGGAGATCCGCAGGCCGGGGAAGGTGCTCTTCCCCGGCGGCGGGAACACGAAGGAGTACACCAAGGGCGACCTCGTCGACTACCACCGGGCCGTCGCCCCGTTCATGCTGCCGCACCTGCGGGGCCGCCCGCTGATGCTGGACCGGCGCCCGGACGGCATCGACGGCCCCACGTTCATGCAGAAGAACACCCCGGACGGCTACCCGGACTGGATCACCCGCGCCGAGGTCGCCAAGGAGGGCGGCACCGTCACGCACACCGTGTGCGACGACACCGCCACCCTTCTCTACCTCGTCGACCAGGCGAGCATCACCCTGCACCGCTGGCTGTCCCGCACCGCCCGGACCGACCGCCCGGACCGGCTGGTGTTCGACCTGGACCCCTCCGGCGACGACTTCGAGGCGGTGCGGGAGGCCGCGCGGCTGCTGGGGGAGCTGCTGGACGAGCTGGAACTACCGTCCGCCCTGATGACCACCGGTTCCCGGGGTCTGCACGTCGTCGTGCCACTGAGCGGGACCCAGGACTTCGACGACGTACGCTCCTTCGCCCGCGAGGCCGCCGACACCCTCGCCGCCGCCCACCCCGACCGGCTCACCACCGCCGCCCGCAAGAAGGACCGCGGCGACCGGCTCTACCTCGACGTGCAGCGCAACGCCTACGCACAGACCGCCGTCGCGCCCTACACGGTCCGCGCCCTGCCCGGCGCGCCCGTCGCCGTGCCCGTCTCCTGGGACCAGCTCGACGACCCGGACCTGCACGCCCGCCG
>NZ_NCTE01000706.1 GCF_002114215.1 Streptomyces sp. 13-12-16 | reverse complement strand
GACTCTATCAGATCTTTCCGATCCGATTTCCCCGGTGCTTTCCAGGTTCCCGCTTCCGCGTTTCCCTTTCCGGCGGTTCCGACTCTATCAGATCCTTTCGGTCCTGATTCCCGGTCGGCGGGCTCTGCCGTTGAGCCTTGGGCTTTCGCCTGTCGGCCTTTCGACATTCACTACGTTAACCGATTCCCTCGCTCGATTCATAATCGGGCTCCGCGGTTAGGAATTCAGACATGCGGACATGACGAATTCGACCCCGCTGAGGGGTGATCGTAGGTAGTGGGTTGGCCGCTTCCGGCTGCAGGCGATCGCCGTACCCGGTTCAAGCGGCTCGGGCTACATTACGCACCTTCCAAGGCCGAGTCAACTTCGGCGGCGCCGCGGCACGTGGGCCCGGTAGGGGCTCACCGTCGGGTCGTCGGTGACCCAGTAGCGCCAGGGGTGGACGGCTCCCTCACCGGAGACTCCGGTGCGCGGGCCGTTGCTCACCTGCCCGGAGGACACGGGGGTGCCGGTGAGGATCCGTAGCGGGGTGTCGCCGGCGGCGCAGGCGTCGGTGCCGTTGAGTTCGCGGTCGACGCCGAGGGCCGTGGCCAGGCGGGCCGGGCCTTTGGCGAGTTCCTTGTCGTTGCGGGGGTGGACCGTGTCCGGAGGGCGCGGTCTCTCTTCACAGGTGGACGCCCAAGCCTTCGGGCCTGGACTCGGTCTCGTGCGGTCGGGAGCGACGGCGGCGACCTGGCCGAGCGATCTTATACGAAGGGAGGACCCCGTTCAGGGAGCCGTCCCGTGTGGTGCTGCTCTGTTCGGCCATCCACTAACGTATCCCGGCCACTCCCAGTCTGAGCGCTTCATCCGGCGATTCGCGGAGACCGATCGTCACCCGTGTGCTCCGCTGATGCCGTGTCGGCGAGTCTGGGGCACGGCCAGCCTGGCGACCGCGCGCTTGGCAGCCTCACTGTGGTCGAGTCGAGGCGCCGGCCCTCGCGGACCGGCCAGATCGCGGTCGGTGAGCGACCTGGCTTCGACCGTGGCCCAGTCGGGGCGGTGCACCACAGCGGTGTGTCCTTCCACGTGAGCTTTGCGGTCCTTCCAGTCGTCGGGCGGCGCCATGAGGACGCGAAGCTCCTGATGGCTCAGCCACTCCAGCCCGAGAACCTGGCGGCCGAGGTGGTGCTCGATGAGCGACAGGGCGGTACCGGTTTCCAGGTGAACGAGGAGAAGCTCCCCCTCGAAGAAGTAGCCGCCGTCGTACTCGCCGGATCCCGCGGCGAGAAGCGGAAGGGTCGGATGGAAGGCCATCGCGGTCACGGGGTACTGCGAGAGCAGGAGCCAGCGACGGCGGGCGCGGTCGGTGACGTGGAAGAGACCAACCGTATCCGCCTCGTCGTACTCGCGCTCGCCGGCCACGGCGACAAGGCTTCGCCGCTTGTCCGTGACGACGAGGACGGGATCACCGATCTCCGTGAAGGGGGTGTCGGAGCCATCAGAATCGGCCGAGAACGAAGTCATGCCGAGGATCCTCGCAAGGATCCGGGCGAGGTGGGCGGCCGGGTTGTCACTGCACTCCCGGCTGTCCACCTCGCTCAGCACGCCAACTCAACCGCTCACTCGCCAGATGAAGCGCGCAGTCACGCCCACTCGTCCGGCCTGAGCCGGCGCACGTCGGCAGTCACTCGACCGGCCAGGAACATGCCACGCGCCGCGCTCGCGAACGATCACGCATCTTCTGGCCCGACCTCCCGCCGACTCACCAGTGGGTCGCGAGCGAGGCACACAGCGGCTCAGGCTCCGGCGGACGGTTTGGCGCGCGGGCTCAGGCGATACGCCGAGACCGTCGGATCACCGGCAAGATAGAACCGGTGCTGCCAGTCATGGGCCTTGCTCACGCCTACCCTGGGACCAGTCTGGATGAGCGCGGCAGCGACAGGCTCCCCCTCGGACAACACGACCGAAGGACCTTTCAGGAGGTCTGTGCCGTTGTGCTCTCCCGTGATGCCGAGTGCCTGGCAGAAGTTCCCCGGACCTCGGGCGAGCCGTGCACTCTCGACCCTCTCCCCTCGCCGCTCGCGTGCCAGGTCTTCCCCCTCGATGACCCTGCCTGCCCGGATGAGGACAGCCGAGGCGATGCCGTCCGTCCCGGTGACGACGTTGGCGCACCAGTGGAGACCGTGAGACCGGTAGACGTACAGGCGTCCTGCGGGTCCGAACATGACGGCGTTACGGGGTGTCTGGCCTCGGTAGGCATGGGAAGCTGGGTCAGCCGTACCGGAGTACGCCTCGGTCTCCGTGATGGCGATGCTTACGGTTCCCTCGGGGGTTTTGCAGGTGAGTACACCCCCGAGCAGCTTGGGGGCGACTTCTTCGGCAGGGTGGGCGAGGAGATCGACGTTCATGCCGACCGCCTTGACATGCCGTAGGTGAAGTAGACGTACACATGGCCGGGCGCGCCGAACATCACGTCATTGCGGGCGGTGCGACCGCGGTAGGCGTGGGAGCCGGGGTCGTTCTGGCCGTCGTAGGCCTCGACCTCGGTGAGGCGGAGGGCGATCGGACCGTCCGGGGTGGTGCGGACCAGGATCCGGCCGAGGAGGTCGGGGGCGACCTCGAGGACGGGCCGGTCGAAGAACTCTCTGGGCAGGGGCGTACGGTCGGGGGTCGCGATCATGCCGTCCGAGGGTACTGGAGACGGACGGCGCCACGGGGTGGTCAGCGGGATCCACGATTGCCAGGCTGTGGGACGCGGAACCGGCCACGGCCGGATCGCGTTGTTAGGGATCAAGGGTCCATACGTACGACTCGACGCAGGACGACGGATCAGGTGTGGCCCACGGGGGTCGCCTGGAGAGGGAGAGACATGGCGTTCAAGAAGCTGCTGGCGAGTCTGGGTGCCGGCGGGGCCTCGGTCGAGACGGTGCTGCACGAGGTCAACGTGGTTCCGGGCGGTGTCGTCCAGGGCGAGGTGCGGATCCAGGGCGGGTCCGTGAACCAGCAGATCGAGGGTCTGTCGGTCGGGCTGCAGGCCAAGGTCGAGGTGGAGAGCGGCGACCAGGAGTACAAGCAGGACATCGAGTTCACCAAGTCGAGCCTGGGTGGTGCCTTCGAGCTCCAGGCGGGTGCGGTGCACGCGGTGCAGTTCGGGCTGGAGATCCCGTGGGAGACGCCGATCACGATGATCGACGGGCAGCCGCTGCGCGGGATGAACATCGGGGTGAGCACCGAGCTGGCGATCGCGCGGGCCGTGGACTCCAGCGATCTGGACCCGGTCAACGTGCACCCGCTGCCGGCGCAGAAGGCGATCCTGGACGCGTTCATCCAGCTGGGCTTCCGCTTCAAGAACGCGGACATGGAGCGCGGCCACATCCGGGGCACCCGGCAGAAGCTGCCGTTCTACCAGGAGATCGAGTTCTTCCCGCCGCAGCAGTACCGGGGGCTGCACCAGGTCGAGCTGAGCTTCGTGGCCGACGAGCAGGCCATGGACGTGGTGCTGGAGATGGACAAGAAGCCGGGTCTGTTCAGCGAGGGCAGCGACACGTTCCGCTCCTTCAAGGTGGGGCTGAACGACTACCAGGGGACCGACTGGGCGGCGTACCTCAACCAGTGGCTGTCGGAGGTCGGCAGCAAGCGCAACTGGTTCTAGGCTCGGTTTCCGACTGAACGCAACCGATCAGGAGGTACCGAGGTGACCGAGCTCAAGCGGCGGCCGCTCCCCCACGACTTCCATCCGCCCGTGCCGTCGTTCGCGGTGTCGAGCGAGGACGTGCAGGAGGGGGCGACGCTCAAGGACGCTCAGGTCCAAGCGGCCGGCAACACCTCGCCGCACCTGCGGTGGGAGGGGTTCCCGCCGGAGACCAAGAGCTTCGCCGTGACCTGCTACGACCCCGATGCCCCGACGGGCAGCGGGTTCTGGCACTGGGTGGTGTTCGACATCCCGGCCACGGTGACCGAGCTGCCGGCCGGTGCGGGCAGCGGCAAGTTCGAGGGGTTGCCCGAGGGCGCGGTCCACGCGCGCAACGACTACGGCAGCAAGGACTTCGGCGGTGCCGCGCCGCCGCCCGGGGACGGGCCGCACCGGTATGTGTTCACGGTGTACGCCGTGGACCAGGAGAAGCTCGGTCCGGACTCGGACGCGTCTCCCGCCGTGGTGGGCTTCAACCTGCGGTTCCACACGCTGGGGCGTGCCCAGCTGATCGGTGAGTACGAGGTGCCCGCGGAGTCCTGAGCGGTTTCCCGCGCGGCCTCGAGCGTTCATGGGACGTTTGCCCGCCCCTGGTCTTGGAATTGATCAGGGGCGGGCATTTTTGTTGCCGGGGGTCGCGGGGGTCACCTCCCGCAGGAGCAGCAGATATTGCGTTGTCCATCTCGGCGTGCCCGGCCAGAGTTGATCCCAGCCCGCCGAGGGGTGGGCCGGTGCACACGGGAGGTGGGCTGGTATGCGGGACACGCTGGTACTGAACGCGAGCTTCGAGCCGTTGTCGACGGTGACGCTGAACCGAGCCGTCGTTCTGGTGCTTCAGGACAAGGCCGTCGTCGAGCAGGCCCACCCCGAGCTGCGGATGCGTGGAGCCGCGGTCGACATACCGGCGCCCCGGGTGATCAGGCTCTGCCAGTACGTGAGGGTGCCGTTCCGAAGACGAGCGCCGTGGTCGAGGCGGGGTGTGCTGGTGCGGGACCGGCACCGGTGCGCGTACTGCGGACGGCGGGCGACGACCGTGGACCACGTGGTGCCGCGGTCGCACGGTGGGCAGGACACGTGGCTGAACACGGTGGCGTCGTGCGCGGAGGACAATCACCGGAAGGCGAACCGGACGCCCGAGCAGGCGGACATGCCGCTGTTGCGGCGGCCGTTCGAGCCCACGCCGGCCGATGCGATGCTGTTGGCGCTGGGCGCCGAGGACTTCGAGGCGTTGCCCGAGTGGCTGACGCTGGACGCGGCGTGAGGGCTGTGCCGTAGGGGTCGGGGTGGTTCCCCGGGCGCGGGTCGTGCGTGGTTGTTCGCGCAGCTCCCCGCGCCCCTGGGGAGGTCAGTCGATCGAGGGCTTCTCGCGGCGTTCCTGGGAGGGGACGTTGGCGGTTCCCGAGGGGCTGTTGCCGCCGCCCATCGCGCCGAAGTTGCCCATCGCGCCGGAGAGGCCCTTGAGGGCGTCGCCGATTTCGCTGGGGACGATCCAGAGCTTGTTGGCGTCGCCCTCGGCGATCTTGGGGAGCATCTGGAGGTACTGGTAGGAGAGGAGCTTCTGGTCGGGGTCTCCGGCGTGGATCGCCTCGAAGACGGTACGGACCGCCTGGGCCTCGCCCTCGGCGCGCAGGGCCGCTGCCTTGGCCTCGCCCTCGGCGCGCAGGATCTGGGACTGCTTCTCGCCCTCGGCGCGCAGGATCTCGGACTGGCGGACGCCCTCGGCCTGGAGGATCGCGGCGCGCTTGTCGCGGTCGGCGCGCATCTGCTTCTCCATCGAGTCCTGGATGGAGGTGGGCGGTTCGATGGCCTTGAGCTCGACGCGGTTGACGCGGATGCCCCACTTGCCGGTGGCCTCGTCGAGGACGCCGCGCAGGGCCGCGTTGATCTCCTCGCGGGAGGTGAGGGTCCGTTCCAGGTCCATGCCGCCGATGATGTTGCGGAGCGTGGTGACGGTGAGCTGTTCGATGGCCTGGATGTAGCTGGCCACCTCGTAGGTGGCGGCCCGGGCGTCGGTCACCTGGTAGTAGATGACGGTGTCGATGTTGACGACCAGGTTGTCCTGGGTGATCACCGGCTGCGGCGGGAACGGGACGACCTGTTCGCGCAGGTCGATGCGGTTGCGGATGGTGTCGATGAACGGGACGACGATGTTGAGGCCCGCGTTGAGTGTCCGCGTGTAGCGGCCGAAGCGCTCGACGATGGCGGCGCTGGCCTGTGGGATGACTTGGATCGTCTTGATCAGGGCGATGAAGACCAGCACCACCAGGATGATCAGGACGATGATGATCGGTTGCATCGTCGGTTCCCCGAACCCTTCTTAGCCTCGGCGCCTGCGGCAGCTCTTGTGCCTGCGGAAGATCTCGCTGTTGAAGATCTTGCTGGTCGAGTCTGACAGACCATCGGTGCAACTGGGAGGTTGTTCGCCCCAGTTGTGTCGTGCCCGGTCACATGATGATGGCCGTGGCCCCCTCGATGTCCACGACGTCCACTTCCTGGCCCACTTCATAGGCGTGGCCGGCGTCGAGTGCGCGTGCCGACCAGACCTCGCCGGCCAGCTTGATCCGGCCGCCGGATCCGTCGACGCGTTCCAGGACGACGGCCTGTTTCCCTTTCAGGGCGTCCACACCGGTGGCGAGTTGGGGCCGCCCGGCGCGGTGTCTGTTCGCGATGGGTCGTACGACGGCGATGAGGGCGGTCGAGACGACGGCGAAGACCACGACCTGGGCGACGGCACCGCCGCCGAAGATGCCGGAGACCACCGCCGCGGCGACGGCGCCCACCGCGAGCATGCCGAGTTCGGGCATCGCGGTGATCACGAGTCCGATGCCGAGTACCGCCGCGCCGATCAGCCACCACAGCCATGCGTCGATGTCCACGTGGTCATGGTAGGACCGCGCACCCGGTCGCCGACAGGGCGCCGATCGGTTTGAACGCGCCGTGCGGCTCCGGGCCTTGGGCTGCGGGAGGGGTCAGGACATCGGGAGGCCCTGGGCGGTGAAGCGGTCGCCGACCTGTTCGACGACGAGCGGGAGGCCGAAGCAGAGGGAGAGGTTGCGGGAGGTGAGCTCCAGCTCCAGCGGGCCTGCGGCGAGGACCTTGCCCTGACGGATCATCAGGACGTGGGTGAAGCCCGGGGCGATCTCCTCGACGTGGTGCGTGACCATGATCATGGAGGGGGCGATCGGGTCGCGGGCGAGACGGCCGAGACGGCGTACGAGGTCCTCACGGCCGCCGAGGTCGAGTCCGGCGGCGGGCTCGTCGAGGAGCAGCAGTTCGGGGTCGGTCATCAGGGCGCGGGCGATGAGGGTGCGCTTGCGCTCGCCCTCGGAGAGGGTGCCGAACCTGCGGTCCAGGTACTCGGACATGCCGAGGCGGTCGAGGAAGGCGCGGGCGCGCTGCTCGTCGATGTCCTCGTACTCCTCCTGCCAGCCGGCGGTCATGCCGTAGGCGGCGGTGAGCACGGTCTGCAGGACGGTCTGCTTCTTGGGCAGCTTGTCGGCCATGGCGATGCCGGCCACGCCGATGCGGGGGCGCAGCTCGAAGACGTCGGTGCCGGGCCTGCCGAGGGTCTCGCCGAGGATGCTGACGGTGCCCTTGCTGGGGTAGAGGTAGCTGGACGCGATGTTGAGGAGGGTGGTCTTGCCGGCGCCGTTGGGGCCGAGGATGACCCAGCGCTCGCCCTCCTTCACCGACCAGGAGACCTGGTCCACCAGAGCCCGGCCCTCACGGACCACGGATACGTCCTGAAGCTCCAGAACATCGCTCATGAGCGCGTTGTCTCCCCTTGCAGTGTGGCCGGTCTCGGCTGTCGCGTACGCCTGTGGGTCGGTCCGCCGCACCCGTGGGCGCAGCCCATCATGAAATCTACGCCACTGGTCGACCCGGACATTCCTCCGGTCCGGTTCTTGGGCTCTGTCTAGGGTGTACGCATGCTCTCGGAACCTCGCTCTGGACGCCTTGCCGCTTGGGGAAACGCCCTTCTTGCCGGACTTGTCCCACCGGATGACGCCGTGCTCGCGATCGTCGGGGAGGACGCGGTGCACCGGGTGGAGGGGTTGCCGGGTGAGTCCGCACCGGTGGGGCTCACGCTGGCGTTGGGGCGGCTGCGGGCGCTGGGGGTGAGCGGGCTGCGGGTGGCACTGCCGGCGCCGGGGCATCCGCTGGGGCTGAGCGGGCCGCCGGAGTTCAACGCGCGGGCGTTGGAGGCGGAGGAGGCGGTGGTCTGTTCCGGGGCCGCGGTCGGGCTGGTGCCGGAGGTGTACGAGGCCGGGCCCTCGGGTGATGTGCACGTGGAGGTGGTCTGGCACTGCCTGCCGGTGCGGGAGGCGCCGCCTGCGGATGTGCCGTCGCTCGGGGAGGCGGAGCGGGAGCTGGCGGAGGCGCTGCGGGAGGCGACGGAGGTGCTGACGCGGCTGGATGTGGCCGGGTCGGGGCCGGTGGCCGAGGCGGCGATCGATGCGTACCGGGCGCGGGCTCTGCGGGGGCGGGAGGTGTTGGCGCCGGGGTATCCGCCTCGGGCGGTGCGGGTGCTGGAGCTGGCGCAGCGGGTGGGGGCGTTGGTTTCGCTGGCGGGGGCGGG
>NZ_NCTE01000705.1 GCF_002114215.1 Streptomyces sp. 13-12-16 | reverse complement strand
CGGAGGGGGCGCTCGCGGAGGGGCGGTGGCGGCGGGCGTGGCGGATGAGCACCGTGCGTCGGTTCACCGACGGGGAGTGAACGGAGCCGGGCCCGGCTGGCAGGTGGGGCACCAGTACGTGGGGCGCTCGCGGGAGCCGTCGCCCTGGTCGGCGAGGCGGACCGGGGTGCGGCAGCGCAGACAGGGGCGACGGGCACGGCCGTACACGAACAGGTCCTGGCCGCGGCGGCCCGTGGTGTTGCGGACCGGGCGCTCGCGGTTGAACTCGAGCAGTTTCCGGGCGAGCACCGGCAGCTTCGCGGAACGGTCGGCGGGCAGCTCGCCCACGGGGAGCCAGGGGGTGACGCCGAGGAGGAAGCACAGTTCGCTCTTGAAGATGTTGCCGATCCCGGCGAGGTTGCGCTGGTCCAGCAGGGCCTCGCCGAGGGGGCGGGCCGGGTCCTTCAGGAGGTTGGCCAGTGCGAGGCCGGGGTCCCAGTCCGGGCCGAGGGGGCGGGCCGGGTCCTTCAGGAGGTTGGCCAGTGCGAGGCCGGGGTCCCAGTCCGGGCCGAGGAGGTCGGGGCCGAGATGGCCGACCGCGCGGTCCTCGTCGGTGGTGCGCATCAGTTCCAGGACGGGGAGCCGGTAGCCGACGGCCGTGCGGTCGGCGTTGCCGAGGATCGCGCGGATCTGGTGGGCGGGACCGCCGTTCCAGCGCTGCCCGTGCGTGTACACCCGCCAGGATCCGTCCATCCTCAGGTGCGAATGCAGCGTCAGGCCGCCTTCCACGCGGGTCAGCAGGTGCTTGCCGCGCGGAGTGACGTCCAGCACGGCGCGGCCGGTGAGGTCGGCCGTGGCGAACCTCGGCACCCGGAGGTCGCTGCGGGTCAGCACCTGGCCGGCCAGGGCGTTATGCAGCCGCCTCGCGGCCTGCCAGACCGTGTCTCCTTCGGGCATGCGTCAAGGGTGGCACGCCGGGCGGCCGGGGCGCTCGGACGGGCGTGTGCCGGTGGTGGGCCGGGGGGTAGTCCTCGGGGAAACGGCGGTGCGGCCCGTGGTTCGCAGGAGGGGGCAAGGGAGCGTCAGGGGGCAGGGGTGCCGTGGGCTCCAGTGGCGGGTGTGGGGTGTTCGGGCGGTGGAAGCCGGGATCGTCGGGGCGGTGGTGGGTCAGGCGCGCAGGCGGAGCCCTCTGGGTGTGGCGACGAAACCCGCGGTCTCCAGGAGGGTGCCCAGGGGGGAGGTCAGTGCCGAGGTGCCGTTGACGCGCTCCACCGTGACCGTGCCCAGGGAGCCCGCGCGGGCGGCCGAGGCGAGGGCCTCGGCGGCGGCCGGGAGGCGCGGGTCGTCGGCGGGATCTCCGTCGGAGTCGGCGGGCCAGGCCAGCAGCGTCTTGCCGCCGCGTTCCATGTAGAGCGTCAGCTCGCCGTCCACCAGCACCACCAGGGAGCCCGCCTTGCGGCCGGGTTTGTGCCCGGCACCGGTCGGCGGCTCGGGCCAGCCCAGAGCGGCACCGTAGGCGTTCGCCGGGTCGGCGGCGGCCAGGACCACGGCGCGTGCGGCGCGGTCCGCACCGGTACGGCGGCCGGCGAAGGGGTCGTACGCGG
>NZ_NCTE01000704.1 GCF_002114215.1 Streptomyces sp. 13-12-16 | reverse complement strand
GGTGCGGTGACCGGACCGCCGTGGGCCGGGGTGCTGCCGCCGCGCGGCGGCTGGCGGGCCGAGCCCGGACTGCCGGCGCCGCGGGAGCTGAGCGGGCTCGTCGCCGCGTCGGTCGCGGAGTTCCGTTCCCGTACGGAGGAACTGGCACCCGAGCTGCGTACCAGGGCCGAGCTCGACCGGATCGGGCGGGAGATCTGGTCCCGCACGGTCGCGGGGACCGGGCTTCCGGTGCGGGCGGTGCACGCCGCCCAGTCGCTGGGGTTCCTGCGGGGCGGCGAACAGGGACTGTTCTCCTCGGGGTCCTGGCTCCGGCTGCGTACGCCCTACGGGTCGGTCGCCGTGCGCCGGGCGGGCCTCGGGGCGCTGGGCCTCAGCGTGCGCTGAGGGCGGTCCGCTCACCGCCCTTCGCTGTCGTCCGGGCGGACGGCGATGTGGTCGGGTTCCAGTTCCAGCGCGACGCGGTCACGCATGTCCAGCGCCTTCGTGTACTCGGCGGGAAGCTGGAGGCGTCCGGCGCGGTCGAGCATGGCGTACTCGCGGGCGACGACGGTCTCGTGGCCGGTGGCCGCGTCGACCTCGCTGCGGCGCAGCACCTCGGTGGAGGTACGGCCGTCCCGGATGGCGACCGTGCGGCGGACCTCGCCCGCCACCGCCTGGTCGTGGGTGACGATCACGATGGTCGTGCCGAGCCGTTCGTTCGCGGTGCGGAACGCGGCGAAGATCTGCTCCGCGGTGTGGGAGTCGAGTTCGCCGGTGGGTTCGTCGGCGAGGAGTACGGAAGGGTCGCCGGCGAGGGCCACGGCGATGGCGACGCGCTGCTGCTGGCCGCCGGACATCTGATGCGGACGGCGGTCGCGGCAGTCCGCCACCTCCAGCAGCTCCAGCAGTTCCAGTACGCGTTCGGCGCGGGCCCGGCGTCCGGACCGGGAGCGGTCGCCGCGGCGGCCGGCGAGCTGCATCGGCAGGGCGACGTTCTGCGCCGAGGTCAGATAGGGGAGCAGATTGCGGGACGTCTGCTGCCAGACGAAGCCGACGACCTCGCGGCGGTAGGCGAGGCGGTCCCTGGCGGTCATCGTGAGCAGATCGCGGCCGGCCACGCGCGCCGCGCCGGCCGTGGGGGTGTCCAGGCCGGCCAGGATGTTCATCAGGGTCGACTTGCCGCTGCCGGACGCGCCCACGAGCGCCATCAACTCGCCCTCCCGCACCAGGAGATCGAGCCCCTGGAGCGCCTGCACCTCCACCCCGTCCGCGGTGAAGACACGGACCAGGCGGTCGCAGGTGATGAGCGCGTCATGGCCGTAGGCCGGGCGGTCGCGGTCGGCGGCGACGCGGTCGGCCAGCTCGGCGAGCGTGGGGTCCGAGGTCATCGGGGGCCTCCTGGGCGGGAGTCGGTCGCTGCGGCACCGTACGGGCGGGCCCTGCCACCGGGCGGCCGCACGGCCGTCCGGCCCCCGGGCCCGGAACGGGGACGGCCGTGCCACGGCCGGG
>NZ_NCTE01000703.1 GCF_002114215.1 Streptomyces sp. 13-12-16 | reverse complement strand
CCGGTGGGCCGGGCCCGGGGTGCCGGCCGTGATCTCCCGCCCGGACCGGGCGCGCGGCCCCGGCCGTGCCGTCCCGGCGAGGGGAGCCGTCGCCCGCCGGTTGTGCGGGCGCGGGCGATTGATTGAGTTACGCAATGAGATGGTAAAGTGCGGTACATGTCCACACCCGACGCCCCCGCCCCTGAGGAAGTGGCCGAGATCGAGCGCGCGCTCCACCGCCTCACCTACCTGAGCACGCGCGCGCGTCAGCACGAGCGGCTGATGGCCCTGGCGGGCGTGCCGCTGGACCGGGCCGCCGTCGCACTGCTGCGGCAGATGGCGGACACCGAGCCGATGCGGCCGGGGGAGCTGGCCGCCCGGCTGGGCGTGGAGGCCTCGCACGTCACCCGCACGGTGCAGCAGTTGCAGAAGTCCGGCCACGTCACCCGCGTCCCGGACCCCGACGACCGCCGTGCCCAGCGCATCGAGCTCACCGGGGCCGGCCGGGAGGCCATCGCCCGGATCCGGGAGACGGGGGTCCGGGGCATGCAGGCGGCCCTGGCCGACTGGTCGCCCGACGACCTGCGGCAGCTCGCCACCCTCTTCCACCGCATGGTCGACGACTTCCTCGCCTACGCCGCCGAGGAGCCGGAACCCGCCCGCAGCGCCTGACGGCGGGCTCCGGGGCCGCCGCCGCACGGTACTTACCGTCGGGTAATATCGCGCGGCAGGCCATCAGAGGAGGAACCGTGTCACGGTCCGAACGCTCGCCCCTGCTGCTCGCCGGTCTGCTGGCCGCCGCGGGCACCGCCCACTTCGCCGCCCCCCGCCGGTTCGACCACATCGTGCCGCGCTCCCTGCCCGGCTCGCCCCGGACCTGGACCCACGTCAGCGGCGCCGTCGAACTCGCGCTGGCCGCCGGGCTGGCGCTGCCCCGCACCCGCAGGGCCGCCGCGCTGGCCTCGGCGGCCTTCTTCGTCGGCGTGTTCCCCGCCAACGTGAAGATGGCCGTCGACTGGCGGCACCGCCCCGCCCCGCAGAGGGTCGCGGCCCTCGGCCGGCTGCCCCTGCAGGTGCCGCTGGTGCTGTGGGCGCGCGGCGTCGCCAAGGGCGCGGAGGGCCGGTCGTGAGCGGACGGGTGGAGAAGGGCGACACGGCCCCGGACTTCGCGCTCCCGGACGAGACCGGCACCGTCCGCCGCCTCTCGGAACTGCTCGCCGAAGGGCCGGTGGTGCTGTTCTTCTACCCGGCCGCGCTCAGCCCCGGCTGCACCGCGCAGGCCTGCCACTTCCGCGACCTCGCCGCCGAGTTCGCCGCGGTGGGCGCGCGGCCGGTGGGCATCAGTTCGGACGCCGTCGAACGGCAGGCGGAGTTCGCCGGACGGCACTCCCTCGGCATGCCCCTGCTGTCCGACGCCGACGGCACGGTCCGTGAGCGGTTCGGGGTGAAGCGGGGGATCGCCCTGGCGCCGACGAAACGGGCCACCTTCGTCATCGGCCGGGACCGCACCGTCCTGGAGGTGGTGCGCAGCGAACTGCGGATGAACGCCCACGCGGACCGGGCGCTCGCCGCGCTGCGCGCGTAGCGCGGCCCCGGGTGGACCGTCGCGGTTGATGCGGGGGCGCGATGGGATGATCCTGGACGAATGGATGACGCCTCCGCCGCGATGGTCGTCGATGCCCGCGGCATCGTGACGGGGTGGAGCGAGGGCGCCCGGCGGCTGACCGGACACCCGGCCGAGGAGGCCGTGGGACGGGCCGCACGGGCGCTGCTCGCCGGGGACGCGCCGTCCGGCACCGCGCCCCTCCCCCCGGGCCCGGTCACGTTGCGTCACCGCGACGGTCACCCCGTACCGGTCCGGCTCACGGTCCGGCCCCTGCTGGGCGCCGGGGGCGCCCCGGCCGGACACCTGATCACCGCCGAACCGCCCGACGAGACGCGGGTCTCCCTGGCCGCGTGGGCATTCCAGCAGGCGCCCCTGGGGGTCTCGGTCGTCGGCCCCGACTTGCGCTACCTCCTGGTCAACGACACCGCCTGCCGGCTGCTGGGCGAGCCGCAGGAGAACCTCGTCGGACGGTCCTGCCTGGAACCCGTGGAGGAGGAGTACACCCGCGGCCTGGGAGGGCATCTGCGCCGGGTCGCCGAGACGGGCGAGGCCCTGCACTACGAGATGTACAGCCGGGCCCCCACCCAGCCCCACCCGCGCGCCTGGAACATGGAGATGTGGCCGGTCGCCGGGCCCTCCGGCGAGTCGGTGGGCACCGCCCTCGCGGCGTTCGACACCACCGAGCAGCACCGGGCCCGGCGGCGGCTGGCCCTGCTGAACGAGGCCGCGACCGCCATCGGCACCACCCTGGACGTCGTCCGCACCGCCGAGGAGCTCGTGGCGCTCATGGTCCCGGCGGTCGCCGACTTCGTCGCCGTCGACCTGCACGACTGGGTCCTCGGCGCCGACGAACCCCCGGTCCGGCCGGACACCGGGGTCGTACTGCGCCGGGTGGCGCACGGCTCCGCCGCCGAGGGCGCTCCCGAGGCGGTCGTGCGCCTCGGCCAGACGGACGTCTACCCGCCCTCCTCCCCGCCCGCGCGGGCGCTGCGCGAGTGCGAGGCGGTGCTCGCCCGCGCCGGCGAGCCGGACTTCGACCGGTGGGTGGCCG
>NZ_NCTE01000702.1 GCF_002114215.1 Streptomyces sp. 13-12-16 | reverse complement strand
GGGACCGCTGGTGCCGGAGCCGGCCCGGCCGTCGGGCTGGGCCGCGGCGTTCCGCGCCGAGCTCGCCGAACGCGGGCCGGCGCCCTGGTTCCCGGCGGCCGCCGAGGAGTTCGCGCGGCTCACCGGCGTCACCCCGACCATGGCCCGGCTGGTGGTCGCAGGCCTGCCCATGATCGACGACGAGCGCGTGGCGGTGCCCTCGGCGACGCTGAAGACGATCGGCGTGAAGGCGGCCGACGCCCGCGTCGCCAAGGACGAGCTGAGGAAGCTCGACGCGGACGCCCGGCAGGCCGTGGTCGCGGCGCTGCTGCCCGCCGACCCGTCCCGGCTGTGGACGGACGGTCCCGACGCCGCCCGCGCGGCCGAGGTGTGGAACGAGCGGTTCGGCCGGCGCGCGCCCGTTCCCGAGGAACTGCTCCACGACGCGGTCCGCGGCGTGGTCTCCCCGGGCTGGGCACCGGCCGAGGCGCTGCGCGGATTCCTCGACGTGACCGCCGAGCCCCGGCTGTCCCAGGACCTCACCTGGAGGATCGGCGCCTACCGCCCGGAGAGCACCGGGCAGACCCCCGGCTTCGACGGCGCGGTGCTGAAGGGCTCGGTGGCCCTGGCCGCGTGGCTCGCCCACCGTCTCCCGGCCGGCGACCCGATCCGCGCCACCCTGCCCGGCGTACTCACCGCGCTGCGCGACCGGCTGGCCCACCCCGGCCTGCTGATCGACGTCGACCGGCGGATCGACTGGGAGGAGTTCCGGCGGGCCGCCGGAGAACCCACCGAGACCGGCGACGACTTCGTGCGCCACGGCGCGGTCGTGCTGGGCACCGGGAGGTCCGAGACCGTCCCCGCCATCCGTCCCGCGCTGCTGGACGCGACCGGCAACGACCCGCATCTGACGGCCCTGTTCACCGGCGAGCGGCCCAACGCCCAGGAAACGGCGCTGCGTCTGGTCCACGACCGGCGGTTCGCCGAACTGCTCGCCGATCCCGGCAACCCGGTGGCGGGCGAGCGCGACGCGGACGGGACGTGGTGGCCGCAGGACCCCGCCCGGTCCGTACCCGACCTCGTCACGGAGGTCGCCGAACGGTACGGCATCGGCGAGGACGCCGCCGCCCTCCACCTGATGCTGCTCGCGATGCCGGACCCCACCGACCGCAACACCGCGCGCTGGACCGGCTGGGGCAAGCAGCGCGGCGGAACGGCCCGGCTCCGCGCCGCCCGCGCCGAACTCGCGGCCACCGACCTGGTGGTCGAGGGCAACCGCTCCAAGGCCGGACGTTCGCTGTTCCTGCCCGGCGGCTGGACCCAGCTCGCCAACCCGCACCTGCCGCTGGAGCGGTGGAAGCTGCCGATGTACGACCTGCTCGACGGTGAGAGCCCCGTACTGGGCGTCGTCGTACCCACCCGGCCCGTCGCCGGCCTCTACCGCGAGGCCTGGCGGCGGGTCCAGGACGGGGACGAGCCCCAGCTGGAGGAACTGGAGGTGCCGCGACCGCGGAAGAGCCGTCGCTGAGTTCCGTCACGAAGGGGGACGGCCGTCCCGTACGGCCGTCCCCGCCGAACCGCCCACCTGGACCCATGACCGCGAGAGCAGAGGTGGCCGCGCTGGCGGCCCGCACGGAGCCGTACCTGATCGGCGTACGGCACCACAGTCCCGCGCTGGCCGTCGCCGTGCCCCGGCTGCTGGACGCCGCGGGCGCCGAGGCCGTCTGCGTCGAACTGCCGGCCGACTTCCAGCCCTGGCTGCCGTATCTCTCCGATCCGCGCACCACGGCACCGGTGGCCCTGGCCGGCGCGTACGAGGACGGACGGCTGAGCCTGTACCCCCTCGCCGACTTCTCCCCGGAACTGGCGGCGATCCGCTGGGCGCGGGACCGGGGCGCGGAGGTGATCTGCTGCGACCTGCCCCTCACGGCACCGGAGTGGACGACCGCCCCGGCGGCGGCCGGCCCGGACGCGGACGACCTGTGGGACCGCACCGTGGAGGTGCTCGCACCCGGCAGCGCTCCCGACGCCGTACGCCGCGCCGCCCTCGGCTTCGGCCTGGCCGTGCGCCGGGACCGGGCGGCCCACGGCG
>NZ_NCTE01000070.1 GCF_002114215.1 Streptomyces sp. 13-12-16 | reverse complement strand
CGGGGCTGGTCGAGGCGCGGGTGGTGCGCAAGGCCCTGCGGGACGCGGCGGAGGGCGAGCCGCTGCCACTGGACGGCCTGGCGGATCTGGTCGCCCTGGAGGTGTGGCTACGCCGTCTGCTGGCCCGCAGGGGGACCTGCTGGACCGGCACCCCGGCCCGCCAGCGTGCGGTCCCGGGCGGAATCGCCCCCCAACGCGGCGCACTCGGCGCCGGCACAGCCGGCACCCGCTGACCCCCTCTCGGCCCGGTGGGCGCGATGCCTGCGGCGCGGTTCTCGGTCCGGCGGGTCCCATGCCTGCGGTGCGGCTTTCGGTTCGGTGGGGTGCGGGTCTTGTGCCTGTGCGGCTTCGGTGGGGGTGCGGGTCCCATGCCTGCGGCGCCTGTGCGGCTTCGGTGGGGGTTGGGGTAGCGCCCACGGCCGGTGGGTGGGTCGGGGCCGCGTCGGGGGTGTCCGTCCTCGGACTGGCGCGGATCACGTCTTCCGGAGGGGGTGCGGGGTGCGGACGCGCCAGCCGCTGCGGGCGGCCACCCCCGCCCCGTCCCCTTCCCGCCGTGGGCGGCTGCCTACGGCCACTCCCGCCCTCCGCGGGCAGTCGTGCCGCATGTCCCGCAATCCGCGGGCAGTCGTGCCTCCCCCCAGTGCCTCAAGGGCCTGGGAGGTGCCCCCAGGGCGCTGGGGGTCCCCCCGCTCATGGGGGTCCCCCCGCTCGAGCGAAGCCGAGAGTGGGGGAGAAGCCGAGAGTGGGGGAGGGTGGGCGCTGGGGGTACCCCCTCTGGGGAGGCACCCCGTAAGCGCCGGGCTGCACGAACACCCCCGGCCCACACCAACCCCGGGGCACCCCGGAAAGCGCCGGGGCCGCAGCCCCACCCGCACCGCCGACCGCCCCTACGCCGGGCGTGAACGCAACCCCTCCAGCAGGATGTCCAGCAGCCGCGCCGACGCCGCAGCCTGCTGTGCCGCATCCGGCAGGGACGGTGCCGCCGTCGCGATCACCAGCAGGACGTCGGACACCGACACATCCGGCCGGAGCTCGCCCGCGGCCCGCGCCCGGTCCACCAACTGCCCCACCACATCAAGCAGTTGCGCCGCACCGGCGTCGTCCTGCGCCGCCACGGCCACCGGCGCCTCCGGCACCAGCCGCAACTCACCCGCCGCCTGCGTCCGCTGCTGCGGCAACCGCGCGTGGTCCTGCCGACCGTGCTCCTCCGCCACACCCACCCGCAGCACCTGCGGCGGCAGCAGCCGCCCCGCGCCGGACGCGACCGACGTGCGCAGGAAACGGGACAGCGCCGACCACGGCTCGTCCTCCTGGCCGAGCGCCGCCCGTGCCTGGTCGGTCAGCCGGGAGGTCTCCTCCTCGGCGATCCGCCGCACCAGGACGTCCTTGCTCGGGAAGCGCCGGTACACCGTGCCCACGCCGACCCGTGCCCGGCGTGCCACGTCCTCCATCGGCGCGCCGTAGCCCAGCTCGCCGAAGACCTCCCGCGCGGCGCGCAGCACGTGCTCCAGATTGCGCTGGGCGTCCACGCGCAGCGGTGCCGTGCGCGCCCCGTCCGGGCGTCCGCCGCCCTTGGGTGCGCTCATCGTCGTGCCGGCCGCGAGAGCGGAAGACCAATGAGAGTCCTGAACATGCATATGTATTCCCCCGGTAATGACGTCTCCCCCCGGAGACTTCTCCCCGCCATTGATGTCCGGGGCGTGCGGAACAGGCCCGGCTTGTCGGTCCCGCCCGTCGCGAGCCCGATGAGCACATCCCCCTACACCCCGTCGACAGATGAACATAGTTGAGAGGGAGTCAATTCAGAAGGGGCAGGTTCCGCACGGAGCGCCCCCCGATCGGAGTACGGGGTGCATACGTCCTGTATGTACCCCTGGACGAGGACCGGATCACCGCTGCTGACCTGGGAGAATTCCGGCAGGGCCGGTGAATCGGCCAACCCGGTGCGCGAGGGCCCTCCGGTCACACAATTCGTCGGGGCTGTGGACAAACGCAAGCGGCGGGTGCGTCATGGGATGGTGAAGGAACGTGCGCGCATTCTCGTTGTCGGCGGCGGCTACGTCGGGATGTACACGGCCCTGCGCCTCCAGCGGAGGCTGAAACGGGAACTCGGGCGGGGCGAGGCCGAGATCACGGTCGTCACCCCGGACCCGTACATGACGTACCAGCCCTTCCTCCCCGAAGCGGCCGCCGGTGCCATTTCCCCTCGCCACGTCGTCGTACCGCTGCGTCGTGTCCTCGACCGGTGCCACGTCGTCATCGGCGAGGCCACCCGCATCGACCACGCCGGGCGCACCGCCACCGTCAGCACGCTCGCCACCGGCGAGGAGGGCACGGAGGGGCTGCGGATCGCGTACGACGAACTGGTGCTCGCGCCCGGTTCCGTGTCGCGCACCCTGCCGATCCCCGGCCTCGCCGACCACGCCATCGGCTTCAAGACGGTGGAAGAGGCCATCGGCCTGCGCAATCACGTCCTCGAACAGATGGACATCGCCTCCTCCACCCGTGATCCCGCCATCCGGGACGCCGCCCTGACCTTCGTCTTCGTCGGGGGCGGCTACGCGGGCGTCGAGGCGCTCGGCGAGCTGGAGGACATGGCCCGCTACGCCGCGCGGTACTACCACAACATCCGGCCCGAGGACATGAAGTGGATCCTCGTCGAGGCGTCCGGGCGCATCCTGCCCGAGGTCGGGGAGGAGATGGGCCGGTACACCGTCACCGAGCTGCGCCGGCGCAACATCGACGTACGCCTCGAGACGCGGCTGGAGTCCTGTGCCGACCGCGTCGCCGTGCTCAGTGACGGGTCACGCTTCCCCACGCGTACGGTCGTGTGGACCGCCGGCGTCAAGCCGCACCCCGTCCTCGCCGCCACCGACCTGCCGCTGAACGGGCGAGGGCGGCTGAAGTGCACCGCCGAGCTGGCCGTGGACGGGGTCGCGCACGCGTGGGCCGCCGGGGACGCCGCCGCCGTCCCCGACGTCACCGCGCGGGAGCCGGGGCGGGAGTGTGCCCCCAACGCGCAGCACGCGCTCCGCCAGGCGCGGGTCCTCGGGGACAACGTCGTCCACTCCCTGCGGGGCGAACCACTGGAGACGTACGCCCACAAGTACGCCGGTTCCGTCGCCTCCCTCGGGCTGCACAAGGGCGTCGCCCAGGTGTACGGGCGCAAGCTCAAGGGCTACCCCGCCTGGTTCATGCACCGGACCTACCACCTCAGCCGGGTCCCGACCTTCAACCGCAAGGCGCGGGTCGCCGCCGAGTGGACGCTCGCCGGGCTCTTCAAACGGGAGGTCGTCTCGCTCGGTTCACTCGAACACCCCCGGGCGGAGTTCGAACTGGCGGCCGGTGGAAAGCCTTCCCAGGACCCTCCGCACAACCCGAAGGGGTCGTCCTGACCGGACCCAGGAACTCCAGCAGCCGGACCGGCGTCTGACGGATGTCGGCCCGGTCGGCACCCTGCCAGACTGGTCCACCACCGCGGGCGGGCCCCGCCCACCCCGGTGCGGCCCCCGGGGCCCCGGCCGGTCCCGGTTTCCGGCCGCCGACAACTACACGAGGCAAGGATTCGTGAACTTCACGCGCTGGAGCGCCCGGCTCCCCGGAACGCAGCGCCGCGCCGCAGCGCGGAACGAGCAGGCGGTCCTTCCGGACCGGCGGGGAGAGGGCTCCGTGCCCGGTGCCCGCGCCGAACAGCCCACCGACGACGCGCGGCCCGTGCCCGCCGTCGACGATCTGGGGGTGCGCGAGGTCCTGGACCACGTCCCCTCCCTCGTCGCCCTGGTCCACGGCCCCGACCACCGCATCGCCTACGTCAACGACGCCTACGCGGCGGCCTTCGGCGCCCGCCCGATCGGCGCCCCCGCGCGCGGAGCCCTCCCCGAGCTGGAGGCACTCGGTCTGCTGCCCCTCCTCGACCAGGTCCTGCGCAGCGGAAAGCCCCGCACGGTGAAGTCCCGCAAGGCCCCCGACGGCCGCTCCTACACCTTCACCTGCACCCCGGTCACCGAGGGCGAGGGCCGCGGGGTGCTCGTCTTCGCCACCGACGTCACCGACCACGCCGAGGCCGCCGAACGCCTGCGCGCCAGCGAACGCCGCCAGCGCGAGACCGCCGTCACCCTCCAGCGCTCCCTCCTCCCCCAGGAACTGGAGGAACCCGACGACCTGCGCGTCGCCGCCACCTACCACCCCGGCGGCACCGAGGCCGCCGTCGGCGGCGACTGGTACGACGTGATCACCCTGGGCGGCGGCCGCACCGCCCTCGTCATCGGCGACGTCATGGGACGAGGGGTGCGCGCGGCGGCGGTCATGGGCCAGCTCCGTACGGCCGTCCGGGCCTACGCGCGGCTCGACCTCCCGCCGCACGAGGTGCTCCAGCTCCTCGACGGCCTCGCCATGGAGATCGACGCCAACCAGATCGCCACCTGCGCCTACGCCATCCACGACCCCAACGAGGGCAGCCTGGTGTACGCCTCCGCCGGCCACCTGCCCATCCTGGTCCGCGACGAGAACGGCACCGTCCGGCGCGCCGACGAACCGACCGGCCCCCCGCTCGGCACCGGCGGCTGGATGCACGCGTCCGGTTCCGTCCCCCTCACCCCCGGCTCCACCGCCGTCCTCTACACGGACGGCCTGGTCGAGCGGAGGAACGAGGACCTGGACGAGGGCATCGCCGCCCTGGAACGCGCCCTGGCCGGAGCCACCGGCAGCCCCCAGGTCGTCTGCGACCGCCTGGTCCGCTCGGCCGGCGTCACCCCGGACCACGACGACGACGTCGCCGTCCTGGTCCTCCAGCACCCCGCACGCAAGGGCGCGGAGGGGGAGCTCTTCCGCAACGCCGCGCTGGAACTGCTCGGCGGGGTCGAGGCGGCCCCACGCGCGCGTGCCTTCGCCTCCGGCGTGCTGACCAGCTGGCGCTTCCCCGCCGAGCTGCACGACCTGGGCGTCCTGGCCACCAGCGAACTGGTCGCCAACTCCCTCCAGCACGGCACACCGCCCATGCGGCTGCGGCTGCGCCGCACCGACCGCCGCCTGATCATCGAGGTCACCGACGGCGACGACCACCTGCCGAGGCGCCGCCGCGCGGAACCCGGCGACGAGTCCGGCCGGGGCATCGCCATCGTCGCGACGATCGCCTCCGGCTGGGGCAGCAGACGCACCCCGGGCGGCGGCAAGGCGGTCTGGTGCGAGTTCCTCCTGCCGAAGACGAAGCCGGACCCGAAGACGCCCGGCTCGTAGCGGAGCCGGGCGTACGGAGGTGAGGCCCACGGGTCGGGGGCGTACGGGGGTGAGGCCGGGGCGTGTGGATCAGGCGTGCGCCGGAGCCTGTCCCGCTGCCGCGCCGCCCTGCACCACCACACGGCTCCGTGCCACCGACGGCTGGTCCTGCACGTCCGTGAGGTGCCGCCCGAGCCGCACCGCCAGCACCGTGATGCCCAGCGAGAACAGCAGGAAGATCACGACGTACGGCGCGTGCAGCGAGGCGCCCAGCGGCCCGCCCACGGCCGGGCCCACGGCCAGCGCGAGCTGCTTCACCAGGGCGAACGCCGAGTTGTACTGCCCCGCCATCCCGGTCGGCGCGAGATCGGCGACCAGCGGCGCGAGCGTCGGCGACAGCATCGCCTCACCGAGCCCGAACAGCGCGTACGTCGAGACGAACGCGGCGGTCGCCATCGCCTGGCTCCCGTTCCCGAGCCCCGCGTACCCGGCCACGGCCCACGCCACGGCCCAGATCAGCCCCACGGACGCGATCACGCGCGAGCGCTTGCGCCGCTCGACGAACCGCAGCACCGCGAACTGCGCCACCACGATCATCAGGGTGTTCGCGGCCAGCGCCGTCCCCAACGCGGAGGTGGAGATCCCGGCGGCCTCGACGCCGTACGCGCTCAGTCCCGACTCGAACTGTCCGTAACAGGCGAAGAACAGCACGAAGCCCAGCACGCACAGCTGCACCATGGCCCGGTTGCCCAGCAGCTGCTTCCAGCTGCCCTTGGCCGACTGAGCCGGAGCGCTCCCGACGCGCGGCGCGTGCGGCATCCGCGCCGTCGCCATCACCACGACCAGCAGCAGGAACATCGCCGCCTCGATCGCGAAGAGGAGAACGAAGGAGCTCGCTTTCGTGGGATCCACGAGGTGACCGCCGATGAGACCGCCGACGCCGAGCCCGAGGTTCTGCAGGAAGAACTGGGTGGCGAACGCCCGCGACCGGTTCTCCATGGTCGAGCAGTCCACGATCATCGTCGCGAGCGCCGGCTGCATCACCGCCTGCCCGGCGCCCAGCGCCGCCGCCGACAGCAGCACGGTCGCCGCACCACTCGACAGGCCCAGGCTCAGCGCCCCGACCGCGGCCGTGACCAGGGCGGCGAGCAGCACCGGCAGCGGGCCGCGCCGGACGATCGCCCGTCCGGCGAACGGCAGCACGATCAGCGCGGCCACGGCGAAGACGGCGAGTACGAGACCCGCCGTCATGGCTCCCAGCCCTCGCACCTGCGCCACATAGACGTACAGGTACGGGACCGTGAAGCCCAGCCCGAACGCGCTGAGTGCGTTGCCCACGTGGATCCGGCGCATCGCCGCGCCCATCGCCCTGGTCACGTTCACCTCTCTCAAGCAAGTAGTTAGGAGTGAAGACTTAGAAGCTAAAGTTCGATGCTAAAGGCTACACAGCGAAGGACTTCAAGGCAAAGGAGGGGCGTGCCATACTGCGGCCATGGGCGATACCTCCGGCCTCGGCGAGCCGACACTCGAAGAGCAGATCGCCGCGTACCAGCGCGAGTTCCAGGACCTCGACCCCCAGGTCGAGAAGATCGTCAACGCGCTGTCCCGCCTGAACCGGCGCATGAACGTCGCCTACGGCCGCCAGACCGCCGAGCTCGGCATCACCAACGCCGACTGGGAGGTCCTCAAGGCCCTCGTCCTCTCCGGCGCCCCGTACCGCATGGGTCCCGGCGACCTCGCCAAGCGCCTCGGCCTGACCCCGGCCGCCATGACCCACCGGATCGACCGCATGGTCACCGAGGGGCTGGTCGACCGGGAGCGGGACGAGACCAACCGGGTCCGCGTGATCGTGGAGCTGACCTCCGCCGGCCGTGAGAAGTGGCTCGAGGCGATGCGCCTGGCCACCGTCTTCGAGGAGGACCTCCTCCAGGACCTCGACCCGGACGAACGGGCGACGCTGGGCGAGGTCCTCACCCGCCTCCTGCGCCGGGTGGAACACGCCCAGCCGGACGCCGGCGGACGCCTCAGCGACCTGGACTGAAAAATCTTGGGCGGAGGCTGTTGACAGCCACCTACCCGATCCGTAAGGTTCTTCGGGTTGCCACGGGGCCGTAACGGTTCTTCGGCGGCACCTTCCGCCGCATCCGCGGCACTCAAAACCCCAGCACGACCTCCCAGTGGGAACGATTTCGGCGTGCCCGAATTCAATTCCAACCCTCGATTTGAGGAACACGGAGAGAGTCCGCTAAGGTTTGAGACGTCGGAACGGCCCAACGGCCGGGAAGACAACCCGCTCTGACCGGGAATCAGGACCGAAAGGATCTGATAGAGTCGGAACCGCCGGAAAGGGAAACGCGAAAGCGGGAACCTGGAAAGCACCGGGGAAATCGGATCGGAAAGATCTGATAGAGTCGGAAACGCAAGACCGAAGGGAAGCGCCCGGAGGAAAGCCCGCGAGGGTGAGTACGAAGGAAGCGTCCGTTCCTTGAGAACTCAACAGCGTGCCAAAAGTCAACGCCAGATATGTTGATCCCCCGACCTGATCGGTTCGATCGGGTTGAGGTTCCTTTGAAGAAATACACAGCGAGGACGCTGTGAACCGCCGGACTATTCCTCCGGTGGTTCCGCTCTCGTGATGTGTGCACCGG
>NZ_NCTE01000701.1 GCF_002114215.1 Streptomyces sp. 13-12-16 | reverse complement strand
CCCGGCCCGTACGCTCCCCACCAGGTAGCCGCCCGCCGCCGTGAGCACCCCGGCCACGATCGCCCCCGCGCGCGCCGCGCCGCCCGGACGGGCCAGCAGGGCGTCGCGCAGCCCCCGCACCACCCCGGCGGGCAGTACGCGCGTGGTGTACCGGCGTTCGGACTCCAAGCCCTTCCCCGCTCCCACGCTGCGGGCCACCAGCGCCTTCGACAGCCCCTCGGCGTAGGTCCGCGTACGGAAGTAGCGGAAGTGCTCGCGGACCTCGGGCACCCGGTGGTGGATCACCGCGCGGTCGTCGATCAGCAGGACCGCGTCGGGGCGGGCGCGGCTGAGGCGGATGCACAGTTCCGTCTCCTCGCCGCCCAGCGGGAGCCTGTCACCGTCGCGTCCGATGCCGGTGGCGAAGCCGCCCGCCGCGTCGAAGGCCTCGCGCCGGAAGGAGGCGTTGCCGCCGAGCACGTTGCGCACCCGCACCCGCCCGCGCGGCAGGCCCCGGTAGGTGCAGCCCACCACCCAGTCGAACTCCTCGGGGAACCAGTCGGGACGCCGGCCCGACGCCCAGACGGGCTCGGTGCGCCCGCCGACCGCCATCACGCGCGGGTCGTCGTACGCCTCGGCGAAGTGCTTCAGCCAGTCGCGCTCGGCCACGGCGTCGTCGTCGAGGAAGGCGACGACGTCCCCGCGCGAGGCGGCGATCCCGGTGTTGCGGCCGGCGGACAGGCCGCGGGGGCCCGCGTTGGCGAGCACCCGCACGTCGTCGGTCTCCTTGTACTCCTTGTCCAGGCGGTCCAGGAGGTCCCGGTTGTGGTCGACGACCAGCAGGGTCTCCAGGGCCGGCCGTGACTGCGCCCGCACCGAGGCGACCGCCGCGAGGACGTCCTCCCAGCGGTCCTCGGTGTAGGCGCAGATCACGACCGAGACGCCCGGGGCGCCGGGATCCCTCAAGACGCCTTCCCCCGGACCGTGTCGAGCAGCGGAGAGGGGTGCGGGCGGCGGCGCAGGGCCCGCCGGTTGGAACGCTCCCCGAGGATGACTCTCAGCACGCGCAGCCCGTCGCGCACGGCCCGCAGATTGCTCGTGCCGTGGATGCGCAGGTACTCGTGGCTGGGTATCTCCTGCACCTTGAGGCCGGCCTTGACGACCCGGATGTTCATCAGGGTCTCGACCTCGAAGCCGGTGCAGTCGAGGTCGATCTTGTCCAGGCAGTGCCGCCAGAAGGCGTTGTAGCCGTAGCAGAGGTCGGTGTACCGCGCGCCGAACTTGCGGTTGACGACGGCGCACAGCACCCGGTTGCCCAGCATGCGGATGAACGTCATGTCGTCGGTGCCGCCGCCGTTGGCGAAGCGGGACCCCTTGGCGAAGTCCGCGCCGGAGACCAGCGCGGAGACGTAGCTGACGATCTCGTTGCCGTCGGCCGAGCCGTCCGCGTCGACCATCACGATGATGTCGCCGGTGCAGGCGTCGAACCCGGAGCGCAGCGCGTCCCCCTTGCCCTTGCCGCGCTGTCCGACGACCTTGACGGCGGGCCACAGTTCGCGGGCCACCTCGACGGTGCCGTCGGTGGAGTTGCCGTCGACCAGGACCACTTCGTGGATCCAGTCGGGAAGCGTCTTGAAGACGTACGGCAGGTTCTCCGCTTCGTTCATGGCCGGTATCACCACGCTCACCGGCGGCGCGATGGCCAGGTGAGAGGAGACGGGCCGGTAGGTGCGGGCGGTCGGCGGGTCCTGATCCTCGGTCGCCGGCTGCAGAACGGAACTCATGAGTCTGGTCCCTCTCGTCCGGTGGACCGCCCGCCCCTCGGGCGGCCCGGTTGTTCGTCCGGTTCGAAAGGGGGGTTCTCACCCCACGGGCACGCCGATGGTGCTGACATGCGCGCCGGGTGAGCTGGCAGAACTGGCCGGCCGCGAAAACGGCAGCCGACCGCGCGGCACGGCTCGGTCACCGATGCGGTCACCGAGCACGGCACCCCCCTACCGCGCCCCGCGCCGGTTCGTCGCGGTCCTGAGCCCTCCCCTGGAGCCGCGTACTGACGGACCGATGCGGGTGAGATGTATGACGGTATTGACGATTGAACCCGAATGGCAAGACCTGGAACGGCCGATCACGTTTTCGTCGATTTGGCGGTTACGTAAGTCTCTTGCCGGGATGTGTGTTTCCGCATGGCCGACTTTTCCCCCCGAAGTGTCGGATGCCGGGCTTCAATCTGGCGCACCCCGTAGGGGTCGTCAAGGGCGTAAAAGTCCTTACGACCGGTTCTGGTCCAGAACTGAACAGTAACAGTCTTGGCATGAACACTTCCGGTCAACACGCGTAGTTGGTACCACGGTTGCGGCAGAGATCCTGCTAAAGGGAGGTTCCATGAGACGTTCCCGACTTGCCCTCTCCGTGGGCTCGCTCCTTCTCGCCGCCACCACCGCCCTCACCGGGGCCACGACGGCCCAGGCGTCCCAACAGGCGGCGGCGGACGGGTATGTGGCGCTCGGCGACTCCTACGCCTCCGGCGTCGGAGCCGGCAGCTACATCTCCTCCAGCGGCGACTGCAAGCGCAGCACGAAGGCCCACCCCTACCTCTGGGCGGCCGCCAACTCACCCTCGTCCTTCGACTTCACGGCCTGCTCGGGCGCCCGAACGGGTGATGTCCTCTCCGGGCAGCTCGGCCCGCTCTCCACCTCGACCGGCCTGGTCTCGATCAGTGTCGGCGGCAACGACGCCGGTTTCTCCGACGTCATGACGACCTGTGTGCTCCAGTCCGACAGCTCCTGCCTCTCGCGGATCGCCACCGCGAAGGCGTACGTCGACTCGACGCTGCCCGGCAGGCTCGACAGCGTCTACTCGGCGATCCGCGACCGGGCCCCCAACGCCGAGGTCGTGGTGATCGGTTACCCCCGGTTCTACAAACTCGGCACCTCCTGCATCGGTCTCTCCGAGACCAAGCGGAAGGCGATCAACGACGCCGCCGACCATCTCGACAAGGCCCTCGCCCAGCGCGCCGGCGCCCACGGCTTCACCTTCGGCGACGTACGCTCCACCTTCACCGGCCACGAGATCTGCTCCGGCAGCTCCTGGCTGCACAGCGTGGACTGGTTCAACATCGGCAACTCGTACCACCCGACGGCCGCCGGGCAGTCCGGCGGCTATCTGCCGGTGCTCGACGCCGTGGCCTGACCGGCGTCGGCGTCCGTCAGTACCCGTCGTCCGAACCGGAAGGCGAAGCGGAGGCCCCGCCCGTCGGGGTCTCCGGCTCGCACGTCACCGAGAACGGCACCGTCTCGGAGACCGCCCGCACCGGCTCCCGGACCTCCACGCCGATCTCGCTCCGGTGCGTCCCGCTCCCCGAGTACGTCGTCACGACCACCGTGTCCTGCTTCGTACGCCCCTCCCCCTCGGGGAACGACAGCTTCCGCCAGCCGGGATCGTCCACCGAGCCGTCCTCGGCCACCCAGCGGTAGGAGACCTCGGCGGGCGACCGCCCCACCGTGAACGTCGCCGTGAACGCGGGCGCCAGCGCGTGCGCCGGCGGGCAGCTCCCGGAGTACTCCGTGTGCGCGCCGGTCACCGTCACCGACACCGTCTGCGGCGGGGGAGTGGACTTCTCCTTCTCCTCCTCGCTCGCGGTGGGGGACGGCGTCGGATCGTCCGTCGCCGGCGTCCCGCCGCCGTCGTCCTCGTCGTCACCGGTGTGTGCGGGCGAACTCGCCCGGCCCCCGGTGCCCTTGGCGTCGGGTTCGCCGTCCCCGCGGTCCAGCAGCGCGTACGTCAGCCCGGCCAGCGCCAGGGCCAGGACCACCACGCCCGCCACCAGGGCGACCGCGGCACGCCGGTCGCGTCCGGGCCGGGTGACCGCGGTGGTCGCCGCCGGCACTCCAGCGACCGGTGTCGGGGAAGCGGGCGGGTGCGCCCCCGGCTGCGGCAG
>NZ_NCTE01000700.1 GCF_002114215.1 Streptomyces sp. 13-12-16 | reverse complement strand
CCCGGGCGACGACCGTCTCCGGCCGGGCGGTACCGGCGCGCAGCGCCGCGCGCAGGGCCGTCACGTCCGGGTACGTCCGTGCCGCGGAGCCGATCACCGCCGACGCCGCGGCGACCACCGGGTCCCCGCCGTCCCCGATCAGGGCCCACTTCTCCCCTTCACCGGGCGCGGCGGCGCCCGACGGCGCGGGCACCGTGTGCCACACGACCTCGTGGAGCGCGCCGTCGCGGTCGGACCGGGCGGCCTCGAGCTGCTCGGGACGGACCGGACGCAGGACGAGGGAGTCGGCGGTCAGGACCGGCGCGCCGGACGGGTCCGTGACCTCCAGCGAGACGGTCTCCGGTGCCGGACGCGCCATCCGGACGCGCAGGGCGTGCGCACCCGTCGCATGGAGGGTCACGCCGCTCCAGGAGAAGGGCACATGGATCGCGCCGTCCGTCCCGTCGGCCGTGGCCAGCAGGAACGGGTGCAGCGCGGAGTCGAGCAGCCCGGGGTGGACGCCGTAGCGTTCCGGACCGGTGCCCGAGGGCAGGGAGACCTCGGCGTACAGCGTGTCGCCGTCCTGCCAGGCGGCCCGCATGCCCTGGAAGACCGGGCCGTAGCCGAGCCCGGTGTCGGCGATCCGCCGGTAGAAGCCGTCGGTGTCGAGGCGTTCGGCGGAGGCCGGCGGCCAGGGCGCGTCCGCGGCCGGATCGGCTGCCGGGGCGTCGGCGGCCGCGGGGGCGTCGGTGAGCGTGCCGGTGACGTGGCAGGTCCAGTCGGAACCGTACGGGGCGTCCTCGGGCCGGGTATGGACGACGAAGGCCCGCCGTCCCGCGTCGTCCGCCGGCCGGACGAGGACCCGTAGCTGCAGGGCACCGCGTTCGGGGAGGGCCAGGAAGACGTGGTGGGTGAGTTCCTCGACGCGGTTGCAGCCCGTGCGGGCCGCGGCGTGCAGCAACATGTCCACGAACGCCACACCCGGCATGACCGGCGTGCCGAAGACGGCGTGGTCGGCCGCCCAGGCGGGCGCGGTGGCGTTCACGCGGCCGGTCAGGAGCAGTCCGCCCGGGTCGGGCAGCTCGGCCTCGGCGGTCAGCAGCGGGTGTCCCGTGGCGGTCAGTCCCGCGGACGCCACGTCGCCCGGGGCGGTGGCGGTGAACCAGTGACGTTCCCGCTGGAAGGGATAGGTGGGGAGGTCGGGCAGCGTCCGAGGCGCACCGAGATGCGCGGTCAGGCCGGCGGCCGGAGCCCCCGCGGCGTGGACGCGCGCCACGGCCGTCAGGAGGGTGACGGGTTCGGGGTGCCCGTTCCTCAGGACGGCGGTCCCGGTGGCGTCACCACCGGTGGTCTCGTTCACGAGCGCGGTCAGGACCGGGTCGGGGCCGAGTTCGAGGTAGTGGCGGACGTCGTTGGTGTGGAGGGTGTGGATGCCGTCGGCGAAGCGGACTGCCTGGCGGATGTGCTGGACCCAGTAGGCGGGGGTGGTGATGTGGTCGGGGTCGGCGAGGCGGCCGGTGAGGTTGGAGACGATGGGG
>NZ_NCTE01000699.1 GCF_002114215.1 Streptomyces sp. 13-12-16 | reverse complement strand
GCGTGTACGAGCGCATCACGGCCCGCACGTCGTCGGGCAGTTCGCGCCACCCCCGCCACCACTCGTCGCCCAGTTCGAGCGGTACGACCGGCTCGCTCTGCCCCGGATGCGGCAGGAACAGCGACAGGGACTGGTCACGCCCGTCGGAACGGAAGTCCCGCAGGTCGGGACCCGCGAAGGTGACCCGGACCAGGGACGGGCCGAGCCGCCTCGCCGTCACGACCTGGAGGGCGAAGAAACGGAACGGGGCGGCTACGGCGGTGGTCACGTGTGACTCCGTGGAGGGAGGGGGCCCGGCGGGTGCGGTCAGCCGACCTTCTCGGCCTTCTCGATGGCCTCGGCGAGGTTGTCGAGGAGCGGCGTGCACTTGTCGTAGGACAGGATCGGCTCGGGGGAGCGGGAGATGACCTGGCCGGCCTTGACCGCAGGGAGCTTCTTCCAGGTCGCCTCGGTGATGTCGGCGGGCTGGATGGTCGAGGCGCGGTCGTCCATGATGATGACGTCGGCCGGGTACTTGTCGACGTTCTCCCAGCTCAGCGTCTCGAACCAGCCGCCGGTCGCCTTCTTGGCCTCCTCCGGGGGCTCCACCAGGTTCACGCCGAGGGCCTTGAAGTACTCCAGGTCGATGGAGTAGTTGGAGCCGGAGACGTAGAAGACGTCCTGCGCGGCGGAACCGGCCAGCACCCTGATCTCCGGGCGGGCCTTCGCGGCCTTGCGCAGCCGCTCGGCGGCGGCCTCGAACTTCTTCTTCGCCTCGACGACCTTCGTGGCCTTCATGTCGGCGCCCAGCGACTCGGCCAGCTCGGCCATGCGCCGCAGCGGCTCGGGCATCTGGAGGTCGTAGACGGAGATCGCGACGCTCGGGGCGAGCTTGGCGATCTTGTCCTTGGAGGCCTCCGGGACGTACCAGAGCGTCCCGGCGTCGTCGAAGGTCGTGGAGATGAGCACCTCGGGCTGGAAGGCCGCGTACTGCTCGACGTTGAAGCTGTCGAACTTGTTGCCGAAGATCGTCAGCTTGCTGACGTCCATGTCGCCGGCCTGGACGTCGGCCTTGCCGTTGGTCGTCCTGGTCGGCCCGAAGACGCCCTTGACCTCGATGCCGTAGTCGAACAGCGCGGCGGCGACACCGGTGAACGCGACGATGTTCGTCGGCACCTTGTCGAGCTTCACGGTGGTGCCGCGGTCGTCCTTGAAGGACCAGGGGCCGGACTTCGCGGGAGTCGCCCCCTTGTCCGAGCCGGTGTCCTTCGCGTCGCCGTCCCCGCAGGCCGCGAGCACGGCGCCGAGTCCGAGGGCGCCACCGGCGGCGAGCAGTCCCCGACGGGAGAAGCGGGCGGTACTGGCGTTCGACATGGGCGGGTCTGCTTTCGTGCGTGCGGGGCCGATGGCCTGAAACGCGATTAGGTTAGCCTAACCTCAAGAGGTTACTGAAGGTGACCCTTCCTGTGATGTGGGACACGATCCCGGTCGAGCGGAAGATGATCTTCCTATACTGGCTCGCGCCTCGACGGGACCGCGTCCGGGCTGCTCAGGGGGTAGTGGGGGGTCTTTTCGTTCGTTTGCGGTGCCGAGACGTGTGACCGTTCCGGCCGTGCCGCGCTCATCCTTCGTTCCCCCCTCCCTCTCTTCCTCTTCCTCGTGCCGTGTCCGGCGGGCCGGGTGCCGTCCGGATCCTCCGTGCCTTATGGCATGTACCTGATAAGTCCGTTTTTAAGGAGTCCCGTTGAATCGCGTTCTGGGGCGGGTGCGCGCCGCCGGCGTTCTCGTCGCGGCCGTCCTGTGCGTCCCGGCCTGTTCCCCGGGCGGGGACGCGCCGGACGGTGCGCGGGGCGCCTCGTCCGGTGACGACCCCAAGACCTGGACGCTGCCGCTGCAGTCCTACATGCCGGACGAGAAACAGCAGCAGATGCTGACCGACGCCCGGGAATCCCTTCTCGTCACCTGCATGGCCCGCTACGGCTTCTCCTACGAACCGGCGCCGCCCATGCCGGAGTTCGGCCCCGAGTCCCTGACGGACCTCCGGTACGGCATCCACGACGGGAAGGTGGTCGCCCAGTACGGCTACAAACCCGCCGTCGACATGGCGGCCGTGCGGGAGCAGGAGCGCGTGGCCATGGAGAGCACCCGGCTCACCCCGGCCGAGGAAGCGGTGATGACGGGCGGGCAGGCGAACGCCTCCGCGAAGGACGTCCCCGAGGGCGGGTGCGCCGGGGAGGCCTACCGGAAGCTCATGGGGGACCTGAGGCCGCAGTCCACCCTGGCGAGCGACCTCAGCAACACCGCCTACGTCAAGGCGCAGCAGGACCCCGCGGTGAAGAAGTCCTTCAGCGGATGGTCCGCCTGCATGGCGGACAAGGGATACGAGTACGGCAAGCCCATGGACGCCGTGGACGACCCGCGCTTCGCCACGGACAAGGCGGGCGCACTGGAACTGGCCACGGCCGGGGCCGATCTGGCCTGCCGTGAGGAGCACCAGGTCGTACGGACCTGGTACCGGGCCGAGGTCGACCTCCAGAACGACCTCATCGAAGAGAACGCGGAACGGCTCGGTACGGCCAGGTCCGACCTCGCCGCAGCCGTGAAGCGTGCGTCACGAATACTCGACGAAGAAGGATGAGACATGCGCATCAGAGCCGCTCTCGTGGCCGTCACCGCCGCCACCGCCGCCGTGCTGGCGTCCCCGGGCACCGCGAGCGCCTACAACTCCGGTGAGAACGAGAACTACTTCTCCAGCTCCGCCTGCTCGGGAAGCACGTTCAAGTTCACGTTCCGCTACAACTCGAACATGGCCGGCGCCTACCGCAAGCTCGGTTACGCGCACGCCAACCTCGCGGCCACCGACATGTACCAGCCGGTGGGGTCGTCGGACACCGACCTGGAATACCCGCTGCGTTTCTGCAGCGGCACCGGGAACGGCGCGGGCCAGGTCATCAAGAACAACGCCGCGTCGGCGACGAACGCGCACACCTCGTACGGGGCGCGCGTCTACTACAACAGCTGGTGGCAGGGCGCCTACGACGGTTTCCAGCCCGGCATCCCGACCCCGTACAGCCGGAACCTCGACAACACCTACAACAACAACGCCTCCTTCAAGTGGTCTTGAGCGAAAACCGGTAAGCGTACTCAGGGAATCGAGAAATCATGCGCATGAAGAATTCCGTCACCGCCGGGATCGTGGCCGCGATCGCGGCCCTCACCGTCGTGTTCTCCCCCGGCACGGCCATGGCCAATGTGGGAGAACAGAAGAACCTGCTGTCCGCCGACGCCTGCTCCAACGGCGCGTTCAAGTTCACCTTCCGCTACAACTCGGGCGTCTCCGGCGCGTACCGCAAGCTCGGCTACGCCCACGGGAACTTCGCCGCCACCGACATCTTCGACGGCAGCGACGCCACCGACCACCCGCTGCGTTTCTGCAGCGGCACCGGGAACGGCGCGGGCCAGGGGATCAAGAACAACGCGGCGTCGGCGACGAACGCGCACACCTCGTACGGGGCGCGCGTGTACTACAACAGCTGGTTCCAGGGCGCCTACGACGGCTTCCAGCCCGGCATCCCCACCCCGTACAGCCGGAACCTCGACAACACCTACAACAACAACGCCTCGTTCCAGTGGACCTGATGCCGTTCCGGACCGCCGGACGGAACCACTGAGACCCGCACCCGACCACGGATGAGAAAAGGCAGCCGCCAGTGCAAGGGATGAACCGCCGCAGACGCTGGGCCGCGGGAGTCGCCGTCGCCGCGACCCTGCTGACCGTCTCCGCCACGGCCGCGGCACAGGTCATCAAGTCCCCCGCACAGGCGGCTGCCGACTCCGCGCCACCGCCGCCCAGCGTGCTGAGCGCCCCGGTGGAACGGCGGGTCCTGAAGGACTCGGTGATCCTGCGCGGCACGGTGACCGCCGAGCAGTCGGTCCAGGTGACGCCCACCGCCGCGGGGGAGGCGGCCGGCCGGCTGGTGGTGACCAAGACGCCGGTGGCCGCAGGCGCGTCCTTCGAGGCGGGGAAGGTGCTCCTCGAGGTCTCCGGACGGCCGCTCATCGCGCTCCAGGGCGGCCTCCCGGTGTACCGGGACCTCAGGCCCGGCATGCGGGGCGACGACGTGGCCCAGTTGCAGAAGGCGTTGAGCCGGCTGGGCCACTCCACGGCGGGGGACCGGAAAGGACACTTCGGCACGGGCACCAAGGACGCGCTGACCGGCCTGTACGCGGACCTCGGCTACGAACCGCTGCCCGCGACGCGGGAGGGGGAGGCCACCCTGAGCGATGCCCGCGACGCCGTGACGGAGGCGGAACGCGGGCTGCAGGACGCCCGTGACGCCCTGGCCGGCGCCGAGGACGGCGACAAGGGCCCGGCCAGACAGGTCACCCGCGCCGAGGAGGACCTGTCCCGGGCCCGGCGGACGCTGGCGGACGTGCAGGAGGCGTCCGGGCCCATGCTGCCCGTGTCCGAGGTCGTCTTCCTCCAGGGCTTCCCCGCCCGGCTGGAGAGCCTGCCCGTCGCGGTCGGCGCGGAGGTGTCCGACAAGGCGCTGACCGTGACCGCCGGGGACCTGGTGGTCAGCGGCGTACTGAAACCCCACCAGAAGGACCTGGTGCGGGTCGGGCAGCGCGTGGAGATCCTGTCCGAGATCACCGGCGACCGCTACCCGGCCGAGGTCGTGTCGGTGGCGGACGGCGTCACCCCGCAAGGAGGGGGCGACGGTGCCGACGCGGCCGCACAGTCGGCCGCGGAACCCGGCTACACCATGGTCGTCGAGCCGGACGGGGAACTCGACTCCGGGCTCGCCGGACAGGGCGTCCGGCTGACCGTCGAGGCGGCCTCGACCGACCACGAGGTGCTGGCGGTGCCCGTCTCCGCGGTGTCGGCGGGAGTGGACGGCCGGACGACGCTCCAGGTGCTGAACGAGGACGGCACCCGGCGCCGGGTCCCGGTGACCACGAAGGCGACGGGGGACGGCTGGGTGGAGGTCAGGCCCGAACGCGGACGGCTGGCGGAAGGGGACCGCGTCGTCACCGGAGCCGGCCCCGACCGCGCGGACGGGGCAGCCGAGTGACGCGGACACGACCCACCGCCGGTCCGTCACCCACCGCCGGCCCGTCACCCACCGCCGACGGCCCCGCCCCTGCGGTCATCGACCTGCGCGGCGTCGGGATGACCTACCCCGGCCCCCCGCCCGTCACGGCGCTCACCAGCACCGACCTGGTCGTCCGGCCGGGCGACTTCCTCACCGTCGTGGGCCCCTCCGGCTCCGGGAAATCCACGCTGCTGAACGTCATCGGACTGCTCGACGAGCCGACCAGCGGCACCTACCTGCTCGACGGCGTCGACACCGGGCCGCTCCGGGACGCCGACCGCACCGCGCTGCGCGGACGCCGCATCGGCTTCGTCTTCCAGGCGTTCCACCTCCTCCGGCACCGCACCGCCTGGGAGAACGTGGCCCTGGCCATGCTCTACGGCGGCCAGGACCGGGATCTGCGGGAGGAACGCGCGCGGGAGGCACTGCGGCGCGTGGGACTCGGCCACCGGCTGGACGCCCTGCCGTCGACGCTCTCCGGCGGCGAGCGCCAGCGGGTGGCGATCGCCCGGGCGCTGGTGTCCCGGCCGTCGCTGCTGCTGTGCGACGAACCGACCGGCAGCCTGGACAGCGCCACCGCCGCGGCCGTCCTCGACCTCCTCGCGGAGCTGCACTCCGACGGCATGACGATCGTGCTGATCACCCACGACCCCTCCGTGGCGGCACGCGGCAACCGCACGGTGACCATCCGGGACGGCGTCCTCAGCGAACCCGGCGGCGCCGTCGGACGGGGGGAGCGGTGAAGGGCACCGACCTGCTGGTGCGGCTCCGCAGGCCGCGCGGCGAGACCGTACGGCACCGTCCCGTCCCGCTGTCCCGGCTCGCCGTGCGCGACCTGCTGGCCGAGGCCCTCGCCGGGGTCCTGCAACGCCCCGCGCGCTCGGCCCTCACCTCCCTGGGCACCGTCCTCGGGGTGGGCGCCTTCGTCGCCGTCCTCGGCCTGACCGCGACCGCTTCGGCCCAGATCGACGACCGCTTCGACATGCTGAGCGCGACCGAGGTGGTGGTGGAGGACATCGCCCGCGAGCAGAACGAGTTCGTGGACCTCGCCTTCCCCGCCGACGCCGACGCGCGGGTGGGCCGCCTCAACGGCGTCGAGGACGCGGGCGTGTACTGGACCGTCGAACCGGGCCAGGGCGACACCGTGCACTCCGCGCCCGTGGCCCGCGCCGCGTCCGGACGCGCCGTGCAGGTCGTCGCCGCCTCCGCCGGGGCGCTCCGGGCCGCGGACCCCACCCTGTCCCAGGGCCGGACCTTCGACTCCTGGCACGACCGGAACCGCCAGCGCGTCGCCGTCATCGGGGCCGGGACCGCCGCGCAGCTCGGCATCACCTCACTGGAGACCGAGCCGGCCGTGTTCGTCGGCGACGAGGCGTTCACCGTCATCGGCATCGTCGACGACGTCCGGCGCAAGGCGGACCTGCTGCTGTCGGTCGTCGTGCCGCGCACGGTGGCCGAGGACGTGTGGGGCGCCCCCAAGGGCACCGCCGAGATGCTGGTGTCGACCCGCGTCGGCGCCGCCGCCCAGGTCGCCGACGAGGCCGCCGTGGCCCTCGACCCCGCGCACCCCGAGTACTTCAAGGCCACACCGCCCCCCGACCCGAAGACGCTGCGCTCCCACGTCGCCGGGGACCTCGACACCCTGTTCCTGCTGCTCGCCGGCATCTGCCTGGTGATCGGCGCCGTCGGCATCGCCAACACCACCCTGGTGGCCGTCCTGGAGCGCACCCAGGAGATCGGACTGCGCCGCGCGCTCGGCGCCCGCGGCCGGCACGTCACCGGCCAGTTCCTCACCGAGTCCGTCGTGCTCGGCACGTTGGGCGGCCTGGTGGGCACCTCGCTCGGCGCCCTCACCGTGCTGGGGGTCGCCGTCGTCCGCGACTGGACGCCGGTGCTCCACCCGGCCGTGGCCGCCGGCGCCCCGGCGATCGGCCTGGGCACGGGGCTGCTCGCCGGGCTGTACCCCGCCTGGCGGGCCAGCCGCATCCAGCCGGTCGAGGCACTGCGGCGCTGACCGCGCCGCCCGTATACGACGAGGGGGCCGTCCCGTCACCGGAACCGGTGACGGGACGGCCCCCTCGTGCCGCCGGGTCAGTGCGACCGCTGCTCCCGGTGCAGGCGCTTCGCGCGCTCGCGCCGGGACGGGGCCAGCACGTCCACGGTGACGCCGGCGCCCAGGCCGGGCGTGACCTCCTGGACGCGGAACCGGTCGGCGACCTTCCGTACCCGGTCGTCGTCCGGGCCGAGGCCGATGTAGAACAGCGACTCGTCGACGGGGTCGTCGTCGCCGCCCCAGCGCACCACGCCCTCGCAGTCGGCGAGGATGTCCCGCACGGTCAGCACCTGCAACGGGAAGAGCGAGCCGCTCGCGCCGGCGCCCGGACGGATCCGCACCGCGGTGCCGGAGGCGAGGTTCGACTCCGGCGCGCCCTTCTTCAGGCCGCCGATCGGCTGCCAGCCCGCGAGGTCGACGCCGGGAAGCTGCTCGACCTCGTAGTGGTAGCGCCGCACGACGTGGAGCAGGATCGCCTCCACGTCGCCGATCCGGACGTCGACCTCCAGCCCGGTGCCGGACACCGGGCGCGTCCACACGGTGGAGACGTGGTTGGCCTCCTTCTCCAGGGACCAGCCGTTCGCCGACGTGGGCGCCTTCTTCGCCGGCGCCGCCGCGGGCCCGGTCGGCGCGCCGTCCCGGGGGCCGGCCAGGGCGGTGCCGGGGGCGACGAGCCCC
>NZ_NCTE01000698.1 GCF_002114215.1 Streptomyces sp. 13-12-16 | reverse complement strand
CAGGCGCGGGACGCCGCCCTGCGCGGGCGCACCGCCCGGGAGCCATCCGTCCGGCAGGCGCGGGACGCCGTGCGCGGGCGTGCCGTCCGGGAAGCGCGGGACGCCGTGCGCAGGTACCGCGTCCGGGAAGCGCGGGACGCCGTGCGCGGGCGTGCCGTCCGGGAAGCGCGGCGTTCCGCCTGCCGGTGTCCCGTACCCCGCCGTTCCGTACGCCGGAGGAGGAGGCCCGTATCCCTGGGCCGGTCCCTGTTGCGGTGGAGGTGCGGGCGTCCGGCGCGGGGCCGGACCGTCCGGCTGCCGCGGTCTGCCCGCCTGTCCGGATCCCGACGAATCGCCCGGTGCCGAACGGCCTTCCCGTACGGCGCTCCTGTCCGCGGCGTCGCCCTTCGGGGCGGGTCCACGACGGCTGTGGCGTCCCACGTCGCGCCTCAGCCCCTCATGTTCTCGGCGGTGGTCTCCCCACCGGCGTCGGCGGATGAACCCGGAGCGCCCTGCGCGCCCGGCTCACCAGTATCCCCCTGATCCGCCGAATCCGTTGCATCCGCGAGGAGTTCGCGGAAGGCGAGGGCCACCGTCCCGGGGTACTCCATCATCGCGACGTGCCCCGCCTCCGGGATCGTCACCAGCCGGCAGTCCCGGAAGGCGCGCGCCGACCGCTGGGCCATGCGGAAGCCGACGAGCTGGTCCCGGCCGCCGTAGACGAGCAGGGTCGGCGCGAGCACCCGCTCGGCCTGGCGCCACAGTCCGTGCTGGCCGCCCAGCGTGTACGCGTTGACGAGCCCCCGCGCGGAGCGTGCCATCGCGTCCCAGAAGTACGGCAGCCGCAGCCGCCGCTCCATCTCCTGCACGGCGTTGCGGAACCCTTCCGGCGACACCCGCGCGGGGTCGCCGTAGCAGAGCCGCAGCACGCCCCGGACGCGCTGTTCCGCCGTCCACTCGCGGGTGATCCGGGTGAACAGCGGTGCGATGCCGGGCACCGCCAGCAGCCCCGTGGGGACGGCGGTGCGCTGCACCCGCAGTTCCGGCAGGGCCGGTGACACGAGCGTGAGGGTGCGGACGAGGTCGGGGCGCACGGCGGCGACACGGGTCGAGACCGCGCCGCCGAGCGAGTTGCCGAAGAGGTGTACCGGGCCGCGGCCGGTCGCGTCGAGATAACGGATCACCGCGCGTGCGTGCGCGGTGATGGAGTAGTCGCCGTCGTCCGGGGGCGGGGAGTCCCCGAAGCCCGGCAGGTCGACGGCCTCGCTGTCGACGACGTCGTCCAGCAGCGACATGAGCGCCGACCAGTTCAGCGAGGAGCCGCCGAGTCCGTGGACGTGGAGAGCGGGTGGCAGCCCCTTCCGCGCGGGCGGCCGGGACCGTACCGACAGGGTGACCCCGGGCAGCTCCACCGACCTGAGCCGCTCGCCCTCCGCGACCCTGACCGCCGCCACCTCGGGAAGCACGTTTGCGGGCGGCACGGACGGCAGCTCGGTCGAAGACATGCGGCAATGTTACGAGACGATCACGCACTGGTTCATGTGTTCGCCGTCACAGGCCGTCACGAGGAGCGGGTCCCGCACCGCCACAGGGTGCGGTTCCCCTCGTGCGCTCCCTGTCACGTCCCGGTCGCGGATCGCATAGCGTCCGGATCGGGTGTCTCCTAGGCTCGTAGGGAGGGCACCCGCACATCGCCCCCGCAGTCCCAGGGGGCGTTCGCAGCAGACGTTCGCAGGAAGGGAGCCCGGCATGGCCGTAGATCCGACCGACCCCGAGACGTTCGTGGAGGACGAGGACGCCCGTGAGGACGAGGAGTTCGACGTCGAGGCGCCCGAGGTCGACGCGGCCGAGCAGCACGCGGAGGTGAAGCCGGACCGCGACGACCCGATGACCGGCATCGATCCCGACCGCGCCAGCGAGGCGGACCTGATGGAACAGGCCAGGGTCGTCTCCCTCGACGAGGACGACTACCGGTGACGAGCACACCGACAAGGACCGTCGTCGAGCAGTGAGGAGGAAACTTCTTGCCCGCTCTGACAGCTTTTGAAACCGTCCGTATGGCTTTCACCGCCGTCCGGTCCGTGAAATTCTGCCCTCTCACCGCGCACACCACGGTTACCGAAAAGTACGATGGCGGCGCGGCTCACACCGCACGTGGACGACAATGGGAGGCGGCGTGACAGCCATCGAGCAGACAGACGCGGTACGCCCGAGGGGTACACGCCTGCCACGCCGTGCCCGGCGGAACCAGCTGCTGGGCGCCGCCCAGGAAGTCTTCGTCGCGCAGGGCTACCACGCGGCCGCGATGGACGACATCGCCGAGCGCGCGGGCGTCAGCAAGCCGGTGCTCTACCAGCACTTCCCGGGCAAGCTCGATCTGTATCTCGCCCTGCTGGACCAGCACTGCGAGGCCCTGATCCAGTCGGTGCGCCACGCGTTGGCGTCGACGTCGGACAACAAGCAGCGCGTGCGGGCGACCATGGACGCCTACTTCACGTACGTCGAGGACGACGGCGGGGCGTTCCGTCTGGTCTTCGAGTCGGACCTGACGAACGAGCCCGCCGTGCGCGAGCGCGTCGACAAGGTGACCAACGAGTGCGCGGAGGCGATCTGCGACGTGATCGCCGAGGACACCGGGCTGTCGCGGGCGGAGTCGATGCTGCTCGCCTCGGGGCTCGGCGGTCTCGCCCAGGTGGTGGCGCGGTCCTGGCTGCACAGCGACCGCAGCGTGCCGCGCGACCAGGCGGTGCAGCTGCTGGCCTCGCTGGCCTGGCGGGGCATCGCGGGGTTCCCGCTGCACGGCAACGAACAGCACCACTGAGGAAGGCGGGCGGGCGCCGGCGGCCGTTTGTTCCCGTCGGCTGTTCGCTCCTGGCGTTGCCGGGCGCAACGTGTACGTCCCCTCACCGGGCTAATGTGTGCTGGTACGGCGCGGAAGGTCGCGCACTTCACTGACCGTCGGAGGGACATAGCCGTGGAGGTCAAGATCGGCGTGCAGCACGCGCCCCGCGAGATCGTTCTGGAGAGCGGTCAGAGCGCCGAGGAGGTCGAGCGCGTGGTGGCCGAGGCGCTGGCCGGGAAGTCGCAGCTGCTGAGCCTCGTGGACGAGCACGGCCGCAAGATCCTGGTCCCGGCCGACCGTCTCGCCTACGTCGAGATCGGCGAGCCGGCCCCGCGCAAGGTGGGCTTCGGCGCGCTGTAGGCGCGACCGGCAGTCGAGTGGTCGTGTGGAGGGCCCGGCGGTGCGAGACCGCCGGGCCCTCCACGTGTTCACGGACGGCGCACAGGTCCTCCACGGAGGAGGATTGGATTCCGCAGGTCAGGGGTAAACCGGGCTACGACCGATGTGAGCAGGCCGGCCATGTGGGAGGGACCCCGACATGCTCTTGGAAGCGCTCAGCTCCGCGATCCTCGGCCTGGCTCTGGCGTGGGTGGCCGCCCGCCGTCTGCCGCATCGTCTTCCCACCCGCGCCCTGGTCCTGCCGACCGGCGTGGCCGGGGCGCTGTTCGGCGCCTTCCTCATGCACACCGCGCTGGACGCCGGGAACATGCTGACGGTCCTGCTCGGCGCGGTGATCGTGTCCGTGGCGTCCCTGTCGCTGCTGCTGCGCCCGGCGGGAAGACTGCGCCGGTCGGCGACCGCCTGACCGGTCGCCGTCGGTGGCGGCGGGGGTGAACCGGTCGGGTGCGGCGCCCGGCCCGCGAGCCCCGGCACCGCGGCACACGGCACCGGGATCCGCTCCGCTCGACCACGGCACCGCAGGGGCGCCCCTGTGGTGCCCCGCGTCGCCCGGACGCCCGGACCTCGT
>NZ_NCTE01000697.1 GCF_002114215.1 Streptomyces sp. 13-12-16 | reverse complement strand
CGGCCGGAGACGAACCGTTCGACGGCCGTCAGTACGGCGTCGAGGGCGGCGTCGGACACCTCGCCCCGGTACAGGTCGCTCTTGCCGGTCCGGGGCACGGGGAACTCCGCCGTGGCCCACACGGGCCCCGCGTCCATCTCCTCCTCGGCCTGGAGCACGGTGACGCCCCATTCGGCCGCGTCCTCGTGGACCGCCCAGTCCAGGGAGGACGGCCCCCGGTCGCCGACGGGACCCGGGTGCACGATCAGGCACGTCCGGGCCGTCCACACCTCGCGGGGGACGGCCGTCTTCAGCAGGGGGGCCACGATCAGCTCGGGACCGTGCCGGTCCACGGCCGCGACCACGTCCCGTCCGGCCGGCGTCACCTCGACGGCGACGGCGTGCCCGCGGTTCCGCAACTCGGCGTGGACCCGCTGCGTGAGGCTGTTGTAGGCGCTGGCGACGAGCAGGATGCGCATGGCGACGGCCCTTCCGGAGGGACGACGGGACCCGGTGCGGCCCGGCTGACTGCGATGGTCGGGCACACCGGCCCATGAGCGTCGACATGAATCCCGTTCCTCACCCTCACGGGTGACACTTCCGTCCGCGTGGCAGGCGGTACGACCGGCCCCGGTCGGCCCGATATGCCCTGAAATCCGATGAGTGGGAGGCTTTTACTGCCGGGGCACCGAGGGACGTGCCCCCAGGAGAGTGGACAGGTGGGCCGACACATGCCCGAGGAGCGCAAGTCGCCGCAGCCGTCACGGGGCCGCGGGGCCGGCCGTCACCAGGGGAGCGAGCACCACGGCTGGTCCCCGGACGTCGACGAGACACGGCAGGAGGAGAACCCGAGCGCCCGCCGCTCCTTCCACGCGGAGGAACACGCGCCGTCGCGCGGAGCGGGCCGCAAGCACGTCGAGGAGGAGCGCACCTCCGTCCCGGGTGACGTCGCGCGCAGTGACGCGCGGCGGGGCGAGGAGTACGCGGACCGGGGTGAGGAGGGCAAGCGGGACACGGGCCGCCGGGGCCGCTCCGCACGCCCCAGCGGCACCAAGGACGAGTCCGCCTTCACCGGGGTCGACCCCGACGACTCCGACACCGGACGCCGGCCGGGCTGACGGGCCGGCGGGCGTACGGGTCCGGCCCGGACGTCCGCCCGGACCGGTCGGCGGGATCAGTCGACGGGCCAGGTGTGGACCGGGGCGTTGAGGTGCATGTAGTCGATGTACTGCTGCGTCATGCGCCGCAGTGCCTCGTGCCGGCCGCAGTGCGCCGAGGCCTCGATGTGGTGGAACATCTCCTTCTGCCACACCGCTCCGTTGCGGCCGGTGACACAGCGCTGCTCGATGACGCCGAGCAGCGGCTCCCGCCAGGCGTCGTCCATGCCGGAGCGCTCCAGTCCGCGGTGCGCCAGCGGCAGCAGCCGCCGCAGGACCAGTTCGGAGGCGGGCACCTCGCCCATCCCGGGCCAGTACAGCCGGGCGTCGATGCCGTACCGCGCCGCCGTCCGCAGATTGTCCTCGGCGGCCGAGAAGGACATCCGTGACCACACCGGGCGGTCCTCCTCCACCAGGGCGCGGGTCAGCCCGTAGTAGAAGGCGCCGTTGGCGAGGGTGTCGGCCACGGTCGGGCCGGCGGGCAGCACCCGGTTCTCCACCCGCACGTGCGGTCTGTCCTGGGCGACGGCGTAGACCGGGCGGTTCCAGCGGTAGATGGTGCCGTTGTGCAGGGTCAGCTCCCCGAGTTCGGGGATGTCGCCGCGCTCCAGCGTCTCCGCCGGGTTCTGGTCGTCGCACAGGGGGAGCAGGGCCGGGAAGTAGCGCAGGTTCTCCTCGAAGAGGTCGAAGACGCTGGTGATCCAGCGCTCCCCGAACCACACCCGGGGCCGCACCCCCTGCACCTTGATCTCCTGCGGGCGGGTGTCCGTGGCCTGCTCGAACAGCGGGATCCGGGTCTCGTGCCACAGCTCCTTGCCGAACAGGAAGGGGGAGTTGGCGGCGAGCGCGACCTGGACGCCGGCGATCGCCTGCGCCGCGTTCCAGTAGTCGGCGAACTGCTCCGGGGACACCTGGAGGTGGAACTGCGTACTGGTGCAGGCGGCCTCCGGGGTGATCGTGTCCGCGTAGGTCCGCAGCCGGTCGATGCCGGTCACCTCGATGTGCAGGTCCTCCCCGCGCGCCGCGAAGATCTGGTCGTTGAGCAGCCGGTAGCGCGGGTTCTCCGACAGGGCTCCCTCGCCGACGTCCTCCTGGCGCAGGGTGGGGAGGATGCCCGTCATGATCAGACGGGCGCCGATCGACCCGGCGCGCTGCTCCGCGTGGTTGAGCGCGGCGCGGATCTCGGACTCCCAGGAGTCGGGGCCGCCCGCCGTGAGCCGCCGCGGCGGGATGTTGATCTCCAGGTTGAACCGGCCCAGCTCCGTCGCCCAGGCCGGGTCCGCGATCGCCTCCAGCACATCGGTGTTGCGCATCGCGGGCTCGGCCCGGTCGTCGACCAGGTTCAGCTCGATCTCCAGCCCCACCTGGGGTCTTTCGGCCTCGAAGCGTGACTCGCGCAGCATCTGCGCGAACGTCTCCAGGCACTCCTGCATCTTGATCCGGTAGCGGCGGCGGTCCTCGCGGGTGAAGGTGAGCGCCGGGACGTCCCGTCCCATGGTCTCCCTCCAGGGTTCTCGTCCTCGGAACCTGTCCACCCCAGCGTCGCACCGGCAGCCGAGTCCGACCACGCGAGCCGGGTCCGTCCCCCCAGGGGGTGCCGTTCGGATCCTGCCGGGGACGCGGACCCCGGCACGCGCATCCGCCGCGTCGCCGTCGGGCGCCGGGGCTTCCTCCCCGGCGCCCTCCTCCGCCTCGCGGCCGCAGGCACCGGACCCCGCTCGCGCAGGCCGCAGGGAGCCGTCACCCGAAGCCGGCCCGATCCGGACGCCCCCCTAGGCGCCTTCGGCCAGGAAGGCGGTCAGGCTGTCGAGGAGCATGGTGCTGCCCTGCTCGGACACGGCGCGTTCCTCCGCCGTGCCGCACGTCTGGTGGAGCGCGATCCGCGTCCGGCCGCCGTCCGCGTCGAGCTTCACGGTCATCCTCGACGGCTCGGGCCTCCCGGGCACGTCCATTCCCACCACCAGCAGGCGGTTCTCGGCGACCTCCAGGAAGGAGCCGGTCAGCGGGGCCTCGCCGCCGTCCGGAGTGACCATGGTGGCCTTCCAGGCGCCGCCCGGCCGTACGTCCATCTCGACGGAGCCGGGGGCGGCGTACGCCCACCGGGCGTACTGGTCGGGGGTGGTCCACGCCTGCCACACCCTTCCCACGGGGGCGTCCAGCGTGCGGGTCAGCTCGTAGGAGAAGTCGCTGCCGGTGGTGGTCTGTTCGGCGCTCATGGTGTCGTCCCCTTCTGTCCTGTGTCTCGGTGGGTGAGCCTTGCGCAGGTATAGACGCACGGGGGTGCGCGGAGTCGTCGCCCGACGGAGGATTTTTTTGTTGACAACAAATTGTTCATCCTGTGATGCTCGTTGCATGCAGCCGACCAGTCCCGCACAGCCCGACGACCCCTTCGTTCCGCCGAGTTCCGACGCGGCACGCGTCCAACGGGTGCACGCCTCCCTGTTCCGCATCGCCGAGCGGCACGCGGCCACGGACGCGCAGCGCCGCCGCCAGATCCACCCCGGCGTGATCGGTCCGCACGAGGCGGTCAGGCTCGTGGCGTTCCTGCTCAGCGGTGCCGCGCTGCCCGAGGACGGCGAGCCCGAGGTGGACCACGCGGACATCACCGCCGCGCTGAGCCTCGTACCGCGTGCCCGCGCGGAGATGGACGAACTGGAGGCCGGCCTCCTGGAGATGGCGCGCGGACGCGGCATGACCTGGCCGGAGATCGCCTTCGGCCTCGGCCTGGGCAGTCCGCAGGCCGCCCGGCAACGCTACGAACGCCTGGCCGGCCGCACCGACACGGGCGACCGGTAACCGCCCGGTCAGCCGTCGTGGGCCGGCTCGCCCACGGTCCGGGCGGCCCG
>NZ_NCTE01000696.1 GCF_002114215.1 Streptomyces sp. 13-12-16 | reverse complement strand
GGCGCGGGCGGCCCGGCGCTGCCGCCCGGCCTCGGCCAGCCTGCGCAGACACGCCCAGCGGGCCAGGGCGTACAGCCAGGCCCTGCGGCTCCCGAGCTCGTCGGGGACGTGCCGGCCGCGGCGTTCCGCGAGCACGAGGACCTCGGCCAGGGCGGCGGTCGCCGCGTCGTGGTCGCACAGGACGGACAGGCAGTAGGTGAACAGGCCGTCCAGATGGGACTCGTAGCGGGTGTCCGGCCGCTGGGCCAGCGTGCGCGCGGCCCCGCGGTCGCGCACTTCCCGGTGCGTCCGGTGGGTTCCGGTCGTGCGGGTCGAGGTCTCCGGGCCGCTGCTCGTCATCCGGCGACCGTAGGGGGCGTGGGGCGGCGCCCACCGGAGCGCTGCGCGCTTTTAATCCGTACGGGTGAAACGATCCCTCTATCGGGGACAGGAACCTTTCCCTTCACGGTTCCGGCGAGCTCGGGCGGCCCGTCCGGCGCCCGGGGACGAGGCCGTTCGGGCCGAAGCGGGGTCCCGGGCGGGGCCGGGGGCGGCAGCCCCCGGAGGGCGGGCACACCCCGCTGTCAGTGCCTGCCGTTACCGTTCTCGTATGGCTGCCCGTACCAAGACCACCAAGGACCGACCGTCCTACCGCTGCACCGAGTGCGGCTGGCAGACGGCCAAGTGGCTCGGTCGCTGCCCCGAGTGCCAGGCCTGGGGGACGATCGAGGAGTACGGCGCGCCCGCGGTCCGTACGACGGCACCCGGCCGGGTCACCACCTCCGCCCTGCCCATCGGCCAGGTCGACGGCCGTCAGGCCACCGCCCGCTCCACCGGCGTGCCCGAGCTGGACCGGGTGCTCGGCGGCGGCCTGGTGCCCGGCGCGGTGGTGCTGGTCGCGGGTGAGCCGGGCGTGGGCAAGTCCACGCTGCTGCTGGACGTGGCGGCCAAGTCGGCGAGCGACGAGCACCGCACGCTGTACGTCACCGGGGAGGAGTCCGCGAGCCAGGTCCGGCTGCGCGCCGACCGCATCCACGCCATCGACGACCACCTGTACCTCGCCGCCGAGACGGATCTGTCCGCCGTGCTCGGCCACTTGGACGCGGTGAAGCCGTCCCTGCTGATCATGGACTCGGTGCAGACGGTGGCGTCCCCCGAGATCGACGGCGCCCCGGGCGGCATGGCCCAGGTCCGCGAGGTGGCCGGCGCGCTGATCCGGGCCTCCAAGGAGCGCGGGATGTCCACGCTCCTCGTGGGCCACGTCACCAAGGACGGCGCGATCGCGGGTCCGCGCCTGCTGGAGCACCTGGTGGACGTCGTCCTGCACTTCGAGGGCGACCGGCACGCGCGCCTGCGTCTGGTGCGCGGCGTCAAGAACCGCTACGGCACCACGGACGAGGTGGGCTGCTTCGAGCTGCACGACGAGGGCATCACGGGCCTCGCGGACCCCAGCGGACTTTTCCTGACCCGTCGTGACGAACCGGTCCCGGGCACCTGCCTGACCGTCACCCTGGAGGGCCGCCGCCCCCTGGTCGCCGAAGTGCAGGCGCTCACGGTCGACTCGCAGATCCCCTCGCCCCGGCGCACCACGTCCGGCCTGGAGACCTCACGCGTGTCGATGATGCTGGCGGTGCTGGAACAGCGCGGCCGGATCAGCGCCTTGGGCAAACGGGACATCTACTCCGCGACGGTGGGCGGGGTGAAGCTCTCGGAACCGGCCGCGGACCTGGCCGTCGCGCTCGCGCTGGCGTCGGCGGCGAGCGACACCCCGCTGCCGAAGAACCTGGTCGCGATCGGCGAGGTCGGCCTCGCCGGTGAGGTGAGACGGGTCACGGGCGTCCAGCGCAGGCTCGCCGAGGCACACCGCCTGGGCTTCACGCACGCCCTGGTACCGGCCGATCCGGGCAAGGTCCCGCCGGGCATGAAGGTGCTGGAAGTGGCGGACATCGGGGACGCCCTGCGGGTCCTTCCGCGCTCCCGTCGCCGAGAGGCCCCACGGGAGACGGAGGACCGCCGGTAGACTTTGCCCAGGTCTCGCCCGTCCGTACGAACCGAGTGTGCGAAACGACGGTGCCCCAGAACCTGCGACCGGAGGAGTGCAGTGGCAGCCAACGACCGGGCAGCAGCTCCCGGAAAATCCGGTGGGAGTGCCGGTTCCGATGGTCTGATGCGCGCCTCGCTGAGCGCCGTGGCACCCGGTACCGGGTTGCGTGACGGCCTGGAGCGCGTGCTCCGCGGCAACACCGGCGGTCTCATCGTGCTCGGTTCCGACAAGACCGTCGAGACGCTGTGCAGCGGCGGTTTCGTGCTGGACGTCGAGTTCACCGCGACCCGGCTGCGTGAACTGTGCAAGCTGGACGGCGGCATCGTGCTGTCGTCCGACCTGTCCAAGATCCTGCGGGCGGGCGTCCAGCTGGTGCCGGACCCGACCATCCCCACCGAGGAGACCGGCACCCGGCACCGCACCGCCGACCGCGTCTCCAAGCAGGTCGGCTTCCCGGTCGTCTCCGTCTCCCAGTCGATGCGCCTGATCGCGCTGTACGTCGACGGCCACCGGCGGGTCCTGGAGGACTCGGCGGCGATCCTGTCCCGCGCCAACCAGGCGCTGGCCACCCTGGAGCGCTACAAGCTCCGTCTCGACGAGGTCGCGGGCACGCTGTCGGCGCTGGAGATCGAGGACCTGGTGACCGTCCGGGACGTCTCGGCGGTCGCACAGCGGCTGGAGATGGTACGCCGCATCGCCACCGAAATCGCCGAATACGTGGTCGAACTGGGCACCGACGGCCGTCTCCTCGCCCTGCAGCTCGACGAGTTGATCGCGGGCGTGGAGCCGGAGCGCGAGCTGGTCGTACGGGACTACGTCCCCGAGCCCACCGCCAAGCGTTCCCGCACGGTCGACGAGGCGCTGCACGAGCTGAACGTGCTCACGCACGCGGAGCTGCTGGAGCTGCCGACGGTGGCCCGTGCGCTGGGGTACACCGGTTCTCCGGAGACGCTGGACTCCGCGGTGTCTCCGCGCGGGTTCCGGTTGCTGGCCAAGGTGCCGCGGCTGCCGGGGGCGATCATCGACCGGCTGGTGGAGCACTTCGGGGGGCTGCAGAAGCTGCTCGCCGCCAGTGTGGACGACCTGCAGACCGTGGACGGGGTCGGGGAGGCGCGGGCGCGGAGCGTGCGTGAGGGGCTGTCGCGGCTGGCGGAGAGTTCGATCCTCGAGCGGTACGTCTAGGGAGCCCCGGCCCCTGGCTGCTGCCGGCCGGGGGTGGGGTTTCCCCACCCGCGTCTGCGGGGTGCCTCCCCCCGGAGGGGATGCACCCAGCGGCACGACGGCCCGCAGTCAGGCGTCAGGCCGCCTTCAGCACGAACGACGTCCGTACCTTCTCGAAGCCCGGGGCCTTCGCCTCCACCAGGTAGGTGCCCGCACCGGCCGTGCCGGCCTTCGGCGTCGCGCACTCCGGCTCACTCGCCTTGCGGTCCCACTTCACGGTGTACGTGATGCTGTCCTCCGCCGGTACCCGGAACACCAGGCTCCGTGCCCCCTTCGGACAGTCGTCCGACGCCCAGTACGCGTCCTCGGCACTCGCCGGAATGATCGTCAACACCGCGTTGTCCGGGCCGAGATCGACCTTGCAGTCGCTGCCGGAGGTGTTCCGCGCGGTGAGCAGGAACGTGGGCGTCTGCCCGGGCTCGTAGGAGTTGTGGGAGCTGCGCAGAGTGAACTTCACCGCGTTCGCCGTGCAGTTGGGCAGCGAGGACCCCGATCCGGCCGGCAGCGCGTCACCCGCGCCGACCCCCGCCGACGTACCGCCCTCGGAACCGCCGCCCGCGCCGCCCCCGGCGCCACCGCCGTCACCGCCACCGGAGTCCGCGGGATCTCCGTCGGCCCCTTCGTCACCGGACCCGGACGACGAACCGTCCGACCCGCCGGACCCGCCGTCGGATCCGCCGGACCCCGACTCGTCGCGCCCGCCCGGTGCCTGACTGATCGCCGGCCCCGAACTCGACGGTCCCGGAGTGATGGACGGCGCGGGATTCTTGCCGTTGGCCCCGTTGTCACGGTCGCCGCCGCCTCCGCCGCCGGAGACCACCACCCAGGTGATCAACAGCGCCAACAAGGCCAGCACGGACAGCAGTACGGCCCTCCGACGCCAGTAGATGGTGGAGGGAAGCGGCCCGACCGGATTGCGCAGAGATCCCACGGCGCAAACTGTACGAGAGATCGGCGCGTTAACTTGTCCCACCCGCCGCTCCGAGCACAACTTTTCCGGATCATCATTCCGGTAAGAGCCCTGTGACCCCTGTCCTTCGTCAGGTACGGCACGCGACGATCGCGGGGTGTGACCGTATCGGCGCCTCGCCTACCGTGCGTGACCATGGACTTCGTGGACAGCGGGCTCTACCGCGACATCACCGACTACGCGTACGACACCCCGGCGTGGGTACGGCACACGGCCGAGATCGGGACGGAGGCCGGACTGCTGGTGTTCGTCGCGCTGTTCGTGGCCGGCTGGTGGCGGGCACGGCACTCCGGCACCCGCGCGTTCGCGACAGCGGTCCTTGCACCTCTGGCCACGGCTGTGGCGTACGTATGCAGCGAGGTGCTCAAGTCCGGTGTCACCGAGGAGCGTCCGTGCCGGGCGGTCGCCGGTGCCGCGCCGTCGCTGGCGGAGTGCCCGCCGCACGGCGACTGGTCGTTCCCGAGCAACCACGCCACGATCGCGGGCGCCTCCGCCCTCGCGCTGGTCCTGGTCCGGCGCGCGCTCGTCTGGCTGACGGCCCCGCTGGCCCTGCTCATGGCGTTCTCCCGGGTGTTCGTCGGCGTGCACTACCCGCACGACGTGGCGGCGGGCCTGCTGCTCGGCACGGTCGTCGCCTTCGCCGTCGTACGACTGGGCACACGACCGGCGGTCCGGCTCGCGGAGGCGATGCGCGCCTCGTCGGCGTCCACCGCGCGGTGGTTCACCGGGCCGGGGCGGCCGGAACCCGTCACCCGCGCGGTGCCGCCGTACGCCACGCACCGGCGCCGCTGAGCGGGTTCAGCCCGCCACCAGGCCCGCCTCGTAGGCGACGATCGCCGCCTGTACGCGATTGCGCACGCCGAGCCGGTCGAGGACCGCGCTGACGTACGCCTTCACCGTGCCCTCGACGAGGTGCAGCCGGGCGGCGATCTCCGGGTTGGACAGTCCGGCCCCGACCAGGCCGAGGACCTCGCGTTCGCGCGGGCTCAGCACCGCCACGCGCGCGTGCGCCTCGGCCTCCCGGGCCAGCCGGCCGCCGCCGTCGGCCCCGCCGAGGCCCTCGATGACGTACCGGGCCACCTTGGGCGACAGGAAGGCCGCCCCGCCCGCCACCGCCCTTACGCCCGCGATGAGTTCGTACGGGTCGCCGGACTTCAGCAGGAAGCCGGTGGCGCCGCCGCCGAGGGCACGGGCGACGTAGGCGCGTTCGGAGAAGGTGGTGAGCATGGCGACCGCCGTGCCGGGGACGGTGCGGACGATCTCCTCGGCCGCCGCGAGCCCGTCCAGGCGGGGCATGCGGATGTCGAGCAGCGCCACGTCGGGGCGGTGCGCCCGGACCAGCTCGACGGCCTCGCGGCCGTCGCCCGCCTCGGCGACCACCTCCGTCTCGCCGCTGCTCCCCAGGATGGCGCGCACCCCGGCGCGCACCATCGCCTCGTCGTCGGCCAGCAGAACCCGGATCACGGTGCGAACTCCTCGTACTCGTCCCGCTCTTCACCGGACGTGCCGACGCGCGGGATCACGTTCTTGGCGGCCAGGCGGCCCCGTTCGTCGAAGCAGAGCCGGAAGTGGTCGACGGAGACGAAGAGCTCGCCGCTCGCGCGGTAGTAGCGGCAGTCGGTGCCCTCGGGCGGCGCGGGGGCACGCTCCGTCGGCGGGTCCTGGATGTGCCGGTCCGGCAGCACCCGCTCGACCTCCGCGGACGGTGTGCCCGGGCGCAGTCCGGCGTACGCGGCGGGTTCCAGCACCGAGTGCGTCTCGGTGTACGCGTACCAGCCGAAGGCGGCGCCGACCAGGACGACGCCCGCGCCGGCGGCGGCACCGAGTCCGGTGGCGACACGGCGGCGGGCGCGGGTGAAGGGGGCGGAGGCGGGGCGGGGCGGTTCGAGCGCCGTGGCCGCCCGCGCGGGGACG
>NZ_NCTE01000695.1:1646-4397 GCF_002114215.1 Streptomyces sp. 13-12-16 | reverse complement strand
GGCGCGGCCCCGAGGCGCTCGCCTCCGCCGTCGCCCACGGCGCGGCGGCCGTCCGGCTCCCCGGCAGCGTGATGCCGACCCCGGCCGACCTGGACCCGGCCGCGGTGACCGTCACGGCCGACGTACCCGCCGACCGCTTCCTGCGGGAGCCGGTGTCATGAACCACCCCCTCCTCACCCCCGTCCCCCCTTCCGCCCACCCCGCTGCACGGGCGATACGCGTGCGAAGGAGCCCGCGATGAGTGACATGATCACCGCGGAACTGGTCGATCTCGACCTGTCCGCCGACACCAAGGAGGCGGCGGCGCGCGCCCTCGCCGAGCGCATGGTGGCCCTGGGCCGGGTGACCGACCTGGACGGCTTCCTCGCCGACGTCGCCGCCCGCGAGGCGCAGATGCCGACCGGCCTCGACGGCGGCATCGGCATCCCGCACTGCCGCAGTGAGCACGTCACCGAGCCCACGCTCGCCTTCGGGCGCAGCGCCGCCGGGATCGACTTCGGCGCGGCGGACGGGCCCGCCGACCTGATCTTCCTGATCGCCGCCCCGGCCGGCGCCGACGACGCCCATCTGACGATCCTGTCGTCGCTGGCCCGGCAGCTCATGAACGCCGAGTTCACCGACGCGCTGCGGTCGGTGGGCGACGCGGGGGCGGCGGCCGCGCTCATCCGGGGTGAAGAGGCCGGCACCGAGGAACCCTCGGGCTCCGAGGACTCCTCGGGCTCCGAGGACTCCTCGGGCTCCGAGGACTCCGTGGCGGCACCGGGGGCGGCCTCCGCCGGTGCCGCCACGGACACCACCAACGCCGCCGAGGAGCGCCCGTTCCGGGTCGTCGCCGTCACCTCCTGCCCCACCGGCATCGCCCACACCTACATGGCCGCCGAGTCGCTGGAGAACGCCGGCCGGGACGCCGGCGTCGAGATCGTCGTCGAGACCCAGGGCTCCGCCGGCTTCACCCGGCTCGACCCGGCCGTGATCGCGGCGGCGGACGGCGTGATCTTCGCCCACGACGTCCCCGTGCGGGAGAAGGACCGCTTCGCGGGCAAGCCGACCGTCGACACCGGCGTCAAGGCGGCCATCAACCGGCCCGCCGAGCTGATCACCGAGGTGAGGGGCAGGGCGGAGCGCGGCGAGGTCACCGCGGCGGCCACGTCCGGAGCGTCCGGCGGTACGCCCGTCGAGCGGACCGGCGACAGCGGGGAGGGCTACGGCACCAAGCTGCGCAAGTGGCTGATGTCGGGCGTCAGCTACATGGTGCCGTTCGTCGCGGCGGGCGGTCTGCTCATCGCCCTCGGCTTCGCGATCGGCGGCTACGAGATCAACGAGGCGCCCTCGGTGATGGACCACTTCGTGTGGACCCAGGCCGACAGCTGGGGCGCCCTGCTCTTCCAGATCGGCGGCGTCGCCTTCGGCTTCCTCGTCCCCGTCCTGGCCGGCTACATCGCCTACGGCGTGGCCGACCGGCCCGGCCTCGTGCCCGGCTTCGTCGGCGGCGCGATCTCGCTCACCATCAACGCCGGATTCCTCGGCGGCCTCGCGGCCGGTCTGATCGCCGGCGGCGTGGTGATCGCGATCCAGAAGGTGCGCATCCCGGCCGCCCTGCGCGGCATCATGCCGGTGGTGGTGATCCCGCTGATCTCCGCGGCGGTCGTCGGCTTCCTGATGTTCGTCGTCATCGGCAAGCCCATCGCCGAGGCCCAGAAGGGCATGACGGACTGGCTGAACGGCCTCACCGGCACCAACGCCGTCCTGCTGGGCGCCCTGCTCGGCCTGATGATGTGCTTCGACCTGGGCGGACCCGTCAACAAGGTCGCCTACACCTTCGCCACCGCCGGGATCGCCGTCGCGAGCCCCAGCGACTCCGCGATGAAGATCATGGCCGCGGTGATGGCCGCCGGCATGGTGCCGCCGCTGGCGATGGCCCTGGCCACCACGGTCCGCGGCAAGCTCTTCAACCGCACCGAACGCGAGAACGGCAAGGCCGCCTGGGTCCTGGGCGCCTCCTTCATCTCCGAGGGCGCGATCCCGTTCGCCGCCGCCGACCCGCTGCGGGTGATCCCCGCCTCCATGGCGGGCGGCGCGGTCACCGGCGCCCTGTCGATGACCTTCGGCGCCACCCTGCGCGCCCCGCACGGCGGCATCTTCGTCGTCCCGCTGATCGGCAACCCGTTCCTCTACCTGGTCGCCATCGCCGCGGGCGTGTGCGTCACGACCGCCCTGGTGATCGTCCTCAAGGGCCTGCGCAAGCCGGCCCCGGCCACCACGGGCGCGGGCGAGGGCACCCCGGTGCCGCCGGCGGAGACCAAGCAGCCGGTGGCCGCGTAGAGTTACGGCGATGCGTCCGTTTGGGTAGGTGTGGGCGGTTCATGCCTACTGCGATATAGATCACGATCATCACGATCCGGGGTCAAAGCCCCGGATCTTGGTGTGTACTGGGCCGCATGCCTGAGTACACGACACTCTCGCGGACGACGGGTGCCACCGTCCTCACCCTGGTGGCCGTGGCCTGTGCGGCGGGTCTGGCCGACGCCCTGCGGCGCCGGCGCGGGCGGACGCGCGTACGCGAACCCCTCGACGAGGCGGCCCGCCGGCAGCACACCCCCCACGCCCCTCACGGCGTCCCGGTGATCCCACGCCAGCGGCGGACCGGCCCCCACATGGAAGCCGTACCGCTCACCCCGGCGGAGCGCGACGCGTTCGCCGGACTGGTACGGCGCTTCGGCGAAGGGGACTGAGCAGGACCGGGCCGCGCCC
>NZ_NCTE01000695.1:0-1485 GCF_002114215.1 Streptomyces sp. 13-12-16 | reverse complement strand
CGGGTCAGGGGACCTGCGCCGCCCGGCCACCGGCCGGAAGACCTGCGCCGCCCGGCCACCGGGTCAGGAGACCTGCGCCGCCCGGCGCTCCATCGCGTCCCGTGCCGCGTCCTCGCTGACGTACACCTCGCACATGTGCCGTCCGTCCGGCGTGACCGTGTGCTCGACCTCCCACACGGACATCTCCGCACCGTCCCCCAGCAGGAACGCGTGCTCGTAGAGCGAGAAGGACAGCCCCGGGCGCCCCGGGCGCCCCGGGCGCCCCGCGCGGGAAGGGCGGCCGAAGGCCTGCGTGATCCGGTGCGCGCACGCCGTGGCCAGCAGCGCGGCCGTCTCCGCGCCCGGCCGGTCCGTGTTCTCCGCGCGGCGCAGTAAACGCCGCGCGTGATCCGCGGAACCGTCCGGAACGTACACCTGCCGCAGCGTGGGAGGCGGCAGCAACTGCACCGTCACCGGCAGCTCGAAGTCCGCCGTCTCCGGCGGCAACGGCAGCCGGGCCGTGGCCGTCCGCAACTCCTCCTCGTCCACGTACACCTCGTGCTGCGGCTCGTCCCCCGGCGCCGTGTTGTGCACGAGCTCCCAGAGCGTCATCGCCGAACCGTCGGCGAGCAGCCAGGTGTGCCGGTACGTCTCCCGGTGCAGCCCCGCGCTGTGGTGCGCGGAGTGCAGCGAACCGTCGTGCGCCAGCGCGCAGTCCAGCCGCCGGATCGTCTCGTCCGGCAGCTCGAAGGAGTTCAGGGCACGGCCGAGGAGGCGCGCGAGGTGCTCCTCCGGAGACTCGGGCGAGTCGGGTGGTTCGTACGCTGCCGTCTCGTACGGAACGCTCAAGGTTTCTCCCGGCGTTGCTGCATGTCACCTTGTGGGTGCATACCGTAGCCCCTCGGTCGGACGTCGTGTCCGGGAACTGAGAAAACGTATGGCCGAAAAACGGGCGGAGCGCAAGAGAAGTTCCCGACGGTGCCGGTACGGGCATCAATTGCTCCTGGTCAAACGGTACTTCCGCGGCCGGTCGCCGGCACCCCCTCAACGTTCGCCGTACAACTCCCCGTACGACGGCCACGAACCGCCCGGACCGTCCACCGGACCGGCGGCCCGGACCGCCCGTACGATCGCGCGGGTCACCAGGTCCGCACCCGCCGCGAGAACCTCGTTCAGGGCCAGCGGGTCCGCCGCGTCCAGCGGGCGGGCGCCCGTGGCCAGGGTGAAGACGGTGTCGCCGTCGCTGAGCAGGTGCACCGGCCGTACGGCCCGCGCGATGCCGTCGTGCGCGGTGCCGGCCAGCTTCTGCGCCTGCGCCTTGGACAGGCCGGCGTCGGTGGCGACCACCGCGAGCGTGGTGTTCAGCGGCGGGGCCGCGTTCCGCTCGGCCACCTCCGCGAGCCGCCGCAGCGCGGCCTCGTGCACTTCCGGCTCCGGGTACCGCACCCGGCCCTGGAACAGCTCCCCGTACAGCACCCCCGTCCCCGGATCCACCGCCGACCCCGC
>NZ_NCTE01000694.1 GCF_002114215.1 Streptomyces sp. 13-12-16 | reverse complement strand
CGAGGTCGCGCAGCCGCAGTTCGCGGCGGCGGCGCACGCTCGCCTCACGGTCCGGGGCGAGGCGCAGCACATGGCGGGTGCCGACCCACCAGGTGGCGGGCCCGGCGGACGCGGCGACGGGCCGGACGTCGGGTCCGGCGGCGGACCCGTCGCCCTTCCCGCTGTCCTTCAGCAGGGAACGGGCCAGTCGGCGGACGGTGTCCGCGGTGGGTGTCGGTGCCTGGGTCATGATCGCGCCGTTGCCGTTCGGGGAGGCAGGGAGGGGACGGGGGAGCCGTTCAATCCACTATGACCATCTCCCGCGCGGTGTTGTTCAGCCGCCGGCCGCCGTCCTCGGTCACGGTCACGATGTCCTCGATGCGCACGCCGAACCGGCCGGGCAGATAGACGCCGGGTTCGACGGAGAAGCACATGCCGGGGACGAGCGGCTGCTCCTCGCCCTCGATCATGTAGGGCGGTTCGTGCGTGGTGACGCCGATGCCGTGCCCGGTGCGGTGGATGAAGTACTCCCCGTACCCGGCACCGGCGATGACCGCGCGGGCGGCGCGGTCGACGTCCTGGCAGGCGACCCCGGGCCGCACCGCGCGGAAACCCGCCTCCTGTGCCTCGCGCACGAGGTCGTGCACCCGGCGCTCCTCGTCGGTGGGTTCCCCGACGTGGACGGTGCGGGAGGTGTCGGAGCCGTAGCCGTCCTTGAGGCCGCCGAAGTCGAGGACGACCATGTCGCCGCGTCCGATGACGCGGTCGCCGATCTCGTGGTGCGGGTTGGCGCCGTTGGGTCCGGAGGCGACGATCGTGAAGTCGACCTGGGAGTGTCCGAACCGGCGCAGCAGGGCGGCCAGATCGGCCGCGACGTCGGTCTCCCGGCGGCCGGCGAAGGCGACCTGCCTGATCTCCTCGAAGGCCGCGTCCGCCGCGGCCCCGGCGGCGGCCAGGAGTTCCAGCTCCGCCGCGTCCTTGACGGCACGGAGCATCGGCAGGGCCTCGGTGAGGGAGGCGTAGGAGGTGCCGGGCAGCGCCCTCTGCAGGCCGAGCAGGTGCATGGCCCAGGCGTTGTCGCTGATGCCGAACCTCCCGTCCGCGTCCAGCAGGGCGGCGGTGGCGGCGTAGGGGTCCTTGCCGTCGGTCCAGTCGCGCAGGGTGAGGGCGGAGGCGCCGGGGGCGTGCTCGGCGTCCGGGGCCTCCAGGGTGGGGACGACGAGCACGGGGTCCCGGCCGGCCGCCAGGACCAGCAGGGTGAGCCGCTCGGTGACGGCGGTGGGGGTGTAGCCGGTGAGCCACACCAGGTCGGGGCCGGGTGCCACGAGCAGCCCGGCGAGTCCGGCGTCGGCGGCCTGCCGCGCCGCACGCTCCATGCGGGCCTCGTAGTCGTCGGCGGTGAAGGACGCGGGCACGGCGCCGGTCATTCGGGGGCCTCCCAGGACGACAGCAGGTTACGGGCAGCATCCTGCCCGGCGGGCGGGGGTGACGCGAGCCGGTTCGCGGTGTTCACCCCGCGACCCGCCGCAACTAATGGCGGAGCATTGCCCTCCCATTACATCTAATGGTTTTATCTCACCGAACCGTTAGCGGACATGTCGGGGAGGCGTACGGCCGTGCTCGTACTCGCGCACATCAGCGATCTGCATCTGGACGGGACCGCGCGGGCGACGGAGCGCGCCCGGCGGGTGCGGGACAGGCTGTGGGAGCTGCCGGTCCCGCCGGACGCGCTGCTGGTGACCGGGGACATCGCGGACCACGGCACCGAGACCGAGTACGAGGAGGCCGCCCGCCTGCTGGGGCTGCGCGACGGGACCGCCCCGTTCCCGGTGCTGACCTGCCCGGGCAACCACGACAGCCGGGCGCCGTACCGCAAGGCGCTGCTGGGCCGGCCGGCCGCCGACGGGCCGGTCAACAGCGCGCACGTGCTGGCCGGCGGCGCGGTGCTGATGTGCGACTCGAGCATCCCGGGCCGTGACGACGGGGAACTGGACGCGGAGACCTGTGCCTGGATCGAGTCGACGCTCGACGGACTCGACGACGGCCTTCCGGTCCTGCTCGCCTTCCACCACCCCCCGGTGCCGCTGCACCATCCCCTGCCCGACTCCTACCCGTTGCGCGACCCCGAGCGGCTGGCCGCCCTGCTGGCACGCCGTCCCCAGGTCACCGGGCTGATCACCGGTCACGCCCACACCCCGGCCGCCACGACGTTCGCGGGCCGCCCGGTGCTGGTGGGGCCGGGCGTGACCTGGACGCTGCGGCTGCCCTGGGAGGGCGAGCGGATCGCGGACCGGGACGCCCCGGTCGGGCTCGCCTTCCATGTACTGGACGACGAGGGCCGGCTCACCAGCCACTTCCGCGTGGTCACGTGACGATGCCGGGGACGGCCGTCAGCTGCTGGTGGCCGCCGCCCCGGCGGCGCACCGTCAGTTCCACCGCGTCGCCCGGGCGGGCACGGGCGACGGCGCGTGCCAGGTCGGCGGCCGAGTCGACACGGGTGGCGCCGAAGGAGAGGAGGACGTCGCCGCGTACGAGACCGGCCGAGGACCCCGGGCCGGGCACGTGCACGGCGACGACCAGCGCCCCGGGTCTCCTGTCGTCGGCCACCTCCACGCCGAGCCTGGTGACCACGGGCGCGGACGGGGCGGTCCGCGGTGCCGTGGACGGGGCCGGGGCCGGGGCCACCGCGGTCTGCCGCTTCAGCTCGGTGAGCCCGCCCGCG
>NZ_NCTE01000693.1 GCF_002114215.1 Streptomyces sp. 13-12-16 | reverse complement strand
CCCCACCCGCCCCGCACCCGCCGGCGGCTGACCCGCACCCGCACACCACGAGGACATCCCCCGCACCAACCGACCCCGAAGGAGCCCCGACCATGAGCAGCATCGACGACGTCCTGAAGGACCTGACGACCGACATCGAGGAGACCGCCCGCCTCGTCGAGAACCTCGACGAAGCCGCCTGGAACACGCCGACGCCCGCGCCCGGCTGGCGCATCGCCGACCAGATCGCCCACCTGACCTTCATCTTCCACCTGGCCGGCACCGCCGCCTCCGACCCCGAGGCCTTCGCCCGGATCGCCGCCGGCGCCTCCCACGACTTCGACGGGGCCGTGGACGCCGCGCTGCGCCAGTTCAACCAGTTCCCGCCGGAGCAACTGCTGGCCCGCTTCCGCGCGTCGGGCCGGGCCTCCGTCGACGCGCTGGCCGCCGTCCCGGAGGGCGAGGTGGTGCCCTGGCTGGTCAACCCGCTGCCGCCCGCCGTGCTCGCCTCCGCGGGAATCATGGAGGTCTTCGGCCACGGGCAGGACATCGCGGACGCGCTCGGCGTGCGCCGCGAACCGACCGGGCGCCTGCGCCACCTGGTCTTCTTCGCCTTCCTCACCCGCGACTTCGGCTACCTCTCCCGCGGCCTGACCCCGCCCGCCGAGCCG
>NZ_NCTE01000069.1 GCF_002114215.1 Streptomyces sp. 13-12-16 | reverse complement strand
AGGAGGTGGTGTGCGGGTTGTTCGCCGAGGTGCTCGGAGTGCGCCGGGTCGGTGCGGACGACAACTTCTTCGATCTGGGTGGTCATTCCCTGCTCGCCACCCGTCTGGTGAGCCGGATGAGCGCCGAGTTCGGCGCGGACCTGTCCATCCGCACCCTCTTCGAGTCGCCCACCCCCGCCACGCTGAGCGCCCGCCTCGACGAGGGTGGTGAAGGGGGCGGCCCGCTGGACGTCCTGCTCCCGCTGCGGCCGTTCGGCACCCGGCCACCGGTCTTCTGTGTCCACCCGGCCGGCGGCCTGAGCTGGTGCTACTCGGGGCTCATCAAGCACATCGACGCCGACTACCCGGTGTACGGGCTGCAGGCCCGCGGCCTGGACCGGGACGAGCCGATGCCGTCCTCCCTGGGGGAGATGGCCGAGGACTACGTGCGGCAGATCCGCACCGTGCAGCCGTCCGGCCCCTACCGCCTGGTGGGCTACTCCGCGGGCGGAGTGATCGCCCACGCCATGGCCACCCGTCTCGAACAGATGGGGGAGACCGTCGACCTGTTGGGCGTGCTGGACACCTATCCCGGTCAGCGAATGCCGCCGATCGACGAGCAGGGCGTCCTCGCCGACCTGCTGCGCTGGGTGGGCTACGACCGCAGGTACCTGGGTGAGGGACCGCTCACCCACGAGCGGGTGACCGAGGTCCTGCAGCGGCTGGGCAGTGCGATGGCCTCCCTCGAGCAACGGCACATCGCCGCCATCACCCGCATCTACGCGAACAACAGCGAGCTGTTCAACAGCCATGTCGCCGAGAAGTTCAGCGGCGACCTCCTGCTCGTCGTCGCAACCCTGGACAAGATCGACATATCACCGAAGCCCGACACCTGGCAGCCGTACGTCGGTGGTGCGATCGAGGCCAAGGAGATCGACCGGCAGCACACCGACCTGATGAAACCGGGTCCGCTCGCCGAGATCGGCCGGATCCTGGCCGCGAAGCTCCGTCGGATCGACGGCGACGGCCGGGACGAGCAGGTACACCGGACGGACACCGAAGGAGAACCGACGCATGACGACCAGTGACGGCGCCCACGGACCGGGGCAGGCCGAGCCGAACGCCCACTTCTTCGGATGGCTGGAGAAGATGCGCAGGGACGAACCGGTCAGCTACAACCCGCAGACGTTCCAGTGGTCCATATTCCGGCACGCCGACGTGACGCGGGTCATGACCGAGACCGAGACCTTCGTCAATGACATGGCCGACATCACTCCTCCTCAGGAGGACTACGACGTCTTCTTCCGCGGGAACATCGCCGCGATGGACGAACCCAAGCACCGTAAGTTCCGGATGCTCGTCAGCAAGGCGTTCAGCGCCAGGTACATCGGCAACCAGGAGCCCTGGATCACCGGGCTGGCGACGGAACTGCTCGACGCGGTCGGCGACAAGGAACGGTTCGACCTCGCGGAGGACTTCGCCTTCCCGTTCCCCGTCGCCGTGATCGCCACCATCCTCGGTGCCCCACGGGAGGACGCGCCCCTGTTCGCCGAGTGGGCGAATCTGCTGCACGCCAGCAACGCCGGCGCGGAGGGGCATCGGGCCACCGCGATGCGCCTGAAGTCCCTCAACAGCTACATGTTCGAACAGATCCGCCGGCGCCGTGCCGAGCCCCGCGACGACCTCATCACCGCCCTGGTGCAGGCCGAACTCGACGGCCGCAAGCTCGACGACGAGGAGATCGTCGGGTTCGCCGGAGTGCTCCTCATGGGTGGCATCACGACCACCGCGGCGCTGATCAGCAACCTCGTCCTGACCTTCGACCGCTTCCCCCACGTCTACGACGAAGTCCGTGCCGACCGGTCCCTCGTACCGCAGGCGATCGAGGAGGTCGTCCGTATCCGGCCCTCCTTCAGCAACTTCGTGAGGATGACCAGCGAGGACGTCGAAATAGGAGGTGAACTGATCCCGGCCGGCGAGCTGGTGCACGTGTGGATCTCCTCCGCGAACCGCGACCGGCACGCCTTCCCCGACCCGGACCGCTTCGACATCCACCGTGAACCCAACCGCCACGTCGGCTTCGGCCAGGGCATCCACTACTGCATCGGCGCACCACTGGCGAGGCTGGAGAGCAGGATCGCGTTCAACCTGCTGCTCGACCGGTACACCCGCATCTCGGTCGACCCGGCGGGGGACATCGAATTCCTCGACACCTCGGACATGATCGGAGCCTCCCGGCTGCCCGTCATCGCCAAGCGGGCATGAACGCGGACGCACTGGAACAGGAGATGACTTCCACCACCCCTTCGCGGCCGGCCCACATCGCCGTCCTCAACATCCCGGCCCACGGGCATGTGAACCCTACCCTGGGCATCGTCGCCGAACTCGTCCGGCGTGGGCACCGCGTGAGCTACGCGGTACCCGAGGAGTTCGGTCCGCAGGTGCGGGCGGCGGGCGCCCGCCTCGTGCCGTACGAGACGACGCTTCCGGCCTCGGACCGGGTCGAGGAGTGGCCGTCGGACGACCCGGTGGCGATGCTCGGCCTCGCCCTGAACGAGGCCGTCTCCATCCTCCCCGGGCAGCTCCGGACCTTCGATGCCGACCCGCCGGACCTGGTGCTGCACGACTTCGGCGCACTCACCGGCCGGCTGCTCGCCCACCGCTACGCGGTGCGGTGCGTGTGCCTGTCCTCGACCCACGTCTCTTCCGCGAGCCCTCAGGAACGGAAGGCCCGGCAGACGATGTTCGAGAGCCTCTTCCATGACGATCCCCGCTGGCACGCGTACACGAAAGGGTTCAGGAAACTGCTCGACGACGCCGGCATCGGCCTGCCCGTCGACGACTACACCGGCCTGCCCGAGCGCTGTCTGGTGCCGATTCCCAGGTTCTTCCAGGTGAACGGAGAGCTGGTCGACGGGCGGTACGCGTTCGTCGGGCCGTGTCTGGGCCGGGCGTCTTTGCAGGACCGGTGGCAGGCGCCCCCCGACGCGCCGGTGCTCCTGGTGGCGCTCGGCACCGCGGGCAGCGACCGGCCGGAGTTCTACCGGCGGTGCGTGGAGGCGTTCACCGGAACGCGGTGGCACCTGGTGATGTCCACCGGCCGTCTCGACCCGGCGGTGCTCGGCCCGCTCCCCGGCAACGTCGAAACGTACCCCAGCGTCCCTCAACTGCAGGTGCTGGCGCGCGCCACGGCCTTCGTCACCCACGCCGGCATGGGCTCCGTCCTCGAGGCGATGCATCACGGAGTCCCCATGGTCGCCGTACCGCAGGTGAACGACCAGCCGGTCAACGCGGCCCGTATCGCGGAACTGGGGATCGGCCGGCACCTCTCCGAGGGGGAGGCGACCGCGTCCGCGCTGCGCGAGGCGGTGCTCTCCGTCGCCTCCGATCCCCTGGTCGCACGACGGGTGGCCGAGACGCGGTCGCGGATGCGTGGACTGGGCGGAGCCCGTGCGGCGGCCGACCTGATCGAGTCACAACTGCCCGACGGCAACGGCGCGTGGCAGGAGCTTGCCAGGTGTCTGGAGTTCGCCGAGGGCCATGGCGAAGCTGATCGGGCCGCGTACGGCAGGACCGCAGACTGAGGGCAGGGGAGCCATGGAGCGGAACACCCGAACCCGATCGACACCCCACTTGCTCGTGGAGAGCAAGGGCCCCTGGACGGATCCGCGCGGTGCGTTCATGCAGGACGCGTGCAGTGTCGTCCTGGCCGGGCACCCAGTCCAGCTGCTGTGCGTGCAGGATGCCGTTGCGGCCGCCGTTCAGGACGCGTCGCCGCATGTCAGGGCCTTACTCGAAGCAGGCGGTGAACTGTGGGTGGACGACTTCTCGCTCGCCCAGCGCGGCATGACGAACGTCCGTCTCGAGCCCGGCGCGCAGGTGGTGGACATGGCACGGACGGCGGCCCGGCTGCTGGAGCCCGGTGTCAGGGTGGTGTGGCACTGACATGGCCCGGACGGTTCCGCGCACCGACGTGCTCATCACACTGATGGGCGCTCCGTACGAGAGCGACCTGCTCACCAGCGCCCTCCGGCTGACCCAGGCCGTGCTCGACCGCGGTGCGTCGCTGCAGGTCTGGGCCTGCGGATACGCCACCATGCTGACGCAACGGGGGCTGGGGGACGGCAAACCACGCAATCTCGCCGCATGGTCCACCGACTACCCCTCGACGAGTCTCCTCGTGCGGCGGATGCTCACGGCCCACCCCGGGCGGCTGCACTGGTACGCCTGCCGTTTCTGCAGCGACGACCGCGGAGCCGTGGCCCACATCCCCGAGGTACCGGTACGGGCGCCGGCGAGGTACGCCGAGCACGTCGCCGCCGCGGGGAAGACGATCCACCTGGGGGTGATGTGATCAACGCCGACGGACTCGAACCGGGCAGATCCCTGGCGATCGTGGAACGGGCCTACCGGGGGGCCGTGGAGACGCAGTTCTCCGACGCCCTCTACTGCGCCTACCTCTTCCACCGCCATCTCGGCGGCCTCGACGTCCTGCTGCGCGGTTCCGCCGTCACCTACGCGGTGCGGGCCGGCGAACCGCCCGCACTCAGCCTGGGCGGCCGGCCCCTGACCACGGTCAACGACCCGCGCGAGAACCTCGCCGTCCTGCTGGACAGCGAGGTGGGTGTCTGGGTCGAGGAACCGGACCTGCTCGCGCACGGGCTGACCCGGGACGCGCTGGTGCCGGAGGTGCGGACGGTGCCGGGCGGAGCGATGGCCGCCCGCTGGCCCGTGTACCGCGCGGTCTTCCATCTGTGAGTCCACCGAACGGGGCCCGGGCGGCGAGCCGACGGGTCCAACGGCAACTGACGAAGGAGTGAATCGGCTGTGACGGCGATGGCTGTTGGAGGGCTTACCCCTGTCATCTCGGGCTGGTCGGCCGTATCGCCGTACGGCATCGGACGGGACGCCTTCGTCGAAGGGGTCCGGTCCGGCCGGTCCACGGCGACGGCCTTGGACGGCGAGGCGTGGCACGGCCCCGGCGAACGTGCCTGTCTGGTTCCCGGCTTCACCGTCCGCGACGTACTGGGCCGCAAGGGCACCCGTTCCATGGACCGCGTGACCGGGCTGGCGGTCACCGCCGTGGGACGGCTCCTCGGGGAAGGACCGCAGGCAGGTGCCGGCCCCGTGCCGGACGGAGCCGACGTCGGTCTGGTGCTCGGCACGAACACCGGGAGTGCGCAGAGCATGATGGACTTCACCCGGGACACCTTCACCGAGGAGAAGCCCTACCACGTCGACCCGTCCCGCTTCCCCAACACGGTCATGAACTGCGCCGCCGGCCAGTGCGCGATCTGGTACGGCCTGAAGGGGCCCAACGCCACAGTCGCAGCCGGCCGCTCATCGGGCCTCCAGGCCCTCAACTACGGCCGTCGGCTCCTGGTTTCGGGACGTGCCCGAAGCGTGCTGTGCGGTGCGGTCGAGGAGTACTCCGACGCCCGGTCCTGGCTGGAGCACCACGCGAGGCGGGACAACGACAGCGCCGGGGTGCTCGGCGAGGGCTGCGCGATCGTGCGGATGCTGCCCGGTGACTCGGTGTCCGACGACGAGGGACTGGCCGAGCTGCTGACGGTGGAATCCGCCGTGACGGGGCCACAGGGCGTGGCCGGCACGCTCACCCGGTGCGTGGAGCGGGCCCTCGCGCGGGCCGACGCCGCTGCGGACGAAGTGTGGGCCGTCGCTCCCTCCGCCCCGGCCGGCCGGCCGGGGGCGGAGGAACGGGACGTCCTGACACGGCTGTTCCCCACCGCCGAGGAGTGGCTGTCGCAACCGGAGCTGATCGGCGACACGTCGGCGGCCTCCGCCGCGTTCCAGCTCGTCGCGGTGCTCGCGGCGGCACAGGACGTCCCGGCGACGGCCGGACGACTGGCGGTGATCACGTCGGTGGACGGCGACGGCTCGGTCGCCTGTGCGCTGCTCCGGCTGCGCTGAACGAACGCTTGGCAGCTTCTGGTCAGCCCGGCTGTGGGAGCCGTCGCGTGCTGCGACGGTGTGGATCGACGAGAACCGGATGAGGGTGGCCCAACATGACGAAATCCGATGCGTGGGACGCGATCGTTGTCGGCTCCGGCATCGGCGGCCTGGTGTGTGCCGCCTACCTGGCAGTCTCCGGCCGGCGGGTGCTGGTGCTGGAGCAGCACGACGTCGCAGGCGGCAACAGTCACGTCTTCCGCCGCCGACGGGCCTACGAGTTCGACGTGGGCGTGCACTACCTCGGCGACTGTGGGCCGGACGGCGTGCTGCCGGCCATTCTCGACGGTCTCGGTCTGCGGGACCGAATCCGCTACCTGCCGATGGACCAGGACGGTTTCGACGAGATCGTCACCCCTGGTGTGTCGATGTTCATGCCGGCGGGGTGGCCCGAGTACCGCAGGCGGTTGAAGGAGGCCCTGCCCACCGACGCGGCGGGCATCGACGCCTTCGCCGATGTCTGCGAGGGCCTGGGCGAGGAGTCGCGCCGGGCGCTGCTGTCGGACCGGGACCTGTCGGTCGCCGAACTGGTGGCCAGAGCGCCGCTGACCGTCCGGTGGGGACGGCGCACCCTGAGCGAGCTGTTCGACGACTGCGGTCTGTCGGCGACGGCGCGGACGGTGCTCGCGGCCCAGTCGCCGAACTACGGAATGGGCCCGGACCAGGCGACCGTCTCCATGCACGCGACCGTCACCGACCACTACGTACGGGGCGCCTACTACCCCCAGGGCGGCGGACAGATGCTGGCGGCAGGTCTGGTGGAGGTCGTCGAAGCGCACGGCGGCCGCCTGCTCACCCGCGCCAGGGCCGAGCGCGTCCTGGTCGAGAACGGACGGGTCACCGGCGTCGGTCTCACCGACGGACGGCACTTCGCCGCCCCCGTCGTGGTGTCGAACGCCGACTACCGCAGGACCGTGCTCGACCTGGTCGGAGCCGAACACTTTCCGCGCCGCCTGGTCGCGAAGACGCGCGAGGCAGCCATGGGGCTGCCCTTCGCGACCCTGTACGTCGCCACCGACGGTCCTCTCCCGGAGCGGCCCAACGCCAACCTGTGGTGGTACGCGGACGACGACATCGGCCAGTACTACCAGCGGCTCGCCACCGGGAACATCGACCCGGTGCCGTTTCTGTTCATGTCGTTCGCCTCCCGCAAGGACCCGGAGTCACCCAACGTCTGTCCACCCGGCCACAGCAACTTCCAGCTGATGACGCTGTGTCCGCCGGAGTACGAGCGCTGGGGTGTCACCGGCGGGCCGGCCGACGGCGTCCGTTACCGGCGCGATCCGGTCTACCGGCAGCACAAGGAACGGTTCACCGACGCCATGCTGACCGCCGCCGAGAAGGTGCTCGGACCGTTCCGCGACCGTGTTGTGCACCTGGAGGCGGCGACACCGCTCACCCACGAGCGCTACATCCTGTCCACCGGCGGCACCCCCTTCGGCCTCGCAGCATGGGGCGGTGCGGGGGGACGTCCCGACACGGGAACCCCGATCCAGGGATTGCACGTGGTCGGCGCCAACACCCGGTACGGCAGCGGGATCACGGGCGTCGCCGTGGGCGGCATCGCGTGTGCGGCCCAACTGGTCGGACGCCGGCTGATGCACGAGGTCCACTCCGGCGCCGTGCTCGGCGACCCGGGACTGCTGCCGGAGCGCGGGCCGCAGTGGGATCCACTCGCCGTCTCACGGGGCACCGGCAGGCGCGGCGCCCGGGGACTGGCGGTCACGGGCCGCCGCTGAGCCGGCGCCATCGTACGGGTATCGGCGACTTTCCTAGGAGGGATCACGAAGTGGCGATCGAGGCGGAGGGCATCCGCAAACGGTACGGGGACACCGAGGTCTTGAAAGGGGTGGACCTCAGCGTGCCCGCAGGCACGGTGCTCGGCCTCCTCGGACCGAACGGCGCGGGGAAGACAACGTCGGTGCGCATCCTGGCCACACTCGTGCCGCCCGACGGCGGTCGTGCCACGGTGGCCGGTTACGACGTGGCCGAGGAGCCCATGAAGGTTCGTCGGCGGATCGGGCTGGCCGGGCAGTACGCGGCGGTGGACGAGCGGCTGACCGGCAGGGAGAACCTGACGTTGATCGGACGGCTCTACCGGCTGGGGCGGGCCGGCGCCGCACGGCGCGCAGCCGAGCTGCTGGAGCGGTTCGAGCTCACCCATGCCGCCGACCGGGAGACCAAGACGTACTCGGGCGGCATGCGCCGACGGCTCGACCTGGCCGCCAGCCTGCTCGCCGAACCGACCGTGCTGTTCCTGGACGAGCCCACCACCGGCCTCGACCTGACCAGCCGGATGACGCTGTGGACCATGGTGCGTGAACAGGTCGACGCCGGCGTCACCGTTCTGCTCACCACGCAGTATCTGGAAGAGGCCGATCATCTCGCCGACCGCATCGCGGTCATCGACAAGGGGCAGGTCATCGCGGACGGAACTCCGGACGAGCTCAAACGCAAGGTGGGCGGCGAACGGCTGGAGATCTCCCTGGCGGAAGGCGCCGACGCGGCCGAGGTGACGAGGCTGCTGGAAGGGGTGTCGGTCGGGCCCCCTGCCACGGGAGGTGACGGCCGTACCGTGACGGTGCCGGTGGCATCGGGAATCGGTGCGATCGCCGACGCCGCCGCGGCGCTGCGCGAGCGCGGTGTGGAGGTGACGGACTTCGCCATGCGCAGACCGTCCATGGACGATGTCTTCCTGTCGCTCACCGGTCACGTCGGCGGCGGTGCGGAGACGACCGGACAGCAGGAAGTGAAGGCGTGATGGGGGAGCTGGCCAACGACGTGGCGGCCCTGACGGGGCGGCACATGAGGCACATCGTCAGGGTGCCGGAGAAGCTGATCGGAGTGACGATCGCGCCGGTCGTCATGGTACTGATCTTCGGATACCTCTTCGGCAGCGCGATGACCGTGCCAGGCGACGGCAACTACCGCGAGTACATCATGGGCGGCATCTTCACGATGGTGATGTTCTCCGCGGTGGGAACCAGCGCTGCGGGTGTGGCCGACGACCTCAAGAACGGCCTGGTGGACCGGTTCAGGTCGCTGCCGATGTCCCGGTACGCCGTTCTGCTCGGACGCACCCTCTCCGACCTGGCCATGACGGCCCTCAGTTGTGTGGTGATGGCCGTCGTCGGCCTTCTCATCGGATGGCGGGCGCACCACGGCGTGGCGAAGACACTCGCCGCCTTCGGCCTGCTGCTGCTGCTCGGATTCACGATGTGCTGGTTCGGCGCCCTGATCGGGCTCGTGGTGCGCAGCCCCGAGGCGGTCAACACCATCGCCCAGCTGATGGTGATGCCCTTCGCTCTCCTGTCCAACTCCTTCGTGCCGCTGGACGGGTTACCGCGCTGGATGCAGATCCTCGGGGAGTGGAACCCGATCAGCGCTGTGGTCAGTGGCTGCCGCGAGCTCTGGGGCAACCCCACCACGACGGTCAGCGACGCGCTCCCGGCCCAGCACCCGGTGACCACCGCCCTGCTGACCTGTGGTGTGCTGCTCGCCGTTGTGGCCCCGCTGGCCTCGCGGGCGTACAACCGGGCTGCCGCGCGCTGACGTCCAGGAGGGTTGCGCAGTGATGAAGGTTGCTCAGTTCCTTCTTGCCCTGTTGGTGATGACGGCTTTCATCGCGGCGTTCGTGGTCGGTGCCCGCAGACTGCTGGGCCTGCGTATCGGCACCGTGCGCTCACTGCTCGCGGGGCTGGTGAGCTTTGCCGGACTGGCGGTGTTCAGCCTCTTGATGCAGCGGCCCGAGCAGCACGGCGTGCTCACCGGAGTGCAGTTCGGCTGCACCTTGGTGGTCACCACGGGCTTCCTCGCCGTTCTCGAGGTGCTGGCGCCCAGCGGCACGGTGGGATGGCCGCTGGACTGGGTCCGGGCGGTGCGCTCACGGATCGCCCGTACCCGAAGGTACTCCCAGATCGCGTCCATCGTGATGCGGCACGGGTTGCGCCCCTACCTGACCGGCCGGCCGCACCGCGGACGGGGAGGCGCCACGCTGGCCCGGCCGTTGCGCCTGGCCCTGGAGCAGGGCGGTGCGACGTTCGTCAAGCTCGGGCAGGTGCTCTCGACCCGGCAGGACCTGCTGCCGCCCGAGTTCGTCCGCGAACTGGGCCGCCTGCACCATCAGGTGCCGCCCGAGCCGTGGCCCGCCGTGTGCGAGTCGCTCGGCCGCGAACTCGGCGTCCCCGTGGAGGAGGCTTTCGCCCGGTTCGACCGGGTGCCCATCGCCGCCGCGTCCATCGCCCAGGTCCACACGGCGCGGACCCACTCCGGCCAGGAAGTGGTCGTCAAGGTCCGCAGACCCGGCATCGAGGAGTTGGTCCGGCGCGACCTGGAAATCATCCGCCGGCTGGCGAAGGCGCTGGAACGTCGGACCCGCTGGGCGCGCACCATCGGGGCACGGGAACTGGCGGAGGGGTTCGCCGAGTCGGTCCACGAGGAACTCGACTTCCGTGTCGAAGCGGCCAACCTCGCCGCGGCGGCGGGAGCCCGGGCGCGGCGGGCCTCCGTCATCCGGGTGCCCGCGGTGCACACGGAATTGTCCGGCGAGCGGGTACTCGTGCTGGAGCGGCTGTCCGGAGGACCGGTCGGCACGGCACCCAAGCTGCTCGGGATGACCCACGAGGAACGAATGCGGTTCGCCCGGGAACTGCTGGCCGAGATGTTCGAGCAGCTCATGACGGACGGGTTGTTCCACGCCGATCCGCACCCGGGCAACGTTCTGCTGCTGGACGACGGTGGAGTCGGTCTGGTCGACTTCGGCTCGGTGTGCCGGATCGACGCCGGGGTGCGGTCCGGCCTGCGAGCCTTCCTCCTGGCGCTGCACGCCGGTGACGCGGCGGCGCTGTGCGACGCCCTGCTCATCATCGTCACCCGCCCCGACGAGGTGGACGAGCAACAGCTGGAACGGGCTCTCGGACGCTTCCTGTCCCGCCACTTCGCTGTCGGCGGCACACCGAACGTCGAGGTCTTCGGCGACCTGTTCCGCCTGGTGTCCCGGCACGGTCTGGCGGTCCCGCCCGAGGTCGCCGCGGTCTTCCGGGCGCTGGGCACGCTGGAGGGCACGCTGATGGCCGTCGTGCCCGGCTTCTCGCTGGTGGACGAGGCCAGGCGCCTGGTCGACGACAGACTGAGCCGGCGGGGTGTCGCGTCGGCCATCTCCTCCGGTGCCCACCCGGTCAGCCTGGCCGAGCTGGCCTCGGTCTGGGAACTGATCCGCCGGATGCCGCGCCGACTGGAACGGGTCACCAGTGCCCTGGAACAGGGCCGCCTCGGAGTCGGGGTCAGGCTCTTCGCCAACGCTCGCGACCGGCAGTACATCCGGTCCTTGGTGCACGAGGTGCTGCTGACCTTCATCGCGGCGACGGGCGGTGTGATGTCCGCGGTCCTGCTGAGCATCCGCGGCGGCCCCGTCGTCGTTCCCGGGATCCCGTTCTTTCAACTGCTCGGCTACCACCTGCTGGTGGTGGCGGGAGCACTGGGACTGCGGGTGCTCTTCCTCATCTCCCGCGGGAGCTCCGACTAGGCCGTGCCGGAGAACGGGCGGGCGGCCATCCGCGTGGTGAGGGTGCGCGCGATCCGGTCGATACGGGTCTCGTGGTCACGTGATGCCCGTGGTGAGCGGTGTCGCGGCGGACGATCTCGTATCCGCCGCGGTGTCCGTCGGTCGATTCCGTGGTGAACGCGGGAACTGCCCGCGGTCGTCCCGGCCGGACGTCCAGTCCGACGAAGGACGGGCCCATCGCCGGCTGATGGCCGTCGGGCAGGACGGAGGCTCCGTAGTGCTCCGAAGCAGGGAGAGCCGGCCGCATACGGCCGAGCGCCGGGTACCGGAGATCCGGACCGAGCTGCACCGTTGGGCTGTGGACGGGAAGACCGCACACTCCGTCGGGGCTGGGCAGGAGGCGGCGGCGCCGGAACTGCCCGACCACCGGCTGGTCCGCCTGTCGGTGGAGAGGACAGAGATCACGCACATCGATGAGGGCCTTGGTTCCGGCCGTTCCCTGCCCTCACCCTTCAGCGGTACGCCACAAGAGGCGTCGGTGGCGCAGCACCGTACGCCCGTAGAGCAGGCCGCCGACGATGAAATAGACGTCGATGCAGGTGCCCGACACCTTGGTGTTCAAGGAGGGGTGCGGGTCCCCGGTGATCTGCTCGTACGTGAGCCCCGTCAGCCCGCGGTCCGCCAGACCGGTTTCCCGCAGGGTCGTGTCGAGCAGCCCCGCGCCTCCCCGCAGCAGCAGCAACGTGGCCCCGGTCAGCAGACAGCCCACGGCGATCCAGCGCGGAATGCGCCGGCCCCAGGGACGCGTCAACGCCAGCGGAAGGGCAATTCCGACCACGAACATCGACGTCACCGCGAAAGCCCAGATGCGATCCTCGGTGGTTCGCGTCTCGGGAATCATCTCAGGGCCGTCCCCGAGACCGAAGCGCCCGCCGGCGAACCAGTAGAAATGAAAAGCGGTGAACACGACAGCCCATAAGAAGGCGGTCATGGCTGCTCTGTGGAAGCGCCGTTCCCTCTCGGCCGCAGAGGCGCGAAACTCCACTGCTGACCGCCTCCGCATCATCGTCATGATCGCTATTTTCCTCCTGTTTTCGGTAAGCGCGCGTCAGCCGGTGGGAGGATGAGGCCGTCCTCCCACCGGCTGAGGGCCCGGGGCCCGCTCCTGTGCCAGCAGACGCTCCACCGTGTCCGCCGCGGCGCGTGCCCCGCCCGCCTGCCGCACGTCCTCGGACAGCGCCCGCAGGCGTCGCCCGACGTCCGGGTCGGTTCCCACCCTGTCCACCGCCTCGCGGATCTCCTCGCCGGTGACCCCCTCGAAGGGCACCCGGGCGCCGATGCCGAGCCGCTCGATCACCGAGGCGTTCTCCATCTGATCGAACCCCATGGGCACGGCGACCATGGGAACGACGTGGTGGATCGCCTCCATCACCGAGCCCATCCCGGCGTGCGTGACGAAGGCCTTGGCCCGGGCAAGCACCTGCAACTGGGGGGCCTCGGTCATCGGTTCCACGTTGTCGGGCAGCTGCCCGAACATCTCCGGGTCGAGCTGCCGGCCGATGGACATCACCACGTGCCACGGGGAGTCGGCGAACGCGTCCACGCACTCGAAGTACACCTGCTGGACCTCCGGCACCTCCGGTGCGATGGTGCCGAAGGCGATGAGGAGTACGGGACGGCCGTCGGCCGGCGGGCTCCAGGGCGCCTGGTGGTCCTGTTCGCGCAGGACCGGCCCGACGAAGGTGTGGTCGTCGCCCAGCTCCGCGGCGTCCGCCTGGAACTGCCGTGGGATGGTGACCAGGCAGTGGTCGGCGAGACCGACGTAGAGGAACTCGTCGATCGACATCCCGATCCCGGCGTCGTCGAGCCACTCGCGGAACCTGCTCCGGTACGCCAGCCACGCCTCGTCCTTCGCCACCGAGGCGTAGAAGGGGGCGAGGTCTTTTTCGTAGGTCCTGCTGGAGACCCGGGTCGGGGACAGCCGTACGGCGGGGACGCCCCACTCGTGCGCCAGGACCTGAGCGGACAGCGCGGCGTAGTCGTGGAGGACGAGGTCCGGCCGGTCGTTCTCGAACGCCTTGCGCTGCTGCGGCAGGACGCTGATCGCCTCCTGCAGGAAGAGCGACGACATCGCGACGACGTCATGGATCGGGAAGCGCTCGCCACGGTCGGCCCGGGGGAACGTGGTGTCGTAGACCACGGGGGTCGCACCGGTCGCGCGCACCTGGTCCGCGTATTTCCCGGCGATGGAGAAGCTCACCCGGTGCCCCCGCCTCACCAGTTCCGCGGCCAAAGCCATATTCGGGTTCACGTGCCCGTCGGCGGGGATGTTGAACAGGGCTATGTGCGCGGGCCTCCGGTCAATGCCCTGCTCTTCCCGCTGTGGGCTCGGAGGGGCGTTCATCGGTGCCTCCATAATTCCGGTTCCTGATATGTGGGATGACCTGTTGAGGTCAGAACCCGGGCTCACCCTAGACAGCACAGGCCCACCGATCGAGAGTCGAGTCAGCTTGCTGTCAGAATCTCTTGGGGCCTTGCACACCGTCCGGCGCATCACATCTTCTTTGATGAAACAATCCGCCTGCCCGGAATTGGGCGGCATCCTCCTTCAGGGGAGCTGAATCGGATGATCTCTCAAAGGGTGCTCGACACATCGGCCGCCGGGACGGAGCCACCACCCACCGGCTCCCGTGCGCGGGAGCTGGCCGTCGTTGTCCTGGCTGCCGGCAATGGTGAACGGATGGGGGGCGGCTCCCAGAAGGTTCTGCGGGAAATGGGCGGGCGAGCCCTGCTCGGGCATGTGCTGGACGCGGTGGAGGAGGTGCGCCCACAGCGCACGCTGATCGTCACGGGAAGGTACCGGCAACAGGTGACCGCCTACGTCGCCCGGGAGTTCGGCGATCGCGTGCTCGCCTGGGAGACCGCGGTCCAGGAGGAACAGCGTGGCTACGGCCATGCCCTCCTCGTCGGTCTGGAGGCGCTCAAGGGCTTCAGTGGCACGGTCGTGGTGACCACCGGCGACGCGCCACTGCTGACGGCGCCCACGATCAGCCGGCTGATCGCCGATCACGAGAAATCGGGCAACGCCATGACCCTGCTGTCCGGCCGGCTGCGGGACACCGCCGGTTACAGCCTGGTCCTGCGGTCGGAGGTCGGTGAGTTCGCGTCGCTGCTGCTGCCGGACCGCGGTCACCGGCTGGAGGAGGACAGCAGGCCGCGGGAGGTCGGTGCGGGGGTGTACGCCTTCGACTCGGACATCCTGCGTGCCGCTTTCCGGCACCTGGTGGACTCCGGCGATACGGCCGGTGAGTACCTGGCCACGGTCGTCGACTGGCTCTCGGACCGGTCCCATCGCATCGGCATCACCGTCGCCGAGGACTCCCGGGACATCCTCGGCGTCAACGACCAGCGCCAGCTCTCCATCGCCCGCAGGGCGCTGCGGGACCGGATCAACGCCTGGTGGATGGCTGCGGGAGTGGACATCGTCGACCCGGACAGCACCTGGATCGACGTGCATGTCTCGCTGGAGCAGGACGTGGTAGTGGAGTCCAACACGCGGCTGCGCGGCGGAACCGCGGTGCACGGGGGAGCGACAGTCGGCCCCGACAGCGAGCTCCGGGACTGCGTCGTGCGGGCCGGGGCCGTCGTGGTGCGGTCCAGCGCCGTGAACACGACCATCGGAGAGGGCACCACGGTGGGCCCGTACACATCGCTGGACGACACCGTGGTCGGTGCCGGCTCCCTCGTGTCGTGCTCCGTGGTGAGGGCGGCCGAACTCGGTGAGGGTGTCGAAGTCGGTCCCTACGCCTACGTACGCCCCGACACCCGCCTCGGTGACCGGTCCAAGATCGGCACCTTTGTGGAGGTCAAGAACTCCACGCTCGGCGTCGCCGCCAAGGTGCCCCATCTGTCCTACGTGGGGGACGCGGACATCGGTGACGGCAGCAACATCGGCGGAATGTCGGGGTTCGCCAACCACGACGGCCGCAAGAAGTACCGGACCGTGGTGGGCCGCAACGTCCGCATCGGAGGCCAGAACGCTCTGATCGCTCCCGTGAACGTCGGGGACGGCGCGTACTCCGGCGCACGAGCGGTCATCTCCCAGGACGTGCCTCCCGGCGCCCTGGTGATATCCGAGGGTTCCATCAAGCAGAAGAACATCCCGGGATGGGTCGAGCGCAAACGTCCGGGTTCCGCCTCCGCGGTGGCCGCGGCCCTGGCCCGGGGCGAAACACCTGAGGCACCGGACGGCGACGGTGCGGCGCAGGCCACGCCGGCTGCCGCGGGCGAGGAATAGGCTGCCGCATGTCCAGAGTTCTCGTCGTCTCACCGCACCTGGACGACGCCGTGCTCTCCGCGGGTGGCCGGATTCACCGGCTTGCCTCGGAGGGGGCCGACGTCACCGTCTTCACCCTGTTCGCCGGCGTCCCTTCACCGCCGTACTCCCCGATTGCCGAGTACTTCCACTACGTCTGGGATCTCGAGACCGACCCGGTCGAGCACCGGCGGCAGGAGGACCGCGCCGCCCTGGCGCTCCTGGGCGCCTCGCCCTCGCACGGCTCCTTCCTCGATGCCGTCTACCGGCGGAGGCCCGACGGCGGTTGGCTGGTCGACATGGACCGGCCGACGGTCCAGGGGAACGATGTGCCGGAGCCCGGTCTCGCTGTGGACCTCGAGTCGGCGGTGGTCTCGCTGCTGGCCACCCTCCAACCCGACCTGGTCCTCACGTGCGCGGCGGTGGGCGACCACCTCGACCACCGCCGGACACGGGACGCGACGGTGGTTGCTGCCGGCGGCAAGGTGCCGCTGTACTGCTGGGAGGACCTCCCCTACGGCATGCGGCAGAGCCATGCGCTCCACCTGCCGGACGGCGCCGTACTGGGGGCGCCCGTGGCCGAGACGGCGAGCGACGAGGCATGGTCGGCCAAGTACGCCGCCGTCCACTGCTACCGCTCGCAGCACAGCATGCTCTGGCCCCCCGACACAGACGTCCGGGACCTGTTCGACACCCACGCCGCACGACAGGGGAGCCGGTGCGGTGTCGACGGCAGGGCCGAGGTGTTCTGGCCGGTCGAGTCGGGCGGGGCCTGACCCGGCACATGTGCCGCGCACGGGCCGGTCCCCCCGGTTTGACAACCGTGGGGGACCGGCCCGTGATCCCGCTTTCGGACGAGGTGTCAGACCCTCACGCGTTCGGCGGTGGGGTTGGCGTCGCCGTCCGGATCCGACACGGCCGGGGAGTGCGCACTCCCCGTGTTCCGGCTCGGCCACCAGGCTCGGGCGCCCAGCAGGGTGGTCACCGTGGGAACCAGGAGCAGCGCCATGACGAACGCGGTCAGCAGGATGCCGAACGCCACGGCGAAGCCCATCTGCTGGAGCATCGAGTTGTCGGCCAGCATGAGCACGCCGAAGGTGCCGGCCAGGATGACGGCTGCGGCGCCGATCGTCGGCGCGGACTGGGTCACGGCGAGTCGTGTGGCCTCGGCGGGTGTTCTGCCTCTGCCCATTTCCTCCCGCAGCCGGGCCACCAGGAGGATGTTGTAGTCGGTGCCGATCGCCACTACGAACAGGTAGACGATGATCGGCAGCATGAACAGCAGTCCGCTGGCGTCCTGGAGTTGCTGGAAGAGCAGGACGGTGGAACCGAGGGTCGCACCGAAGCCCAGGCTGACCGCGACGATCAGGTAGAGGGGTGCCACGACACTGCGCAGCAGAAGACCCAGGATGAGTGCGATGGCCAGGCCCGCCGCCGGGAAGACCACCCGGTAGTCCCGGTTCACCGCGTCCCTGATGTCGGCGAAGACCGCCGTCGTGCCGCCGACGGCCGCCTCGGTGCCCTTCGGCGCCTGTGCGTGCACCGTGTCCCGCAGGGTGCCGGAGACCAGGTCGATGGCCTGGCCCGACGCCGGCCGGTGGGAGAGCACCACGTCGTACCTGGCCACGTCCTTCCGGGGGTTCAGCGTCGCCTCGGAGACCTGGTCGACGCCTCGCACCGCGGCGATGTCCTCGCGGAACGCCTCCAGCACGGACGGTTCGAGTGCGCCTCCCTCCCGGGACTTGACGTACACCAGGCTGGGGTCGGATTCACCAGCGGCGAACGCCTTCTCCATGTCCTTGACGGCCTGGACGGATTCCAGGCTCGTGGGCAGCGAACTGCTCGCGTCGTACTCGGCCTTGAAGCCGATCGAAGAGAGGGCGAGCAACACCAGTACGCCCCCCGAGACCGCTGCGACGAGCTTGGGACGCCGCGAGGTGGCGGTGCCGATCCGGTGGCCCAGCCGGTTCCTGGGTGTGTGCTGCCACGCCTTGGACGGCCAGAAGGCCTTGGTGCCGAGCAGGGAGAAGGCGGCGGGCACCAAGGTGAGCGCGGCGGCGAGTGCGAGCGCGACGGAGATGGCGAGGGAGGGGCCGAGGGCACGCATGCTGCCCATGGTCGACAGGAGGAGGGCGAGGAAGGCGACGATCACCGCTCCGGCCGCGGAGGCGATGGTCTCACCCACCCGCGAGACCCCGCTGACCAGTGCCTCCTTCGGTGCGAGCCCCGACCGAAGATGCTCTCGGTAGCGGAAGAGCAGGAAGAGGATGTAGTCGGTACCGACACCGAACAGCACCACGATGAGGATGGCCCCGTTGTCACTGTCGGCCGTGAGGTCGAACAGGCTGCTCGCGGTGGAGATCAACCCTTGCGCCATCAGGAACACGACAAAGATCAGCACGACCGGCAGCAGGGCGATCAGTGGACTGCGGAAGATGATGCCGAGCAGGAGCACGATCAGCAGCAGGGTGGCCATCATGATCATGGCGTCCGTATCGCCTGTTGCCTCGTTCGCGTCCAGCGTCTGTGCCGCGAGCCCGGTGACGCCGAGTTTCAGACCGGTGCCCTCCAGGAGGTCCCCGGCGTCCGCGCGGAGCTTCTTCACCGAATCCAGGACGGGATCGGCTCCGAGGTCCTTCTCCGTCGAATAGGCGTTGGCGAGCGCCACCTTGCCGTTCTCCGACACGGTTTCGGGCGAGGTGACGATGTCCTTGAAGGTTTCGTACCGCTTGCCGTCCAGAGCCCCGGTGACCTTGGTGACGGTGGCCTTGTCGGCGTCCGTCAGCCGCTCTCCGTCCGACCGCTGGAAGACGAGGATCGCAGCCGCGCTCTCCTGCTGCGGGAAGGATTCCTCCTGTATCTTGTCGGCCCGCACCGACTCGTAGTGAGAGGGCAGGAAGTCCTCTTGGTCCCTAGTGGTGCCCATCGAGGGAGCCAGGGCGATCAGGGCGACCGCCGCGACGATCCACGCTGCGAGGACCAGCACCGGACGGTTCACGGAGAACCGTCCTATGCGTCCGAACATAACGCTCCTTCGGTACGGTGATGACAAGACGCCCGCTCAGCCGCGGCGCTCTCCTCGCGTCAGACGCGGCGAGGCCCACCGTCCCGTTGATTCGTCCCGGTGGCCGTACCGCGACGAGGGCGGGGGAGCAGCCGGCTGTGCTGGGGCGAGACGCTCGCCGATTCTCCGTCAAGGTGCCGGGTATCCCACGGCGTTGGCAGGTTGCTGACAGGCGGACGGGTGCCGTGCTGCCCGCAGAGCCCGGCACCCGCGCGTGATGTCCTCTTGAGGGCGCCGGGCGCGGAGCGCGTGGGACCGGCGCCCTCACCGCCCGGTCACGGCTTGCGGCCGCAGATCACCACCGTGTCCGGGCCCAGCATCACCCGGCCCGTCGGTTCCAGGTCCGCTTCCCTGAACCACGACTCGTACTCCCGGCAGGTGTACACCATGCCCTCGCCCGAAGCGATGGTGTGGAAGTACGCCGAAAGGTAGGCGGCCCGTACCGGTCCCGTCTGTTCGTCGTTCTGGTAAGGGGTGACGACGAAGATGCCGCCGCCGGGGGAGAGCGCGCGGGCGGCCTTCGAGAGCAGCGCACGGACGCGATCGGCCGACCATATCTCGAGGAAGTGCGCGAACAGCACCGCGTCGTGTCCGCGGGGGAACTCGTCCCGGAAGGCGTCGAGTTCGGCGGTGCGCACGCGCTCCTCGAGTCCGGTCTCCGCGATCTTCTTCCGTGCGCTTTCCGCGACCGTGGGCAGGTCGGCGATGGTGACCGACAGACGCGGCCATCTGCCCGCGAGGTTGGTCGCGTTGATCGCTGCGCCGCCGCCCACGTCGAGCAGGCTCCGGTACGCCGACAGGTCCAGTTTCTCGGTGAGGTCGCCGGCCACGAGCGTGCTGACCGAGCTCATCATCGTGTGGAAGACCTGTTCCATGTCCGGGTTCTCCGAGAGGCGCCCGTACAGGGTGGGCGCGGTGCCCGGGAACTCACGGTGCAGTCCCACGTTCGTGTCCTCCTGCAGAGCCTCGCTGAACCATCCGATGGCCCGGTAGATGCCCTGCTTCTCCCAGGGCAGGTAGGACGCGGGTGCACGCTCGGCCGCACCGCTGAGCGGCTCGCCCAGTGGCGTGTTGTGGTAGCCGTCGCCCTCCTTGCGCAGCAGCCCGGTCGCGGTGCAGCCGAGTAACAGGATGCGCGTGGGCTGGTGGTTCAGCCCCGTCAACCCTGCTATCTCCCTCGCTGTCAGTCCCGGATGCTTCGCGAGAAGGCCGAAGAGCCCCAACTCGAATGCCGCGCTGAGGAACTGGAAGTGGAAGTGGGCCTTGATGAAGGGCCGGAGCGCCAGGTGGGCGTTGTCGTCGGGATGTTCCATCGGTGCACCTCCGGTGGTGCTGTGCGTTGTGGACGAAGAACAGGGGGGTGTGGTGCGGCGTCATGGCGCCGGCCGGGCCGGACCGGTACGTCCGGGCTCCGGCGTCTCCCGCGGGGCGGTGTCCCGCTGATCGGAGACCGGATCCGGGGACGCGGCCTGCCGACGGCCCATGGTGAGAACCGCGAGCAGCAGCACCGTGACGCCGCAGCCCGACATGATGCCCCAGCTGAGGTGACTGGCCTCGGGGAACCCGGTGGCGAACGACCCTTCGGTCCGGGCGGTCGACACCGAGCCCAGCACCGCGATTCCGAGGGTGGCGCCGATCTGCCGGCAGGTGGACGTGAACGCGGAGGCCACCCCGGCCTGGGCGTGTGGAACACCCGAGACCGCCACATAGGTGAGGGGCGGGTCGAGCATGCCGAAGCCCGCACCGAACAGCACGTACGCCAGGACGAGGTACCAGACCGCGGTGTCCGCGGCGAGGCCGAGGAGCAGCAGCCCGCACCCCGTGATGCCGAGACCCGCGCCCATCATGGCCGGACGCGGCCCGCGTGCTGCGATGATCCGGCCTGCCAGCGGGCCGCACACCAGGGTCGTCGCGGCCATCGGCAGAGTGAGCATTCCGGCATGCAGCGGTGAGTAACCCCGGACGTCCTGTAGATAAAGGGAGTTGAGGAAGAGGAAGCCGGCCAGTGCGGCGAAACCGCACACCGCTGAGGCCATGGCGCCACTGAACCCGGGATCGGCGAAGAAACGCAGCTCGAGCAGCGGTTCATGGCGTTGCCTCTCGTAGCGGACGAGGACGGTCACCGCCACCGCGGAGGCCGCGAAGCAGCCGACGATCAGCGGGGAGCCCCATCCCTTGCCGGGGCCCTCGATGATCCCGAAGGTCAGGGTGGCCAACACGACGGCGACCAGGATCTGCCCGACGGGATCGAACCTCCGCGGACGCGGGGCGCGGGACTCCGGCACGAGGAACACCGTCAGGAGCAGGGCCGCCAGGCCGACGGGGACGTTGATCCAGAAGATCGCCCTCCAGCCCACGGTATCGACCAGAGTTCCGCCGACCACCGGTCCGAAGGCAAGACTCATGCCGGCCACACCGCCCCAGATCCCGATGGCCCGTGCCCGCTGGCCCGGATCGCGGAAGGTGTTGGTGATGATGGACATGGCGACCGGGTTGAGCATGGCCCCGCCCACGGCCTGGAGCATGCGGAAGGCGATCAGTGAGCCGGTGCCCGGTGCGAGACCGCACAACAGCGAGGCCGTGCTGAACAGCAGCAGACCGCTTTGGAAGGTGCGCCGTCTGCCGAACCTGTCGGCCACCGAGCCGGAGAACAGCAACAGGCACGCGAGTACCACGGTGTAGGCGTCCACCGTCCACTGCAGGCCCGACGCCGTCGCTCCCAGATCGCGCTGGATGGCCGGCAGTGCCAGGTTCACGATCGTGGTGTCGAGTCCGACCATGAAGAGACTCGTGCAGCAGATGGCGAGGACGGGCCATTTGCGTCGTAACTCCGAATGGGCGGGTGCCGCCGCGCGGGACTCGGTGGAACCCATCACGTGGTGCGAGACCCACTGGCCGTCGGTGAGGTGACCTCGACGAGCTTGAGCTCCGGGTGGGCCGTGCCGCCCTCGATGGCGGTGGAGGAGATGTGGGAGACCACGCGCTCGTCGACGGGGTCGTTCGCCGGGTCGTCGTGGACGACGAGGTGCTCGT
>NZ_NCTE01000692.1:2987-5534 GCF_002114215.1 Streptomyces sp. 13-12-16 | reverse complement strand
CGGCGAGGACCTCCCCGCCCCGCGCGCCGGGCGGACCCGGGGCGGGACCACCGCTCAGCCCGACGGGACCAGCACCGGGGCCGGTGCCGGGATCAGTGCCGGGCCGGGATCAGCGGCCGTCGGAGATGGCCGCGACGCCGGCCCGGGCGAACTTCTCGTCCAGGTCGCCGGAGGGCGCGCCCGCCACGCCGATACCCGCGATGGGCGCGTCGGAGGACGCGACCGGGGCGCCGCCCGCCAGGAACAGCGTCCCCGGGATGTCCTTCAGCGTGGGCACCGACTCCAGGCGCTCGACCAGCTGGGAGGTGGGCGCGTTCCAGGAAACGGCGGTGTAGGCCTTCTTGATCGCGGATTCGTAGGCCTGCGGCCCGGCACCGTCACCACGCAGGGTGACGATCGTGTTGCCGTTGCGGTCCACCACCGCGACGCTCACCCGCTGCCCCTCCTTCTGCGCGGCCTTCAGCGCCGCCTCAGCGGCGTCGGTGGCGGCGGCGACCGTCAGATGGGTGCTGGTGGCCGTGGCCTTCCCCTTCACCGCGGCGGAGGCCACGGCCGGAGCGGCGGCCGGGGTCTCGGCGGAGGCGGACACGGCGCCGGTCACACCGGCGCCCACCGCCGCCAGGGCCGCCACCGAGGTGACGGCCTTGGCACGGGTGGAGAACTTCTTGGCCTTGTGCTGCATCAGGACAACTCCCCAGTCATGTCGCGTTCCCCCGTCCCGGGGGCGGGCCGTGTCGCGGCCTCGCCCGTCCGGTGCGGGCGGATGCAGCGCTTCCTGCGCTGTGCTTCCAGCCTCGGCCCGCCCACCCCGCGCACCCGTCGGCGTAGCGGCTGGTTCCGGCACGCGGGACGGTCGATGCCGGGGTCATCCGATCGGTTGACCCCACCGGGTGACGGCGGGGCGACAATGTCAGTACTTGCCCAGTCCGGCAGCCATGTCCGTACGTCCCGATGTCCGGGCGGGAGGAACACCCCATGTTGTCGTCCAGGAGCCGAGCCTCCCGCGCCCGCCCGCAAGCCGTCGACGGCGAGGCACGCAGACTCGCGCTCGTCATCCATCTGGCGTTCTTCCTGCTGCTGGCCTCCGCGCTGGTCCGCTACGTGCTGCGGCACGGCGCCCAGCCCCAGGTGCCCGCCGTCCTCGCCCTGGCCGGCGTGCTGGCCGTGCTCTACGTCGTGGGCCGGCGCACGGCTGCTCCCCCGCCCGCGACCGGCCCGCCCGGTCCCCAGGACTCCCCCGCGGCTCCCACCGCCTCCGCGGCCGGGATCCCCGACGTCCCCACCCTCTCCGGACGGCCGCCCCTGGCCGGGCTGGTGTGGCTCGGCACACTGGTGGCGGTCTGGGCCGTGCTGGTCGCCCTGGCGCCCAGTTTCGCCTGGTGCGCGGTGCCGCTCTTCTACACCGCGTTGCGGACCCTTCCGACGCGCGCCGCGTACACGCTGGTGGCGTTCTTCACCGTTTTCGTCGTCGTCGCCCAGCTCCGGCTGGCCGACCGTGTCGACATCGACGCGGTGGTCGGCCCGCCCGCCGTGGCCCTCCTGGCGACCGCGGTCTTCACCCACATGGACCGTCAGGCGACACGTCAGGCCGCCCTGATCCGCGACCTGGTGCGCACCCGCCGCGAACTGGCCGCCACCGAACGCCGCGAGGGCACCCTCGCCGAGCGTCAGCGGCTGGCCATGGAGATCCACGACACCCTCGCCCAGAGCCTGTCCAGCCAGCGGATGCTCCTCCAGGCGGCCGACCGGGTGTGGCGCACCGATCCCCGGCAGGCACAGGCCCACGTTCGCACGGCCGCCTCGATCGCCGAGAGCAGCCTCACCGAGGCCCGCCGGTTCGTGCACGACCTGGCGCCGGCCGATCTCGCCGAGGGCGGTGGCCTGGAAGCGGCCCTGCACGGCCTGGCCTCCCGCGAGAGCACGGCGGAACGCACCGTGACCTGCGTGGTCGACGGCGCACCCGGACCGGGTCTGCCGGACCGGGTGCAGTCCGCGCTGCTGCGCATCGCACAGGGGGCCCTTGCCAACGTCCGCGAGCACTCCGGCGCCACCCGGGCCGCCCTCACCCTCACCTACCTGGGTGACCAGGTCCGTCTGGACGTCGCCGACAACGGTCGCGGCCTGGATCCTTCAGCCCTGCCGGAGCGTGCCGCCGGAGTCCGTGGACACGGGATGCCCGCGATCCGCGCCCGGGTCGGCCAACTGGGCGGCACCCTCACCGTCGAGTCGGCGCCCGGCGACGGCACCGTCGTCTCCGCCGCCGTACCCCTCCACACCACCCCCAGCGAAGCGGAGGCCCCCGCACCATGACCCGCCCCGACCCCACCGGTCCCATGGACCCCTCCGAACCCGTCGAACCCGCCCCCGTCCGGATCGTGCTGTGCGACGACCACGCTGTGGTCCGCGCCGGGCTGCGCGCCCTGCTGGACAGCGCCCCGGGCATCGAGGTGGCAGGGGAGGCGGACAGCGGGGCGGAGGCCGTCGCGCTCGCCGTGAAGCTCACTCCGGACGTGGTCCTCATGGACCTGCAGCTGGGTGAGGGCATCG
>NZ_NCTE01000692.1:0-2880 GCF_002114215.1 Streptomyces sp. 13-12-16 | reverse complement strand
GGCCCCCCGCCGGATCACCGCCGCTTCCGGCGGTTCGGTCCACGTCCTGGTGCTGACCACGTACGACACGGACGCGGACATCACCCGCGCCATCGGGGCGGGTGCCACCGGCTATCTGCTCAAGGCCGAGCGCCCCGACGAGCTGTTCACGGCCATCCACAGCGCCGCCGCCGGCCGTACCGCCCTGTCCGCACCCGTCGCCCACCGGGTCATGGCCCGGATGCGCAGCCCGCGCCCCGCACTCACCGACCGCGAGCGTGACATCCTCGGCCAGCTGGCCCGCGGACTGACCAACCGGGACATCGCCAAGGCTCTCTTCCTGAGCGAGGCGACGGTCAAGACACACCTGGGTCGCATCTACGACAAGCTCGACGTCGACACCCGCGCGGGCGCCGTGGCCGTCGCCAAGGAGCAGCGCCTGCTGCCCTGAACGGAGGGCGACGGACCACCGGCGCACTGCCGTCGGCCGAGCCGGGCATCGGTCGTCCAGGCGGTTGCCCCGGCCGGGCGGGCCGCTTCGCCGGGTGCCGGTCCGTCAAGGAGGGGGCGACTACCTGTACCTGAAACGGACCTCTACGGCGGTCTCGCCGGACCCCTCGGCTTGTGCTGCGCCCTCCGGACGGGTGGGCAGAAGGGCTGAAACTCGGTCAACCCGGCCCGGTTGGCGGGATACTTGTGTGGACTCGATGTCGGGACGACCAGGGAGTGGGCCGGTGAACTCTGCCGTAGGTGAGGGCCGTTGGGGTGGGCGGCATGTGGTGGTCGTGGGCGGGAGCCTCGCGGGGCTGCTCGCGGCGCATGTGCTGGCCGGGCATGCCGACCGGGTGACCGTCGTCGAGCGGGACCGGCTCCCGGGCGGTGCCGAGCCGCGGTCCGGGGTGCCCCAGGGGCGCCATCCCCATGTGCTGCTGCAGGGCGGGCAGGTGGCCGTGGAAGCGCTGCTGCCGGGCTTCCTCGCGGAGTTGCGGGAGGCGGGCGCGCCGTGGGTGGGCATGCCGTCGGACCTGGTGCTCTGGCAGGCCGGGCGCTGGTTCCGCCGGGTGTCCGCCTCCACGCACATCTTCACCGGGTCCCGTGCGCAACTGGAGGAGCTGGTACGGCGGCGGGTTCTCGCCAACCCGCTGATCGGCACCGTGGAGGGCGCCGATGCCGTGGGGCTCCTCGGTGACGCCTCACGGGTGCGGGGCGTGCTGCTGCGGGAGCGGTCCGGGGACACACGCGCGGAACCCCGTGCGCTGGAGGCCGACCTGGTCGTCGATGCCTCCGGCGCCGGCACGAAGGCCCCGCAGTGGCTCGCCGCGATCGGCGCCGCGGCCCCGCACGAGGAGACCCTCGACACGGGGCTCGCCTACGCCTCCCGCGTCTACCGCGGCCCGGAGGGGGTTCTCGACGGTGCGACCGCCGGGTACTACGTCTATCCCGGCCCCTCCCAACCGCACGGCGGCGGTGCGCTGCCCTTGGAGGACGGCACCCACCTGGTGATCGTCTCCGGGCTGCGCGGCGACGAACCGCCCACGGACGAGGACGAGTTCGTGACGTACGCCAAGCGGCTGGGCCATCCGCTCCTGGACCGCTGGATGAACGAGGCCGAACCGCTCTCCCCGCCGTTCGGCTACCGGCGCACCGCCAATGTCCGCCGCCGCTACGACCTGCCCGGCCCGCCGGCGGGGTTCCTCGCCACCGGTGACGCGCTGTGCACCTTCAACCCGATCTACGGCCAGGGCATGGCCGTCGCCGCGATGAGCGCGGTCGCCCTGCGCGACGCGCTCGCCGATCCGCGCCGTACGCCTACGACCCGGCGCGTGCAGCGGGCGTTGCTCGCGGCGTCCCGGCAGGCGTGGGACATCTCCGCCGGGGCGGACCGCAAGATGCCGGGTGCCCTCGGCAACGCCCTCGACGGCGGCCCGGCGGACCGGGTCGCGGACTGGTACCTGCGCCGGGTCCAGGAGAGGGCACCCGGCGACCCTGTCGTGGGCGGCGCCTTCCGTTCCGTACTGACGCTCGCCCGACCCGTCTCCGCGCTGTTCGCTCCGCCGGTGGCCCGCGCCGTCCTCTTCTCCCGGCCCGCACCGACGCCGACGGAGCCTCCCGCGGCACCGGAGGGGACCCGAGGTCCGAGCGGGCAGGGCCCGGACAGGCAAGCAACACTGGTCTAGTCCTCTTCCGGGTTTCCCGGCATGATCGGAACATGGAGAAAGCGCGTCTGCCGACCACTGAGGCCGCCGTCCGGGCGATTCGTGAGATCGCGGCCGAGTTCGGGGTGAGCGTGTCCGTCACGGAGGACATCGGCGCGGACCAGACCTCGCGGCGCACGTCGGCCGAGCCGTGCACCGTGTTCGATCCCGACGGATCGCTGCCGCACGAGGCGTTCGTGGAGCTGACGGGGTCGCCCGCCGTGAGCGTCCGGCTGTTCCCCGAGGACGATGCCAGGATCACCGTCGAGGGGGTGGAGTTCCACGACGTGCCACGGGACTCCGTCCCCGGGTTCCTCAGGTCCGTCTACGGCGGGCTCGCCACCACCAAGGGGCGGTTGTTCCCGCCCGGTCAGTGGCTCGTCGTGCCGCTGCCCGGGGACGAGACGTACAGGGAGCTGATCCTGGACCCCAACCTCTCCCCCTGGCTGGCCCGTAGCACGCGGCGCTAGGTTCCCGGACTCGTGGCCCTCGCGTGTCTTCCGTGGAAGCCGGTGGCCGCCGTGGACGGGGAGGCCAGGGGGTGGACGCCCTCATGAGCGTGCGGGCGCGGTGCCGTGGTGCGCAGGGCCGCGGCCGTGACCGAGCGGAAGGGGATCGCCGTGCGCGGGCCCGGCTCGCGTACGCGCCTCGCGGTGCCGGTCCGTCCGGGCGGGCTGGGAGCGGCCCGGGCGATCCGGTGCCCGGG
>NZ_NCTE01000691.1 GCF_002114215.1 Streptomyces sp. 13-12-16 | reverse complement strand
CCAGCCGATGACGCACAGCACCGCGCCGGCGGCGAGCGCGGCCCAGCCCGCCCAGAGGACGGGGTGCGCGATCCGGAGTCGGGCAGTCCGCATGGCTTGCACTATGCCCTCTGGGACCCGACCCTGAAAGCACCGGGCGCACACGGTCCGGACCGACACCCGATTGGTGAGCCAGATGGTTCTCGGCAGTGGCATCGGGCGGGGGAACACGAGGGCGGGAAGGCGCGGCCCACGGACGGCGGGACGGGGCACGGCGCTGGCCGCCGCCCTGTTCCTGGTCCTGGCGCCGGGCCTCGCGGCGTGCAGCGACGACAGCGGTGGCGGCGGCGGGACCTCCACGCCGTCGGCGGACCGGACGACGAGCGCACCGGGCAGCGCGCCCGCGAACCAGGCGGAGGCCGAACAGGAGATCCGGCAGAACTGGGAGAAGTTCTTCGACCCCCAGACCCCGGTGGAGGAGAAGAAGAAGCTCCTGCAGAACGGTGAGCTGCTGGGCCCGGTGCTCGAGGCGTTCAGCGGTGACAACCGCGTCGGACAGGTGAAGGCGGAGGTCACCGAGATCGCGTTCGTCTCACCGACCGAGGCGGACGTGACGTTCACCCTGACCCTCAGGGGGGCCACCGCCCTCCCGGACGCCTCCGGTGTCGCCGTCGACGACGACGGCACCTGGAAGGTGTCCGTCAGGTCCCTGTGCGCACTGGTGCAACTGAGCGGCGATGAATCGCCCCCGGACATCCCGGGCTGCTGAGGCACTGGCCGCGGCGGCGCTCCTCGCCCTGACCGCGGCCTGCGGCAGCCGCCTGCCGGAGAGCGACTTCGAGCACGACGACCGCCCGTCCGCGACCGCCCGGGACGCCGGCGAACCGATCCGCGTCGGCATCGTCACCAGCGCCACCAGCCCGGTCGGCGGCGGCGCCTTCACCGGCCCGCGCGACGGCGCGACGGCATGGTTCGACCGGCTCAACGCGCGCGGCGGCATCAACGGCCGTCGCGTCGAGGTGCGGCCGTGCGACGACGGCGGCAGCGGCGTCGGCAACAACGAGTGCGTGCACAGGCTGATCGACGAGGAGAAGGTCGTCGCCCTGGTGGCCACCACCGCCCTGGACTACGCGGGCGCCCCCCGCGTCTCCCGCGCGGGCGTCCCCGACATCGGCGGCCAGCCCATCGGCGCCGCCTACGACACCTACCCGCACCTCTACGGCGTCCACGGCAGCGAGGCGCCCAGGAACGGCACCCCCGGCTGGGACGGCAAGCTGTACGGCGGCACCGAGGTGTACCGCTACTTCAAGCGCGAGCACGGCGCCCGCACGGCCGCCGTCGTCTCCTACAACCAGTCCGCGTCCGCCGCCTACGCCCGCCTCGTCGAACGCGGCCTGAAGGCCGAGGGGTACGAGGTGGTCACCGAGCAGGTCGACTTCGCGCTGCCCAACTTCCGCGCGGTGGCCGCGGACCTGAAGCAGCAGGGCGCCGACCTGGTCTTCGACGCCATCGACGGCCACGGCAACGCCCGTCTGTGCCAGGCCATGGACGACGTCGGCGCCCGGGTCACCGCCAAGGTCACCAACGTGCAGAACTGGACGTCCACCGTCGCCGAGGACTACAAGGACGCACCGCACTGCCGCAACGCCCTGTGGGTGACCGGCTCCAGCCGCAACTTCGAGGACACCGGCCACCCGGCCGTACGCGCGTTCCGGGACGCCACCGAGGGCCTCAGGACGCACTCCCAGTGGCAGTTGGAGGGCTGGGCCGCCGCCCGCTGGTTCACCGACGCGGCGCGGTCCTGCGCCCGCACGGGCATCACGCGCGCCTGCCTCGACGCCCACGTGGACCGCGCCCGGGACTACACCGCGGGCGGACTGCTGCTGCCCGTCTCGTTCGGACGCTCGCCCGAGCCACCGGCCACGAGCCGGACCTGTCTGTCCGTGGCCCGCTGGCGGGACGGCGAGGGCTGGGTGTCGCAGGGCGACATGAACCGCACCTGCTTCGAGGTGCCGCAACTGGCCTACGAGCCCTGATCCAGGACAGTGGTTGTCCGCGACGGCTGGCAGACTCGCCCGCATGTTGGAGACCTCGGCACGCCTGCTGCGCCTGCTGTCCCTGCTCCAGGCCCACCGCGAGTGGTCCGGCGCCGATCTCGCCGACCGGCTCGGGGTCAGTGCCCGTACGGTGCGCCGGGACGTGGACCGGCTGCGCGAGCTCGGCTACCCCGTCAACGCCAGCCCGGGCACCGGCGGCGGCTACCAGCTGGGCGCGGGCGCCGAACTGCCGCCGCTGCTGCTGGACGACGAGGAGGCCGTGGCCGTCGCCGTCGGGCTGCGCACCGCCGCCGGGCAGGGCGTCGAGGGCATCGGCGAGAGCTCCGTACGGGCCCTGGCCAAGCTGGAACAGGTGCTGCCGGACCGGCTGCGCCGCCGCGTGGGAGCCCTGAACGCCTTCACCGTGCCCATGCTGGGCGGTCCCCGCGCGGACGCGGTCGACCCGGTCGTGCTGACCGAACTGGCCCACCTCTGCCGGGACGCCGAGCGCCTGCGCTTCGAGTACCGGGGGCACGACGGCACGCGGACCCGCCGCACCGTGGAGCCGCACCGCCTGGTGTGCTCCGAACGCCGCTGGTACCTGGTCGCCTGGGATCTCGACCGCGCGGACTGGCGCACCTTCCGCGCGGACCGCATCACTCCCGCGCCGCCGCACGGGCCGCGTTTCGTCCCGCGCGAACCGCCCGCCGGGGACCTGGCAGCCTATGTCTCCCGGGGCGTCTCCACGCGCGCGTACGCCTCGCATGCCGTGATCCGGCTGCTGGTGCCCGTGGAGGAGGCCGCCGAGAGGATCCCGCCCACCGTGGGAACGCTGGAGGAGGAGGGCCCGGACCGCTGCCTGCTGCGGACCGGGGCCCCGAGCCTAGACGGCATGGTGGTGCACGTGATGCTGCTGGGCTTCGAGTTCGAGGTGCTGGAGCCGGACGGGCTGCTCGACGCGATCAGAGCGGCTCAGGGCCGGCTTGCTCGCTCCTTGGCTCGGGCTGCGACGTCACCGCCGCGTACTCCGGATGGTTCATGTCGAACGCGGGCGACTCCGAACGGATCCGGGGCAGCGTCGTGAAGTTGTGCCGGGGCGGCGGACACGAGGTCGCCCACTCCAGGGACCGCCCGAACCCCCAGGGATCGTCGACCTCGACCTCCTCGCCGTACCTGGCCGTCTTCCAGACGTTGTAGAGGAACGGCAGCGTGGACATGCCGAGCAGGAACGCGCCGATGGTGGAGACGGTGTTCAGCGCGGTGAAGCCGTCCGCCGCGAGGTAGTCGGCGTAACGGCGGGGCATGCCCTCCGCGCCCAGCCAGTGCTGCACCAGGAACGTGGCGTGGAAGCCGACGAACAGCGTCCAGAACTGGATCTTGCCGAGCCGTTCGTCGAGCATCTTCCCGGTGAACTTGGGCCACCAGAAGTAGAACCCGGCGAAGGTCGCGAAGACGACGGTGCCGAAGACCACGTAGTGGAAGTGCGCGACGACGAAGTACGAGTCCGTCACATGGAAGTCCAGCGGCGGCGACGCCAGCAGCACCCCGGTCAGCCCGCCGAACAGGAACGACACCAGGAACCCGGTCGCCCACAGCATGGGCGTCTCGAAGGACAGCGAACCCTTGATCATGGTGCCGGTCCAGTTGAAGAACTTCACGCCCGTCGGCACCGCGATCAGGAAGCTCATGAAGGAGAAGAACGGCAGCAGCACCGCGCCGGTCGCGAACATGTGGTGCGCCCACACCACCACCGACAGGCCCGTGATGGCCATGGTGGCGCCCACCAGCGTCAGATAGCCGAACAGCGGCTTGCGGCTGAAGACCGGGATGATCTCCGTGACGATCCCGAAGAACGGCAGCGCGATGATGTAGACCTCGGGATGGCCGAAGAACCAGAACAGGTGCTGCCACAGCAGCGCCCCTCCGTTGGCGGCCTCGAAGACCTGTGAGCCGAACCGCCGGTCCGCCTCCAGCACCAGCAGCGCCGCCGCGAGCACCGGGAACGCCAGCAGGATCAGGATCGACGTGAACAGCGTGTTCCAGGTGAACAGCGGCATCCGGAACATCGTCATCCCGGGGGCGCGCATCCCGACGATGGTGGTGATGAAGTTGACCGCGCCGAGGATGGTGCCGAAGCCGGACAGCGCGAGGCCCATGATCCACAGGTCCGGGCCGAGGCCGGGGGAGTACTCCATGCTGTTCAGCGGCGCGTAGGCGAACCAGCCGTAGGCGGCCGGGCCCCCGGTGACCAGCAGCGAACCGAGCACGATCAGCCCGCCGAAGAGGAACAGCCAGTACGAGAACATGTTCAGCCGCGGGAAGGCCACGTCGGGCGCCCCGATCTGCAGCGGCATCAGCTCGTTGGCGAACCCCGCGAAGCTGGGCGTCGCGAACAGCAGCAGCATGATCGTGCCGTGCATGGTGAACATCTGGTTGAACTGCTGGTTGTCGACGATCTGCAGTCCGGGCCGGGCCAGTTCGGCGCGCATCAGCAGCGCCATCACGCCGGCGATCAGGAAGAACGCGAACGACGTGATCAGGTAGAGGTGGCCGATCTTCTTGTGGTCGGTGGTGGTCAGCCAGTCGATCACCAGCTGCCCGCGCCGCTGCCGGCGCGCCGGTCGCGCCGCCGCCTGGACGGTCTGCGTCCCCATCGCTCGCCCCTTCGCTTCTCGCGCGCCGGGCCCCGCCGGGAGCCCGCGCCACAGGTACCTCCGGGCCCACGCCATGATGCTCGCCCCTGCCGGTCTCCGACAGAGGACGTGGCGGATCATGTGACGGAAACGCGTATTTTATGTGCGCACCGGCTTGCGTGATCATGAGCGGCGGCGGAAAAGGAATGGGGCCCGGGAGCACTTCCCCCGGCACTTTCCGTCGGAGTTAATCACGCCCGTGGTGTGACACGCGGGAATTACGTTCGAATGCCTGCGGAAGGCGTACCGAACCGCCCGTCCGGGTGACGGCCGCCGTCACGAACGCCTGTCGTGATCCTGTGACAGAAGTGTGACCGCCGGGGGATCCGTCCGGGTGTTCCCGCTTCCGCCTTCCCCGCTCCCGGACCAGGGCATAGCGTGGCCGCATGGCACCCATTCCGACACCCTCCGCGGAACCCCACGACAGTCCGGACGCCTATGTCGGCCTCGCGGCGGACCGGGCCGAGCACCTCGCGCGAGAGCGCGGCTGGTCGACCGTGCGGGCGCTGGCACCGGGGACGATCATCACCATGGAGTACCGCGTGGGCCGGCTGAACTTCGAGGTGAGGGACGGCCTGGTGGCGCGCGCCTGGAAGGGCTGACACACGCCACGGCCCCGGTCCCCCACCGGGACCGGGGCCGTGGCGTGTGCGTCCGTCAGGGGCGGGTGGCCGACGTCGTACCGCGCGGGTGGCGCTCCGCGTGCTGCGGGCGGCGACTGCCCGCCGGGGTGACCGGGGAGCGCTCCGCGCGGGCCGTGTGCGGCCCGGGCGCCAGATAGGCGGGCGACCGGG
>NZ_NCTE01000690.1 GCF_002114215.1 Streptomyces sp. 13-12-16 | reverse complement strand
GCCCCTGGCTGCTGCCGGCCGGCGGCGGACTGCGCAGCACCCAACTGGTGCACACCGCGCGGCAGGCCCGGGAGCTGCACGCGCGCACCGCGGAGGCGGGCAGCCCGCTGCTGCTCCAGGCGTATCTGCCGCCGGGCGAGGACCGGGACTGGTTCTTCCACGGCTACGCCGACCGTACGGGCGCCGTGCGCGCCGGCGGTCCGGGCCGCAAGCGGTCGTCCTGGCCGCGCGGCGCGGGGCTGACCGCGGTGGGCCACTGGACCCCCAACCCCGAGGTCCGGGCGCTCGCCGAGCGGATCACCGGCGGACTCGGCTACCGCGGCGTCTTCGACCTCGACTTCCGCCGCTGCGGCACGACCGGCCGCTACCACCTCCTCGACTTCAACCCGCGCCCCGGCGCCCAGTTCCGGCTGTTCGAGGACAGCGCGGGACTGGACGTCGTACGCGCCCTGCACCTGGATCTGACCGGACGGCCGCTGCCGGACGGGGATCCGGTGGCCGGGCGGTCGTTCGTGGTGGAGAACTACGCGCCGCTGGCCGCACTGCGTACACCGCCGGGCGGACGCGAACTGGCCTGGTACGCCGGGGACGACCGCGCCCCCGGGTGGGCGATGTGGGCCCTGTGGGCCCGTCATGTGTCCGGCCGGCTGCGGCAGCGGCTGGGCACGGCGGCCTCCGTGCCGGCGCCCCGCCCGGTCCCCCCGGTGGTCTCCCGGGCGGCCGCTCCCTCCCCGACCTCCTCGACCTCCCCGACCGACGACGAGAAAGCGAGCAGCTGATGATGTACGACCTTCTGGTGGTGGGCGCCGGTCCGTACGGTCTGTCGATCGCGTCCCACGCCGCGGACGCCGGACTGAACCTGCGCGTGTTCGGCCGGCCCATGGCGTCCTGGCGGGACCACATGCCCGGCGGCATGTTCCTGAAGTCGGAGCCGTGGGCGTCCAACCTGTCCGATCCGGGCGGGCGCTGGCGGCTGGACGCGTACTGCGCCGAGCAGGGCCTGACGGCACGTCACGCGCACCCGATCCCGGTGGAGGCGTTCGCGTCGTACGGCCTGTGGTTCGCCCGCAACGCCGTGCCGGAGGTGGACGAGCGCACGATCACCCGGATCTCGTCCGGCGCCGACGGGTTCACGGCGGTCACCGAGGACGGGCAGGCGCTGCACGCGCGGACGGTGGCGCTGGCGGTCGGGGTGATGCCGTTCATCGAGGTGCCGCCGGCCCTGCGCGGGCTGCACCCCACGCTGGTGACGCACAGCAGCCACCACAGCGACCTGGGCCACTTCCAGGGCAAGGACGTCACGGTGATCGGCGGCGGCCAGGCGGCCCTGGAGACGGCGGCGCTCCTCGCCGAACAGGGCACGCGGGTAAGGGTGCTGGCGCGGGCGGAGCGGCTGCGGTGGAACGACGTGCCGCCGGCCTGGGAGCGCCCGTGGTGGCAGTCGGTCCGCTCGCCGCACAGCGGGCTCGGGCCCGGCTGGCGGAACTGGTTCTACGCCGAGCGCCCCGGCCTGTTCCGGCGGCTGCCGCAGACGTCCCGGTCGCGGATCGCGGCCACGGCGCTGGGTCCCGCGGGCGCGTGGTGGGTGCGGGACCGGGTGGAGCGGGCGGTGGACCTGCTGCCGGGCCAGGAGGTCACCGCGGCCGCCGCGGTGCCGGGCGGGCTGCGCCTGGACCTGACCGGCCGTGACGGCTCCCGGCGCTCCCTGGAGACCGAACACGTCATCGCGGCCACCGGGTTCAAGGCGCACCGCGACCGGCTCGGCCTGCTCTCCGCCGAGCTGCGCGGGGCGCTGGCGGTGCTGCCGGACGGTTCCCCGGTGCTCGGCCACAGCTTCGAGTCGTCGCATCCGGGGCTGTTCCTGGCGGGCCTGGTGACCGCGTCCGGCTTCGGCCCGGCGATGCGCTTCGTGCACGGCGCGACGTTCACGGCGTCGACGCTGGTCCAGGGGGTGCGCCGACGGCTGAGGTCGACGCCGGTGCGCGGGACGGTTCCCGTGCCGGGCGGCGGCAGCCGCAGCGGGGCGCCGTCGCCGGTGAACGGCTGACGGGCACCCACGACGACGCGTCCCCCGGACCGGTTTCGGTCCGGGGGACGCGTCGTCGTACGGGCACGGCTGCCGGGTGGGGCGGGCCCGGCAGCCGGTGGCCTCAGCGGCGGGAGGCGGTGCGGC
>NZ_NCTE01000689.1:17496-18677 GCF_002114215.1 Streptomyces sp. 13-12-16 | reverse complement strand
CGGTGTCCCGCCGCTGCCCGAGGGCAGGGATCCGGGCCTGGCCGGCTCGGGCACCGTGCCGCCCTTCGGGGCGTTCGCCGAACCACGTACGTTCGATCCGCCCGAGGCCGGGGCGGTGCAGGCCGCACCGGTGTTGAGGGCGGGCGCGGTGCCGAGGTCGAGGCCGTTGCGGTAGCGCGTGGCGCCGTATCCGTCGGTGCAGGGCAGGGGGGCGAAGAAGGTGACGGCCATGCCGAGGTTCAGCTTCCCTCCGTCGACGGCGGTGGAGCCGGCGGCGACGGCCGCCGGGTACTTCACGAGGAGTTCCTCGATGCCGCGCTGCCGGGTGACGGCGACCTCGGAGGTGGTGAGGAGGTTGGCGAGGACGACGCCGAGGCTGGGGTCGAGGTCCCGCAGCAGGCCGCTGACCTGGGTGGCCGCCTCGGGGGTGACCGCGAGGAGGCGGCGCAGGTCGGCGTCGGAGCCCTTGAGGGCGCGGGCCAGTTCCTCCGCCCCGGTGGCGAAGTCGCGGATGGCCTCCGCCTCCTGGGCCTGGGTGCGCAGGACGGTCTCGCCGTCGGTGATGAGCAGCGTGGTGGACGGCAGGGCGCGGTCGGCGGCCTCGACGAAGTCGCTGCCGCTGTCGAGCAGCGCCTGGAGGTCGTCGCCGTGCCCCTCGAAGGCCTTGCCGAACTCGTCGACGACCGTGCGCAGATCCTCCAGCGGGACGGAGCTCACGAGGTCGTCGACGCTGGTGAGGACGTCGGTGACGGGTGCGGGCACCTGGGTGTCGGCCTGTTCGATGCGGGTGCCCTCGGCGAGGTAGGGGGAGCCGTCGCTCTCGGGCCGCAGGTCGATGTACTGCTCGCCCACGGCGGAGAGTCCGGCGACCACGGCCTTGGTGTCGGCGGGGATGCGGGGGGCGGACTTCTTGATGCGGAGTTCGGCGACGACGCCGTCGGCGGTGAGGCCGATCGGGCCGACGCGGCCCACGGAGACGCCCCGGTAGGTGACGTCGGAGTGGGTGAACAGGCCGCCCGTGCGCGGGAGTTGCACATCCACCGTGTAGTAGTCGGCGACGCCCACGTACCGGCCGAGGTCGGCGTAGCGGATGCCGAGGAACGACAGGGCGAGGACGGCGACGAGGAGGAAGGCGAGGTTCTTCAGCCGTACGGCGAGGGTGATCACCTGCTCCCACCTCC
>NZ_NCTE01000689.1:10132-17317 GCF_002114215.1 Streptomyces sp. 13-12-16 | reverse complement strand
GCCCCGCCGCGGACGCGGACGGGGCGGGCGTGCCCTCGGCCACCAGCGGCGGGATCACCTGGGTCCCGGGCACGGCTGCCATGTTCAGGTACGCGTTGAGGTAGTCGCCCTTCACCCCGCGCAGCACCTCGTCGGTGAACGGGTACGTCATCAGCACCTGGAGCGAGTCGGGCAGGTCCGTGCCCGCGTCGGCGAGCGCCTTCAGCGTCGGCGCGATGGCCTTGAGGTCGGCGATCATGTCGTCCTTGCTCGCGTTGATGGTGGAGACGGCGACGCCGGAGAGCGTGTCGAGGGAGCGCAGCATGGTCAGCAGTGAGCCGCGCTGTTTCTCCAGCGTCTTCAGTCCGGGCGAGAGGTCGGTGAGGACGGTGCCGACGTCGTCCTTGCGGGTGGCGAGGGTCGAGGAGAGCCGGTTGACGGCGTCGAGGGCGTCGGTGATGTCTCCGCGGTGCTCGTCGAGGTCGCCCACCAGGGTGTCGACCCGTTTCAGCATGGAGCGGACCTCGGGTTCGCGGCCGCCGAGGGCCGCGTTGAGCTCCTGGGTGATGGTCTTGAGCTGGTTGACGCCGCCGCCGTTGAGGAGCAGGGACAGTGCGCCGAACACCTCCTCGACCTCGGTGTTGCGGCTGGTGCGGGCCAGCGGGATGACGTTCCCGTCCGCCAGCCTGCCGGCTCCGGTCCCCTCGGCGGGTGCGACGAGCTGGATGTACTTCTCGCCCAGCAGGCTGGACTGTTCGAGCCGTGCGGTGGTGTCGGCGGGCAGCCGCACATCGCCGTTGATCTCCATGGTGACGCGGGCCGACCAGTCGTCGCGGCCGAGTTCGATGCCGGTGATCCGGCCGACGGCGACGTCGTCGACCCTCACCGCGGCGTGCGGGACGAGGCTGAGCACGTCGTGGAGTTCCGCGGTGACGGTGTAGGGGTGGTCGCCGAGGTCGGCGCCGCCGGGCAGTGGCAGGTCCTCGATGCCGTCGAAGCGCGGGGGGCCGACGGCGACCGCGCCGAGGGCGAGGGTGAAGCCGAGCCCGAGGGCGATCAGTCCGCCTGCGGTGAGGCCGGCGGCCCGGCCCGCGGTGAGCGTGCCGCGTTTCATCGGCCGTCCCCCTTCCGCCCGTCGGCCGCACCGGCCACGGGCAGCGGCAGCAGCGGGCCGCCGATGCTGATCTCGTTGAGGTTGGCGCGGCCGTCGAGGGTGCGGGTGTCGGGGTTGTAGGCGCCCACGACGTTGCCCGCGGCCAGCGGCGCCACGTCCAGCGCCTCGGCCAGCGAGGCCCGTTGCTCGACCAGGGTCCGGGTGATGGGGACGAGCCGGTCGACGTTCTTCTTCAGTTCGCCCCGGTTGTCCTCGATGAAGGTCTTGACCTGGCCGAGGGCCTTGCCGAGTTCCTCCAGCGCGCCGGTGAGGTCGTCCTTGTTGTCGGCGAAGAAGCCGACGACCTCGTCCAGGCGTTCCTGCGCGGTGCGCACGTCGGTGTCCTTGTCCTTCAGCATGGTGGTGAAGGTCTGGAGGCTGCCGAGCGTCTTGAACAGGTCGTCGCTGCTGCCGTCGAGGGTCCTGGCCGCCTTGCCGAACTCCTCGACGCCCTCGCCGATGGCCTCGCCGTTGCCGTCGAGGTTGGCGGCGCCGGTCCTCAGCAGTTCGGACAGGGCGCCCTCGGAGTTGGCGCCGTCCGGGCCGAGGGCCTCGCCGAGTTCGGTGATCGACTCGTAGATCTGGTCGATCTCGACGGGGAGGCGGTTGCGCGAGGCGGGCAGTACGGCGCCGTCGGCGAGGGCGGGGCCGGTGCTGTGGGCGGGGGTGAGCTGCACATAGCGGTCGGCGACGACGCTCGGCGCGACGACGACGGCCCGCGCGCCCCGGGGGACCTTGACCCCCTCGTCCAGGCGGAGGTCGACACGGACCGTGGTGCCCTGCGGCCGCACCGACTCCACCTCGCCGACCCGTACCCCGAGGACGCGCAGGTCGGACCCGGCGTAGACGCCGGTGGCGCGGTCGAAGTAGGCGGTGATGCGGGTGCCGTCGGATCCGAGGGCCCGGACGGTGACCACGCCGGCGGCGGCGAGTACCAGGAAGGCGAGCACGCCGGTGAGGATCTTTCCGCGTCGGTTCATCGCTCACCGCTCCCCTGGGCCGCCGCCGGCTGTTTCGGCGGCAGGCATCCGGTCTCGGGCTGGGAGGTCTCGGGCAGGTAGTCGCGGGGCACCACACCGCACAGGTAGCTGTCGAACCAGCGGCCGTTGCCGAGGGTGTTGCCGACCAGGCGGTAGTACGGGCCGACCAGCGCGAGGGTCTTGCCGAGCTGGGTGTTGTTCTCCTCCAGGACGCCGGTGACGCGGCCGAGGGCCTTGAGGGTGGGGCCGAGCTGCTTCTCGTTGTCCTCGACGAGGCCGCCGAGTTCGGTGCCGAGGTCCTTGCTGCCCTTGAGCAGGGCGCTGATGGCGGCGCGGCGGTCCCTCAGTTCGCCGAGCAGGGAGCCGCCGTCCTCGATGAGGGTCTCGAAGCTGGATTTCCTGTTCTCCAGCGTCTTGGTGAACCTGGCGCTGCCCTTGAGGAGTTCGGAGAGCTCCGCGTCGCGCTCGGAGACGGACCGCGACAGGTCGGACAGGCCGGTGGCGGCCTTGCGCACGTGCGGCGGGGAGTCCTCGAAGGTGTCGGAGATGGTCTCGAAGCTCTCCGCGAGCCGCCGCGTGTCGATGTCGTCGACGGTGCCGCTGAGGTCCTGGAACGCCTGGGTCACGTCGTAGGGGGAGGTGGTGCGGGTCAGCGGGATGCGGCTGCCGGGGTCCTGCCGGCCGGAGCCGAGCGGGTCGAGCGCCAGGTACTTGTCGCCGAGGACGGTCTTGATGGCGATGGCGGCGGTCGTGCGGTCGCCGAGCCAGGCGTCCTCGACCTCGAAGGTGACCTTCACCTTGGCCCCGTCGAGGGCGACGCCGGTGACCCGGCCGACCTTGACGCCCGCGATGCGCACCTCGTCGCCCTCGTCCAGGCCCGCGGCCTCGGAGAAGTCGGCGCTGTAGGCGGTGCCGCCGCCGAACGGGAGCCGGTCCACGTTGTAGGCGAGGAGGGCGAGCAGGGTGAGGACGAGCAGCCCCACGACGCCGACGGCGACGGGGTCGCGCTCTTTCACGGGTTTGACGCGCGGGCGCTTCATCCGCGGCACCTCGATTCGGTGATCGCGATACCGGTCGGCGGTTCGGAGCCGTCGGAGGTGGTCACTCCGCTCACGCGCGCCTCGCAGAGGTAGAGGTTGAACCACGATCCGTAGGAGGACAGGCGGGCCAGGGCGGTCATCTTGGCGGGGGTCTTCTCCAGGAAGTCCTCGATCTGCGGGGTGTGCTCGCCGAGGTTGTCCGAGAGCCGGCCCAGTTCGCGGATGTCCTGCTCGAGGGGTGCGCGTCCGTCCTCGAGGAGGCCGGCGGTGACGGTGGTCAGGTCGCCCATGGCCGCGACGGCCTTGCCGAGGGGTTCGCGGTCCCCGTCGAAGCCGGTGACGAGTTCCTGGAGGGTGACGACGAGGTCGTCGAAGCCGGCCTCGCGGTCGTTGAGGGTGTCCAGGACGGTGGTGAGGTTCCCGACGACCTGGCCGATCACCTCGTCCTTGGCGGCGACGGTCGTACTGAGCGAGCCGATGTGGCGGATCAGGCTGTCGACGGTGGCGCCCTCGCCCTGGAGCACCTGCACGATCGATCCGGCGAGCTCGTTGACGTCCTTCGGGGAGAGCCCCTCGAAGAGCGGTTTGAAGCCGTTGAAGAGCAGGGTCAGGTCGAGCGCGGGCGTGGTGCGCTCCAGCGGGACGGTGGCGCCCTCCTCCAGGGTGCCGGTGAGGTCGCCGCTGCCGCGGCCGAGGGAGACGTAGCGCTGGCCGACCATGTTGAGGTACTTCACGGCGGCGGTGGTCGACCGGGGCAGCCTGCGGTCGTCGCGGACGGTGAAGGTGACCTGCGCGGTGCGCCGTTCCACCACGCGTACGTCGGTCACCTCGCCGACCTCCACCCCGGAGATCCGCACGCTGTCGCCGTCGACGAGTCCGGTGACGTCGGTGAACAGGGCCTTGTAGGTGGTGGTGCCGGTGCCGGAGCCGATGCCGGTGTTGGCGACGCCGATGCCGAGCACGGTCGTGGCGAGGGCAGTGACCACCACGAAGGCGAGGGACTTGAGCAGCGGTCCGGTCAGCGGGCGGCGCCGGGTGTGCGCGTCGTCGGCGGTGGTCATCCGAGGGTCACCTCCGTACCGCGGTAGACGGGGCCGGCGAGCAGGCTGCTCCAGTCGGGCAGGTCGCCGGGGCTCTCGCCGGCGGCGGGGGCGAGGAGTTCGTTGACGAGGTCGTTCTCCGCCGGGGAGTTGGCGGGTCCGAGGTCCTGCTCGGCCGCGGGGGCGGCGGCCTGCGCGGCGGGCCGGGGCAGCGAGCCGAGGTAGGGCACGGAGGGGCAGCGGGGGCCGCCGCCGGAGTCGTACACCGGGGTGTCGCGGCCGGGGCGGTAGGCGCCGCGCGAGGCGACGGTGGTGACGTGGACGTGGACGCCGGGCCGGTCGGTGCCCTTGCCGAGCGCCTTGTCCATGGCCGGGACGAACTCGGCGAGGGTGCGCAGGGTGCAGGGGAAGGCCGCGGAGTACTCGGCGAGCAGTTCCAGGGTGGGCCGGCCCGTGGTGCCGAGCCGGATGATGTTGTCCTTGTTCTTGCGCAGGAAGGCCGTCACGTCCTCGGCCGTCCGGGTGGTGGCGCCGAGGGTGGCGGCGAGTTCGGCCTCCTGCTCGGCGAGGGTGCCGCTGGTGGTGGTGAAGTCGGTGAGCGCCGTGATGACGTCGGGCGCGGCGTCCGCGTAGACATGGCTGACCTTCACGAGTTCCTTGAGGTCGCGGTTGAGGGCGGGCAGGTGGGGGTTGAACTCCTCCAGGTGCTCGTCCAGCAGGCTCAGCGTCTCGCCGAGCTGTTCCCCGCGGCCTTCCAGGGCCTGTGAGACGGCCGACAGGGTCGCGGAGAGCTTCTGCGGCTGGACGGCGGTGAGCATCGGCAGGACGTCGTCGAGCACCTGCTGGAGCTCGACGGCGTTCGCGGAGCGGTCCTGGGGGACGACGGCTCCGGCGGCCAGGGGCCGGGGCGAGGGGTTCTCGGGCGGTACGAGGGCCACGAACCGTTCGCCGAACAGGGTGGTCGGCAGCATCTGCGCGCGGACGTCGGACGGTACGTGGTCGAGCGTGCCGGGCTTCATGGCGAGGGTGAGCCGGGCCCCGTCGCCGGTGGCGTCGATGGCGCGGACCTCGCCGACGACGACGCCGCGCAGTTTCACCTCGGCGCCCGGGTGCATCTGGTTGCCGACGCTGCCGGTCTCGACGACCACCGGGTCGGACGCGGTGAACTTCTTGTCGTAGACGGCGACGGACAGCCAGATCAGCAGGGCGGGCACCAGTACGAACACCACCCCGGCCAGTCGGCGGCGCAGCGTCTGTCCTCGGGATCCCCGGGGTCCGTTCATCTCACCCCGCCACCTTCACGGTCGTGGTCGCGCCCCACAGGGCGAGCGACAGGAAGAAGTCGGTGACGCTGATCAGCACGATGGCGTTGCGCACGGACCGGCCGACGGCGACGCCGACGCCGGCGGGGCCGCCCGAGGCGCGGAAGCCGTAGTAGCAGTGGGCGAGGATCACCATCACGCTGAAGATCAGCACCTTCAGCACGGAGAGCAGCACGTCCGTCGGGGAGAGGAAGAGGTTGAAGTAGTGGTCGTACGTCCCCCGGGACTGCCCGTTGAACAGGACGGTCACATAGCGGGAGGCGACGTAGGAGGAGAGCAGCCCGATCGCGTAGAGCGGGACGATGGCGACGACCCCGGCGATGATGCGGGTGGTGACCAGGTAGGGCATGGAGCGGATGCCCATGCCCTCCAGGGCGTCGACCTCCTCGTTGATGCGCATGGCGCCGAGCTGGGCGGTGAAGCCGGCGCCGACGGTCGCGGAGAGGGCGAGTCCGGCGACGAGGGGCGCGATCTCGCGGGTGTTGAAGTAGGCGGAGACGAATCCGGTGAACGCGGCCGTGCCGATCTGGTCGAGGGCCGCGTAGCCCTGGAGTCCGACGACGGTCCCGGTGAAGAGCGTCATCGCGATCATCACGCCGATGGTGCCGCCGATGATCCCGAGGCCGCCGGAGCCGAACGCCACCTCGGCGAGGAGGCGCTGCACCTCCTTGAGGTAGCGGCGCAGGGTCCGCGGGATCCACAGCAGTGCCCGGACGTAGAAGAGCAGTTGGTCGCCGGAGCGGTCGAGCCAGACGAGCGGGGAGGCCATCGGACCTCAGCCTCCCTTCGGCGGGACGATCTGGAGGTAGACGGCCGTCATCACCATGTTGACGAAGAAGAGCAGGAGGAACGTGATGACGACGGACTGGTTGACGGCGTCGCCGACGCCCTTGGGGCCGCCGCGCGGGTTGAGGCCCCGGTAGGCGGCGACGATGCCCGCGATGAACCCGAAGACCAGCGCCTTGAGTTCGCTGATGTACAGGTCGGGGAGCTGGGCGAGGGCGGAGAAGCTGGAGAGGTAGGCGCCGGGGGTGCCGCCCTGCATGATGACGTTGAAGAAGTAGCCGCCGAGGATGCCGACGACGGAGACCAGGCCGTTGAGCAGGACGGCCACGCCCATGGCGGCCAGGACGCGGGGCACGACCAGTCGCTGCACCGGCGAGACGCCCATGACCTCCATCGCGTCGAGTTCCTCGCGGATCTTGCGGGAGCCGAGGTCGGCGCAGATGGCCGAGCCGCCGGCACCGGCGATGAGCAGGGCGACGATGAGGGGGCTGGCCTGCTGGACGACGGCGAGGACGCTGGCGCCCCCGGTGAACGACTGGGCGCCCAACTGCTCGGTCAGGGAGCCGACCTGGAGGGCGATGACGGCGCCGAAGGGGATCGAGACGAGGGCGGCGGGCAGGATGGTCACGCTCGCGACGAACCAGAACTGCTCGACGAACTCGCGGAACTGGAAGGGTCTTCGGAAGACGGCGCGGCCGACTTCGGCGGCGAGCGCGAAGAGCCGGCCGGTCTGCCGCAGCGCGCCGGTGATCACGCGCCGCTCCCGGTGGCGGGCATCGGCAGGGTGGCCGCCCCGGCGTTCCGCGCGTAGGTGTCCCGGATGGCGGACCGCGCAGCGGGCGGCAGCGTGTCGATCATGCTCATGACACGGTCACGCCGTCGGGC
>NZ_NCTE01000689.1:0-9969 GCF_002114215.1 Streptomyces sp. 13-12-16 | reverse complement strand
GGGGCGGGGGCGGAGGAGGCGCCCGCCTCGGCGGCGAGGGTGGCAGCGTCCTTCTCCTCGGACATCCCGATGGGGCCCTCGCGCCGGCCGCCGAGGAACTGGGACACGACCGGCTCGTCGCTGGTGAGCAGCACCTCGCGCGGGCCGAAGGTGACGAGTTCGCGCCGGAAGAGCATCCCCATGTTGTCGGGCACGGTGGCGGCGATGTCGAGGTTGTGGGTGACGATCAGCATCGTCGCGTCGATCTGCGCGTTCAGGTCGATCAGCAGTTGGGAGAGGTAGGCGGTGCGGACCGGGTCGAGTCCGGAGTCCGGTTCGTCGCACAGGATGATCTGCGGGTCGAGGACGAGCGCGCGGGCCAGGCCGGCCCGCTTGCGCATGCCTCCGCTGATCTCTCCCGGGAGTTTGCCCTCCGCGCCCAGCAGTCCGACGACCTCGATCCGCTCCATGACGATGCGGCGGATCTCGGACTCCTTCTTGCGGGTGTGCTCGCGCAGCGGGAAGGCGATGTTGTCGAAAAGGGACATGGATCCGAAGAGGGCCCCGTCCTGGAACATGAGGCCGAACAATTTACGGGTCTCGTAGATATCCCTTTCGGGACTGTTCACCATGTCCACCCCGTCGATGAGGACACGGCCCTTCTCGGGTTTGAGCAGCCCTATGAGCGACTTCAGGAAAACGGTCTTCCCGGTGCCGGACGGTCCCAGCATCACGCTCACCTCTCCGGCAGGGAGGGTGAGTGTCACGTCCCGCCAGATGCTCTGCTTACCGAAGGACTTGGTCAGGCCCTCGACCACGACTTCGATTCCCATATCACCTCCAGCGGACGTCAATCGGATATGCGCCGCGGGCGCACGTTAGGTCGGCGTGGAGCGCACTGACAACGGGTGCGGCACCGGATCCCCGCCGGCCCTCCGGAACTTGTCACCGCGCACACAACACACCGGCCCCGTACTTGTCTCCGGGGAGACAGGGCAGGGTCCCGCGGCTCCGGGGGGTGTGGACCCGTGAGACCCTGCCGACGGACGCCCGAGCCCGGTGGAAGGGGGCCGGAAAGCGCCCGTCATGGCTCCGGTCGACGGGGGCCACCGACCTGGAACCGAGCACCACACCGGCACGTTACGGCCGAGTAACCTCCACGGGCAACACCGGAATCGGAGTTTTCCGGGATACCGACTCCGGCCATCCGGAACTTGTCACGGAGGGCACAAAAAACCCTCCCGACATTGTCGGCGGGTGAGTGTCACGGTCCTCGGCAAGGGGAGCTCCCGGGGAGCGGGGCCGGCTTCACCGGACGCTTCGCCCTTGGCAGCGCGTGACTAAGGCGAACCGCGAATCACTCACTGGGGAAACAGCTTGTTCCACTTTTAAAAGAATCATGGACAACTGCATTGTTCGGCTAAGTTTCCGGCGAGTAACGTCACCGCTCACTGCAGGTCAACCCTCAAGGAGATTGCCGAGTCATGAAGAAGAACACGAGAAGGTCGGCCATCGTGGTGTGTGCGGCCGCGTCAGCGCTGGGTCTCGCCGCCGGCCCGTCCTCCGCGGTGCCCTCCACGGTGTGGACCGTCACCCCCTCACCGGCCTCGTTCCAGGCCGCGAACGTCGGCAACATCGTGCTGACCGCCACCATCCCGATGACGTGTACGACCTCCAACGCGGCCGGGGTGATGAACAGCGCCACCGGCAACCCCGGGGACGTCGCCGACATCACCACCATGACCTTCGGCGCCTCCGGCTCGCCGTGCACCAGTGTCCTGGGCAACGTCACCACCACGTCGATCACCCCCTGGGACGTCGTCGCGGTGGACTACACCGCCTCCACCGGTGTCACCAAGGGCTACGTCGGCAACGTCAAGGCCAACGTGACCGCCGGTGCCTGCAAGTTCACGGTGACGGGCAAGGCCTCGGCCACCTACACCAACTCCACCGGTGTCCTCGCGGTCAACAGCGTCGCCGGTGAACTGGCGGTCAGCAACCCCGTCAACTGCGGTGCGATCGTCACGACCGCGACCAAGCCCACCTTCAAGGGCAACTACGCCGTCAAGCAGGCGGGCACCAACGTCATCCCGACCATCGTCGGCTCCAACCCGTAGACCGCCCCCCGCCCACGTCCGCCCGGCCGGTGATCCCGGCCGGGCGTTCGCGGGCTCCGTGCCGTGCCCCGCCGACGCCAGTCCCCTACCGAGCGGAGTCGTATGAGAGTCCACCGAGCCGCCGCCCCGCGGCCCACCCGCACCCGCGCCCGGACCACGTCGATCGCCGCGTTCGTCGTGCTCGCCGCCCTGGTCCCGACCACGGCCTCCGCCACGGACCCCCAGGAGATCGAGGCCGAACTCCCCTACGTGTGCACCCTGCCCTCGGGGCGGCTGCCGGCGACGGTGCGGATCTCGGCGGACTTCCCGGAACGGGCCGGGGCGGGTGAGGCGTTCTCGCCCACCGGCGTCACCACCACCGTGGAACTTCCGGCGGAGGCCGTCGCGGACCTCACCGCGCGCGAGGCGTCCGAGGTGCGGGCGGCGACCCGGCTCGCCGTGGACGTCGCCCAGAACACGGCGAAGGCCACGGCGACCTGGCGCGGAAGCGCCGAACCCGTCGCCCTTCCCGCCTCCGGACCGCTGACACTGACCACGAAGGGCGACGTCCCCTCGGTGGCCGGCCGGAGCGACGGCGACCTGACCTTCACCGCCGGCGGCCTCGCGATCGACCTGGAGCTCGGCGCGGCGGACCCGGCCGCCGCCCCCGGCTCGCTGACCGTGGACTGCTCCCTCGCCGAGGACGCGCCGGACAAGGGGCTGCTGGCCACCGTACCGGTCGGCACCGGCGGTCCCGGGGCGAGCGGCTCACCCTCCCCGTCCGGGTCCGCGGAGCCGTCGGGCCCACCGGAGGACGGGCAGGGGGACCAGCGGGAGGAGCGGCAGGGGGACCGGTCGCCGAAGGTGCTGGAGAACTCGCCCGGCACCGCCGCGGACCGCGACGTACCGCCGTGCCGCTACGACGAACAGCACCCGCCCACGGAGGTGTCGCTCAACGCCTACGTCACCGGCTACGCCAACGTGAAGAAGCTGAAGGGCGCGGCGTACCTGCCGCCGTCGTGCGTGCTGATCGAACAGGGGCTCCCCGTGATGGGTCCCCCCGACCCGGAGTACCTGATCTTCGACACCGTGTCGTACGGGAACTTCCACTACCAGGAGCGCGAGCAGACACCGCCCTTCGACGCGACCTTCCTGTCCTTCGACTTCGCGCCGGTGAAGGCCACCCTGGTGATGGAGCAGACGGGTCCCATGAGGATCGACTCGCGCATGAGGATACGCCTCTCCGACTTCACCACGATCACGGACACCTACGTCCGGGCCCCGTTGGTCCTGCGCGTGCTGGACCTCGAGGTCAACGGGACCCCCCTGGACGTCGGTTCCGGGTGTCGGACCGAGACGTCCCTCACCTCCGCCGACCCGGACCCGGCGAACTTCCCGGGCGACCACCTGGTGCTGTACGGCCGGGGCGAGCAGATCATCGGCCAGCCGGCCACCGGTTACCTGCTCCTCAGCGGCGGCCCGCTGTCCGGCGAGACGACCATCCCCGCCTTCACCGGCTGCGGCACCGACGGCGAGGACCTCGACCGCCTGCTCACCGCCTCCGTCTCCGGTCCCGGCAACCTCATCAAGCAGGTCCAGGGCCAGACGTGCGCGATCGCCGCCCCCGTGTTCCCGAGCCCGACCAACGAGGGCCAGTGCACCGAGGACCTCCAGCCCTACGAGATCCCCGTCGCCGAACGCTGACCCGGCCCTCGCTCCCCGTCCCTCCCACCTCCACGGAAGGCCACCACCATGCCCCCGATCTCCGCCCGCACCCGGCTCGCCACCGTCTCCGCGCTGACCGCGCTCGGCGCCTTCGCCTCCCTGGGCACGGCGACCGCCGCCGATCCCGCGCTGAACGGCGAGTGGGCCCCCTTCACCCGCTGCCCCGTGGACGCCCCGGCGATGCTGGCCGCCGACGGCTTCGACAGGACCCCGCAGTGCGTGGTCTCCACCTCGGCGAGCGGCTCCATCAAGCTGGGCGACACCGTCGTGACGACCGGCAGGACCAACCTCCAGGTCGGCGTCGTCCAGAACGCGGACGGCACCAGCAGCGTGGTCGCCCCGGCCTCCGGCGCGCTGGTCGCCGAGCCCGCCACCGTACCCGGCGGACTGCTCGGCCTGATGTGCCCGAGCGACATATTCGTGATCACGGGCATCTGCGAGTCGCTGGAGAACTCCAGCCTCAACAAGATCACCGCGACCATGGAGTCCGTCGGCGCGCCCTACGCCTTCGACCAGACCGCGGGCGTCCTCACGGACACGCCCATCATCGCCCTGCCGGTCCGCATCCACCTGGAGAACCCGCTCCTCGGCAGCAAGTGCTACATCGGAACGGCCGCCAACCCGATCGTGCTGCGCCCCGAGAACCGCGAGTACCCGGCGTTCGGGATGACCTTCTTCCAGGGTGACGGCACCCCCGACCCGGCCGGCGAGATGAGCCGGATCGACCTGACCGGCGCCACCCAGAACGACAGCACCTTCGCGGTCCCCGGCGCCACCGGCTGCGGCCTGAACGTCGGCCTGATCAACGCCGCGGTCAACGCGAAGACCGGGCTGCCCTCCGCCTCCGGGAACAACAGCCTGACCCTCAACGACACGCAGACCCACCTCACCGGTCTCAACGCCCCCGGGACCGCGGCCCCCGACGCCGGCAAGGTCCTGGCGGAGAACTGGCACTCCGCCGCCGGGTGACGGCCGCGGCACCGGGTGACGGCCGCGGCACCGGAACCGCGCGGCCGTCCCGGCGGCCGACTCCCACAACCGTGACGCGATTCCTCCACAAGTGATGTACAACACAACAAAGTTGATTTACCGTCAGCTTGCCAGGCCGGTGAACACCGGTGGACCGGTCCGGGTACCGCCCCGACGAGGGCGGTACCCGGCCGGCCGCCCCACCGGACATGTCGGAGAGCAAGGGATCACTCATGCCCTCAAGCGCGCGTCCCCCGGTGCTCGGTGAACCGCTCGACCCGCTCCCCAAGAAGTTCGCGGCCTTCATGCGGCCGCTGCTTCCGGGGCTGCTGAACGAGATACGGACCGAGGTCACCCGCACCTATCCGGTGTACGGCAGGCTGCTCAACGGCCCGGACGGGGACGCGATCCGCCAGGGCGTCGAACAGGCGCTGACCGCCTTCGTGGACCGGGTGGCCGACCCCTCCAGCAGCTCGGAACTGCGGGACGAACTGCTGCGCAGGTTCGGCCGGGTGGAGGCCTACGAGGGCCGTGACCTGGAGGTCCTGCAGGGCGCCTACCGGCTCGGCGCCCGCATCGCACTGCGCCGGGCCAAGACACTGGGACGGCAGTACAGCCTCTCCCCCGCACTGGTCCTCGCCTTCGCCGACGCCCTCTTCGCGTACGTCGAGGAACTGGAGGCGATCACCCGCGAGGGGTACGCGGAGGTGCGGGAGCGGGCCGCCACCGAGGAGTCGGCGTTACGCAGACAGTTACTGCACTTCCTCCTGGCCTCCTCGCCGATGCCCCGGACGACCCTCTCCGAACTGTGCAAGGCCGCCGCCTGGGAGCTGCCCCGCTCGTGCTTCCTCGTCGCCCTGCGTCCTCCGGTGCCGGAACACATCCAGGTGGGACTCGACCGGGACGTCCTCGCCGACCTGGACATACCGCAGCCGCACCTGCTCGTCCCCGGGGAGCTCACCCCCCGGCGCCTCGACATGATCCGTACGGCCCTGGCCGGCACCCGTGCCGCGGTGGGCCTGACCGTGCCGATCGCGCAGGCCGCCGACTCCGTCCGCTGGGCCCGCCGGGTGCTCCAGCTCGTTGACGACGATGTCATCCGCGACGCCCCGATGATCCTCTGCGAGGATCATCTGACGACCCTGTGGCTGCTGTCCGACCCCGCCCTCGTCGACCGTGTCGCGGCGCGTGAACTGGCCGCGCTCGACGAGCTGCCCGCCAGGCGGCGCGACCGGCTCGTCGAGACCCTGCGGGTCCACGTCTCCACCCGGGCGCCCGCCGAACAGGTCGGCGAGATACTGGGCGTGCACGCCCAGACCGTCCGCTACCGCCTGCGGATGCTGGACACCTACCTGGGCGACCGGCTCGCCGACCCCGACCACCGCTTCGCCATCGAGGTGGCCCTCCGCTCGCTCCACCTGCGGGGCCACGACAGCGCGGAGTGATTCCCGAGAGCCGGCGTGAGACCTCGTACGGGCCCCACGCCGGCCGTGTGCCGGCCTCGGACGGGTCTCACGCCGGGTTCAGCCGCCACTGCTGACAGCCGTTGTTCAGCCAGGTCCACTGGCGTACGTCGGCGCCGTCCGCGGTGGAGCAGTCGGCGACGTCGGCGACCTTGCCGGTGGCCTGGTTGACGATACGGACGTGACCGCCGTCCGTCGCCACGAACCGGAACCGCTGGCAGGTGTTGTCCAGCCACGACCACTGCCGCAGGCCGGCACCGTCGGCGGAGGAGCAGTTCTCGGTGTCGAGCACCTTGCCACTGGCGACGTTGACCAGCCGGTGGGTGTCGTCGCCGAGGTCCTCCAGGCGCCACCGCTGGTTGGCGCCGCCGTTGCAGGCGTACTGCCGCACATCGGCGCCGTCGGCGGACGAACTCCCGGACACGTCCAGACACTTGCCGCTGTTGCGGTTGGTGAGGGTGTAGGTGGTGGAGACGGTGGACGGCTCGCCCGAGGGTCCGGTCCGGCCCGCCCCGAGCCGGACGGGCGTGCCGAGGTTCGGTGTCCCGTCGGAGTTCCAGGTGAACTTCTGCGCCCGTGCCGTACGCCCGTTGTCGCACCCGTCGGACGCGGAGTCGTTGGCGTGGTAGACGATCCAGCTCTCCGTCCCGTCCGGCGAGGTGAAGAAGCCGTTGTGGCCGGGACCGTAGACGCCGTTGCCGTCGCTGCGCTGGAAGACGGGTGTGGACTTCTTGGTCCAGGAGGAGGCGGAAGCCGGGTTCGCCCCGGTGAGGGTGAGCTGTCCGAGTTTGTAGTCGGGGGTCCAGCAGCCGCTCGCGGAGTAGACGAGGAAGGTGCGGCCGCCCCGCTGGAGGATCTCCGGGCCCTCGTTGACGGTGCCGCCCTGCCGTTCCCAGTCGTGGGTGGGTGTGGAGACGGTGGAGAAGGACGAACTCACCGTGTACGGGTTCGCCATGCGCGCGGCGACGATGTTCTGCGTCCCGTCGTGCGTGCTGCCGAAGAGGTACAGCTGCCCGTCGATGGTGGCGACGGTCGGGTCCAGCATCCACGAGGAGTTGAGCTGTCCCTTGTAGCTGTAGGGGCCCATGGGGTCGGACCCGGCGCTCTCCAGCACGTGGCTGCGCTGGGTGGGGTTGTAGTCGGCGATGTTCTGCCCGGCGACGTAGTACAGGTACCAGCGCCCGTTGAGGTGGTGCAGTTCCGGAGCCCAGATGTTGCAGCACCGGGAGGCCGCGTCGCCCTGCCACACCTGCACGCTGGGAGCGGTGGCGAGGCCGCCGAGGGTGGGCGACCTGCGGATGGTGATGACGTCGGTCCAGGAGGTGCTGACCAGGTGGTAGGCGCCGTCGTGGTGGACGATCCAGGGATCGGCGCCCTTCTGCGCCTTGACGGGGTTGCCGAAGGAGGCCGCCTGCGCGGACGACTGCCCGAGCGACAGGGCGAGCAGCAGCGCGGCCAGCAGGGTCAGTAGGCGACGGGCCATCCGCTGCTCCAGTTCAGGAGGTTGATGCCGAGCTTGGGGGTGCCGTTGTCGTTGCCGTCGTAGTAGTGGTAGACGATCAGGTCCCCGTCGACGTCGTTCATGATCGACTGGCCGCCGGGGCCGATGACGCTGCCGTGCGACTCCAGGACGGGCGTGCCCCCGTTGTCCATCATCGAGACGCCGTTCCTGTCGCGGTACGGCCCGGTGACGCTGGTGGCGCGGCCGACCTTGACCTTGTAGGTGGAGCCGGTGCCGGCGCAGCAGGTGTCGTACGAGGCGAAGAGGTAGTAGTAGCCGTTCCGCTTGACGATGAACGGCGCCTCGACGGCCTTCGTCCCGGAGGGACGGGAGGCGAGGGAGTAGCGGGTGGTGTGGGAGGAGAGCTGCTTCCCGGTGGCGGGGTCGATCCGGATCATCTTGATCCCGGTCCACCAACTGCCGAAGGACAGCCACCACTTGCCGTCGTCGTCGACGAAGAGGTTGGGGTCGATGGCGTTGTAGTCGCTGGAGGAGCCGGACGTGTGGACGATGCCGTAGTCGGTCCAGCTTCCCGGCTGACCGGTGGTCGAGCCGGCCAGCCCGATGGCGGAGGTGTTCGAGCCGAACTTCGAGACGGAGTAGTACATCAGGTACTTGCCGCCGTGGTACGAGATGTCCGGCGCCCAGGCCTCCGGCACGGAGGAGTAGTTCCGCCACCAGCCCGGGCGGGACGGGAACGCGTCGGCGCCGGCGGAGAAGGCGGTGCGGTCGGTGGAGGTCTTGTGGGAGATGCCGCCGCCGGTGGCGTAGAGGAGGTACTGCCCGGAGGAGGTCCGGATCATCGACGGGTCGTGCGTGACGACGGACCCGGTGACGCGGCCGGGGTTGGGGTACGCCGAGGCGGTGGTCGGCATCAGCGCCAGGAGGGCGGCCGTGGGGATCGCGAGGAGGGCGGTGCGCTTTCGGAGGGTGCGGCTCATACGGGGTTCTCCTTGCGGTGGGGGTGAGGAGGTCGTTCGGGATTTCGAACGACGATCGCAAGTTCGAACGGACCGTAGAATCGAACCACTTGCGCGTCAATGGCCCGCGCAGCACCGCTTGCCTCCGCGCGGACGGCCCCGCCGAAAGGAGCGGGCGGGCCGCGCCGGCCCGCCCGCTCCCGTTCCCGCTTCTCAGCGGTCGGTCAGTCCTCCGGGCACTCCTTCCACGCGAGGTGGTACACGGTGCTGATGTCCCCGTCCGTGGAGTCCATCGTCATGAAGCTGACCTCGTCGGAGGACGAGGTGCCCGCGCTCACCCGCAGCTCCGTGTTGATGTTGAAGTTGCGCTGGACCCCGCAGGGCGCGTAGACCAGCTGGGCCCAGTCGGTCTCGTCCGTGGCCTGCCAGTTGTCGTCGTAGGGGCCCGCGAAGGGGTGACTGCGGTACTCCGTGTTCGGGGAGCCCTGGAAGTAGTACGACGCCCGCTGCGTCCCCCTCGCGCCGGGCTGGAGCGAGGCGAAGCCCCGGTAGTCGGCGCTGGCGATGGCGTAGGTGAAGCCCTGGGGGACGTGGACCAGCAGGCTGAGCTGGCAGTTCTTGCGGAAGGCCGTGGGGTCGGAGTTCCCGCCGGCCTGGGCGAGGTAGTCGCTGTACGTCACGGTGAAGGCGGTGTTGTCCGCGGAGACGGCGACCGCGGCGGTGCCCTGGGGGCAACCGGAACCGTTCACCGTGGCGACCTTGATGACGATCTTGTCCGGCGGCGGGTCCTCGAAACCGGTCGACGGGTCGTGCGCGGGTAACGCGGCGGTGAGGAGCGCGGCTGCCGCCGCGCCGAGAAGCAGTCCACCAGCCATGGTTCTCCATCCTTCGGTGGGGGGTGATTGAAGCATCATGTACATGCCAATAAGGCGCGCACATGTGCTCCCGGCCCCGTGAAGGAGGCATGGAGATGCGGTGAAGGCCGGGAGCGCTCGCATCGTATGAAGCCCCGCGACCGGCTGACAGGGCGAACTCCGGCCATTCACTTCCGTCACACCGAACCGGGAGGAAACAGGCGTACCGAACCCCTCGTGTGAACGCGGAGGCGCCGGTTCATGGACAATGTCCCACCGGCACCCCGTGTGGCAGTACAAGCAGGAGGCGCTCCCTTGGAGCTCAGCAGGCGTACCTTCACCGCCCTGGCCGGTACGGCGGCGCTCGGTCTCGCGCTGGCCGGCAGCGGCGGGGCGGCGACCGGCGCGCACGGACCGCGCGGTGTGCCGACGGGCCCGCCGCCCCCTCCCCCGAGCGCGGAC
>NZ_NCTE01000688.1:26947-35287 GCF_002114215.1 Streptomyces sp. 13-12-16 | reverse complement strand
CCCGGAGGTGATCAGCGGGCGGCCCACCTCGGGCTCGGCGGGGGTGCCGCGCAGTTCCACGGAGGCCCGGCCGCCCCCCGAGGCGAGGGTGAGCGCGGCCGTCGGGTAGGGACCGGCGACGGACTCCACGCCGTCCAGCCCGGCCAGCTCCCCCGCGTCGGCGGAGGCGGTGGTGTGCAGCGTGACGTGCGCGCCGTGCGCCTGGGCGAAGACCCGCTGCCAGGGGTTGGTGGCGTACCCGAACAGGGCCGTGGCCAGCAGCAGCGACGCGACGATGCCCGCGGTGGCCAGCACCAGGAACAGCGCCTCGCCGCGGTGCGTGCGCAGATCGGAGTGCGCCCAGCGCAGAGTGGCTCGCACGGGCGCTCAACCCCTCGGCGCGGGGCGGTCGTGGAAGCGCATGTCAGTCCTTGAGCTCCAGCACACCGGACGTACCGGTCCGGCGCGGCGGGACGCCGCCGTCGAGCGCGGCGTCGTCGGCGATCCGGCCGTCGAAGAAGCTGATCACCCGGTCCGCCGCGCTCGCCAGCCGCGCGTCGTGCGTGACCAGCAGGATCGTCTGCCCGCGCGCGTGGAAGCGGGACAGCAGCCGCATCACCTCGCGGGTGCCCCTGCTGTCCAGGCTGCCCGCGGGCTCGTCGGCCAGCAGCAGCGGCGGGTGGTTGACCAGCGCCCGGGCCAGCGCGACCCGCTGCTGCTCACCGCCGGACAGCTCGCCCGGCATGCTCCGCTCCTTGCCCGCGAGACCCAGCTCGGCCAGGAGTTCCTCCCGCCCGGCGCGGGCCTTCCTGGGCGGCACCCCGGCGAGCAGCGCGGGCAGCTCCACGTTGTCGGCGACCGACAGGTCGGAGACGAGGTTGAAGAACTGGAAGACGATCCCGATCCGCTTGCGGCGCTCCACCGCCCAGCGGGCCTCGCCGTAGCCGTCCGTGCACACGCCGTCCAGCCAGACACTGCCCGCGTCGGGCCGCTGGAGCCCGCCGAGCAGGTGCAGCAGCGTCGACTTGCCCGCACCGGACGGGCCGGTGATCGCCACGAACTCGCCGCGCGCCACCCGCAGGTCGACCCCGCGCACGGCGTGCGCCGGGGCGCCCTCGCCGTGGTGCGTCTTGACCAGGCCCTCGGCGCGCAGCACTTCAGCGGTGTTCTCGCTCACTGAAGCTCCTCCAGCTCCTCCTGGCACCGCTCCAGCCAGTCGAGGTCGGCCTGCAGGTGCAGCATGGCGCCCTCGATCAGCAGGTGGGAGATGCGGTTGTCCCGGTCCTCGGCGGCGGCCAGCTTCGACAACTGCCGCATGGTGTTCAGGTACTGGCGCCGCTGTCGGTTGATCAGCGCGATCTGGTCGGCGAGACCGGTCTGCGGGGCCAGGGCCAGCTTCATGAAGAACTCGTCCCGCACCCGCGGCTCGTCCGCCGTCTCCTCGTACCAGGCGCGCAGCGCCTCCCGCCCGGCGTCGGTGAGGTGGTAGACCTTCTTGTTGGGCCGGCTCGACTGCTCGACGTCCTCGCCCTCGATCAGTCCCGACTTCTCGAGGCGGCCGAGGGTGACGTAGATCTGGCCGACGTTCGGCTGAGGGTACGCGGAGCCCAGCAGTTGCTCAAGGTCCTGCTTGAGCTCATAGCCGTGGGCCGGGCCACGGGCGAGCAGCGCCAGGAGGGGCAGCCGCACTCGTGCTCTCCTCCTCGCGTCCTGTGGGTAATGTGCCGCAGGGCCTAGTATCGCGCATACCTAACAGGTATACATGGCCTCTGACCCCCGGACGAGGGTGCCCGGGGGCCGGTGTACAGGGAGGAACCTATGCGGTGGATCCATGCCGCGGGTAGGGGCCTCCTCGTGCTGATCGTCGTCCTGACCGGTTACGTCGCCTCCGGTGCGCGGGCCGACGAGGCAGGCGGGGGCGGTCGCGGACCGCTCACCCTGGCCACCGCCGGCGATCTCACCGGCTATCTGGGCTCCGTGCTGGAGGGCTGGAACCGCACCCACCCCGGCGAGGAGGTCACCCTCGTCGAGCTGCCCGACTCCGCCGACGAGACCCGCGCGCAGATGATCACCGACCTGCGCGGCGGCGAGCGCGGCCGGTTCGACGTGCTCAACATCGACGTGAGCTGGACCTCGGAGTTCGCCGCCGCCGGCTGGATCCGCCCGTTGCCCCGCGACCGCTTCCCGCTCGGCGCCTTCCTGCCCCGGGTCGTGGACACGGCGACCTACGACGGACGCCTGTACGCCGTCCCGTACGTCACCAACGCCGGTCTGCTCCTCTACCGCAAGGACGTCCTCGCGAAGGAGGGCGTCCCGCCCCCGCGCACCTGGGCCGAGCTGGAACGGGCCGCGAGGACCCTCGCCCCGGAGCACGGCCTCGACGGCTACGCCGGCCAGTTCCTGCCCTACGAGGGCCTGACCGTCAACGCGGCCGAGGCCGTCTACTCGGCCGGCGGCACCATCCTCGGCGACGAGGGCGAACGCGTCACCGTCGACTCACGGGCGGCCAGGGACGGCATCGGCTTCCTCGCGCGCGGGGTCCGCGAGGGCTGGATCCCCCGCGAGGCGCTGACGTACAAGGAGGAGGAGTCCAAGCAGGCCTTCCAGGACGGCGGACTGCTCTTCCTGCGCAACTGGCCCTACGCCTACGTCGCCGCCTCCGCCCCGGGCTCGAAGGTCGCCGGCAAGGTCGGCGCCGTACCGCTGCCGGGACCGGACGGTCCGGGCACCAGCGTCCTGGGCGGCTCCAACCTGGCCGTCGCCGGCCACGCCCGGCACCCCGACTCCGCCGCGCGCCTGATCGCGTACCTCACCAGCGAGCGCGTGCAGCGCCAGGTCCTCACGCGCGGCGCCCTGCCGCCCGTACGGGCCGGCCTGTACGACGATCCGGAACTGGTCCGGCGGTTCCCCTACCTGCCGACCCTGCGCGAGAGCGTGCTCGCCGCCGCCCCGCGCCCCAAGAGCCCGCACTACGACCAGGTGAGCCTGGTGGTGCAGGCGGTGGTGCACGACGCCATGACCGGGCGGCAGACGCCCGGGGCCGCGGTGCGCCGGCTGGCGGGCGAGCTGGCCGCCGTCTCCTCGCGATAGGACCCCTCCTAGTTACATGTTAGGTAACGCGGACGTCTCGAACGTGCCCGTTACGCCCGCTTAAGCACCGGTCTGTGCTGGCCAACTCCACGGTAGCTTGCGTACGTTCATTGACACTCTCGCGACCCTGCTACCTAACATGCATGCATAACGAGCACTCCTCACAGACAGGTCAACGGGGTGAACAGGCACCACTGGTGGCGTGACGCGGTGATCTACCAGGTGTACGTCCGCAGCTTTCTGGACAGCACCGGTGACGGCATCGGCGATCTCGCCGGGGTCAGGGCGGGACTGCCCTACCTGAAGAAGCTCGGCGTGGACGGGATCTGGCTGAGCCCCTTCTACCCCTCGCCGCAGCACGACCACGGCTACGACGTGGCCGACTACACCGGCGTCGACCCGGTCTTCGGCGACCTCGCCGAGTTCGACCTGCTGGTCGACGCCGCCCGGCGGCTCGGCGTCAAGGTGCTGCTGGACATCGTCCCCAACCACTGCTCCAGCGAGCACCCCTGGTTCCGCGCCGCCCTCGACGCGGCCCCGGGCAGCCCCGAGCGCGCCCGCTTCCACTTCGCCGACGGCCGCGGCCCGGACGGCGCCGAGCCGCCCAACAACTGGCACGCCATGTTCGGCGGCCCCGCCTGGACCCGGATCACCGAGCCGGACGGCCGGCCCGGCCAGTGGTACCTGCACATGTTCACGCCCGAACAGCCCGACTGGAACTGGCGCGAGCCCGAGGTCGCCGCCGAGTTCGACCGGATCCTCCGCTTCTGGCTGGACCGGGGCGCCGACGGCTTCCGCATCGACGTCGCCGCCGGCCTCTTCAAGCACCCGGAGCTGCCCGACTCCCCGGACCCGGAGGCCGACGCCCGCACCCGCGACTCGGTCAACCCGCTCGCCTGGAACCAGCCCGAGGTGCACGAGGTGTGGCGGCACTGGCGCGCGGTGTGCGAGGAGTACACCGCCCGTGACGGCCGCGAACGCCTCCTGGTCGGCGAGGTCTCCGTCCCCACCGCCCGCGAACACGCCCGCTACGTCCGCGCGGACGAACTCCACCAGGCCTTCTTCTTCGACCTCCTCGGCGCCCCCTGGGACGCCGACGCCTTCCGCAAGGTCATCTCCGAGGCCATGCAGGACATCGCGGGCACCGGCTCCACCGTCACCTGGGTCCTCAACAACCACGACCAGGTCCGCACCGTCACCCGCTACGGCGAACCCGCCCCGGACGGCAGCGGACTCGGCCCGGCCCGCGCCCGCGCCGCCGCGCTGCTGATGCTGGCGCTGCCCGGCGCCGCGTACATCTACCAGGGCGAGGAACTGGGCCTGCCCGAGGTCGTGGACCTGCCCGACGACGTGCTCACCGACCCGATCTTCCGCCGCACCGGCAGCCGCGCCCGGATACGCGACGGCTGCCGGGTGCCGCTGCCCTGGTCCGGACAGGCCTCACCGTTCGGCTTCACCTCCGGCGCCGAGGGCGTACGGCCCTGGCTGCCGCAGCCCGAGTGGTTCGCCGCGCACGCCACCGACCGGGCGCTGGCCGACACCCGCTCCTCCTGGCACCTGTACCGCGACGGCCTCCAACTGCGCGCCGCCCTGACCCAGCTGGGCGAGGGAACGCTCCGCTGGCTGGACACCCAGCCCGGCGTCCTCGCCTTCACCCGCGGCGACGACCTGGTCTGCGCCGTCAACTTCGGCACCGCCCCCGTACCCGCCCCGGTCGCCGGCACCCCGCTGCTCGCCAGCGGCCCCTGCCCGCCCGGGACGCTCCCCGGCTCCACCGCCGCCTGGTGGATCGACGGCTCCTGAAACCCCGTACCCCCGAAGGGACATCGACGATGATGCGACGACGTACCACCCTGCTCACCGGATGCACCGCCCTCGTCCTCGCGCTCGGCGCGACCGCCTGCGGAAGCGGCGACCCCGTCACGGCCGGCGGCGGCGACAAGTCGCTCGACGGCCAGAAGGTCACCGTGGCCGGCGTCTGGTCCGGCAGCGAGCAGAAGAACTTCCAGAAGGTGCTGGACGCCTTCACCGAGAAGACCGGAGCCGAGACCGCCTTCGTCTCCACCGGCGACAACGTCTCCACCGTCGTCGGCAGCAAGATCGAGGGCGGCAACGCCCCCGACGTCGTGATGGTCCCGCAGGTCGGCGTGCTCAAGCAGTTCGCCGAGAAGGGCTGGCTCAAGCCGCTCGACGAGAAGGTGCGGTCCACCGTCGACGGCAACTTCGCCGAGGTGTGGCAGAACTACGGCAGCGTCGACGGCACCCTCTACGGCCTCTACTTCAAGGCCGCCCACAAGTCGACCGTCTGGTACAGCCCCGAGGCCGTCGAGCAGGCCGGCGTCACCCCGCCGAAGACGTACGGCGCCATGCTGGAGAACGGACGGACCATCTCCGACTCCGGTCTCGCCGCGTTCTCCGTGGCCGGACAGGACGGCTGGACGCTCACCGACTGGTTCGAGAACGTCTACCTCTCCCAGGCCGGACCCGAGAAGTACGACGCCCTCGCCGCGCACGAGATCAAGTGGACCGACCCGACCGTCGTCGAGGCGCTCACCACCCTCGGCGAGCTCTTCGAGGACGAGCAGCTCGTCGCGGGCGGCCGCAAGCAGGCCCTCAACACCGACTTCCCCGGCTCCGTGGAGAAGGTCTTCGGACCCAAGGCGGAGGCCGCCATGGTCTACGAGGGCGACTTCGTCGCCGGTGTCGCCAAGGACCAGTTCGGCAAGGACATCGGCACCGACGCGAACTTCTTCCCCTTCCCGCCGGTGGGCGACGGCAAGGCACCCGTGGTCAGCGGCGGTGACGCGGCCGTCGTCCTCAAGGACGGCAAGAACAGCGAGGCCGGCATGGCACTCCTGGAGTACCTCGCCACCCCGGAGGCCGCCGCCGTGTGGGCCGAGGCGGGCGGCTTCCTCTCCCCGAACAAGAAGCTCGACCTCTCCTCCTACGGCGACGACGTCACCCGCGCCACCGCCGAGTCCCTGATCGAGGCCGGCGACTCGGTCCGCTTCGACATGTCCGACCAGGCCCCGGCGGCCTTCGGCGGCACCAAGGGCACCGGCGAGTGGAAGATCCTCCAGGACTTCCTGCGCGACCCGGCCGACCCGGCGAAGACCGCCGCCGAGCTCGAGAAGGCCGCGGCCAAGGCGTACGGGAACTGACCGCCATGACCGCCACACTGGTGAAAGAGGCGAGCCCCCCGACGCCGGCGCACCCCGACGGCGCGCGCGGCAGGCGCCTGCGCCGGCGGGGGCGCGTCATCGCCCTGCTGTTCGTGTTCCCCGCGCTGCTCCTGCTGGGCGCGCTGGTGGTGTACCCGGTGCTGTTCTCCGTCGGCCGCAGCTTCTTCGACGCCTCCGGCAGCGAGTTCGTGGGCGGCGGGAACTACGCCGAGATGTTCCGCGACCCGACCACCCTCAAGGCCATCCGGAACACCGCGATCTGGGTCGTCGTGGCGCCGACGCTGCTGACCGGGCTCGGGCTGATCCTGGCCGTCCTGGTCGAGAAGGTCCGCTGGGCCACCGCCTTCAAGCTGCTGCTGTTCATGCCGATGGCGGTGTCCTTCCTCGCCGCCGGCATCATCTTCCGGCTCGCCTACGACGACGACCCGGACAAGGGGGTGCTCAACGCGGCCGTCGTGTCCGTGCACGACGCCTTCGAGGGGAGCTCCTCCTATCCGACCGCCCGTGCGCGGGACGGCGAGGGGCTGACCGAGCAGGCGGACGGGTCGTACGTCACCGGGACGGAGGTGTCACCCGGGGGGACGGCGGCGGTGCTGGGGCTGGTCGGGGTGGCACCCAAGGACCTGCCGGGGGAGGCCGAACCCGCCGTCGCCGCGGCAGGGGAGAAGGCCGGCTCCGACGAGGTGCGCGGTGTGGTGTACCTCGACTTCACGCCCGGTGGGGGAGGGGAACCGGGAGTGGTCGACCGGGAGGAGAACGGACTGCCCGGGGTCACGGTCGAAGCGGTGCGCGGCGGGGAGACGGCCGCCAGTACGACCACCGCGGCCGACGGGTCGTTCCGGTTCACGGGGCTGGACGGCGGCCCGTACACCCTGAAGCTGCCCTCGTCGAACTTCGCCGCGCCCTACGACGGCGTCTCCTGGCTCGGCCCGGCGCTCGTCACCCCTGCGATCATCGGGGCGTACCTGTGGATCTGGACCGGGTTCGCGATGGTGCTGATCGGGGCGGGGCTGTCCACCCTGCCCCGGGACGCGCTGGAGGCGGCGCGGATGGACGGGGCCAACGAGTGGCAGATCTTCCGGCGGATCACCGTCCCGTTGCTCGCGCCCGTCCTCACCGTGGTGTTCGTGACGCTGGTGATCAACGTGATGAAGGTCTTCGACCTCGTCTACATCATCGCGCCCGGTCCCGTGCAGGAGGACGCGACCGTGCTCGCGACACAGATGTGGCTGGTGTCGTTCGGCGGCGGCAACAACCAGGGGCTGGGCAGCGCGCTGGGTGTGCTGCTGCTGCTCCTGGTCATTCCGGCCATGGTGTTCAACGTCCGTCGTTTTCGGAGGAGTCAGCGGTGAGCGCGGTGCGGCGTGTCCTGGGCAACGCGGTGGTGCAGGCGTTCCTGGTGGTGATCGGGCTGGTGTGGATGACCCCGCTGGCGGGGCTGTTCCTGTCCTCGCTGCGGTCGGCCGAGGAGACGGCGGAGGGGGGCTGGTGGACCGTGTTCACCAGCCCGGGGGAGCTGTCCTTCGAGAACTACTCGGCGTTGCTGGGGAATTCGGGGATCACGCAGGCGTTCTGGAACACGGTGCTGATCTCGGTGCCGACCACCGTGCTGGTGGTGGTCGTCGCCGCGCTGGCCGGATACGCCTTCGCGTGGCTGGACTTCCCCGGGCGTGAACCCGTCTTCCTGGTCGTCGTCGCGCTGTTGGTCGTGCCCGTGCAGATCGGGCTGCTGCCGGTGGCGAAACTCTTCGGACAGCTCGGGCTGTTCGGGACCATTCCCGGTGTCGTGCTGTTCCACGTCGCCTACGGGCTGCCGTTCGCGGTGTTCCTGCTGCGGAACTACTTCGCGGAGATGCCGAAGGAGATGCTGGAGGCCGCCCGGATGGACGGGGGGAGCGAGTGGCGGATCTTCACCCGGCTGGTGCTGCCGGTGGGGCGGCCGGCGATCGCCAGTCTCGCGATCTTCCAGTTCCTGTGGGTGTGGAACGACATGCTGGTCGCGCTGCTTTTCGCGGACAGTTCCTCGCAGCCGTTGACCGTGCAGCTCCAGTCGCAGATCCGGCAGTTCGGCAGCAACATCGACGTGCTG
>NZ_NCTE01000688.1:18326-26757 GCF_002114215.1 Streptomyces sp. 13-12-16 | reverse complement strand
GGGGGGGGGGGGGGGAGGGGTTCTCGCCCCTGCCGCCCCTTCCCGTCCCGGACCCGGGGGCGCTGCCCCCGGACCCCCGCTCCTCGAACTCCCCCAGAGGGGCTTGAGTCAAGCCGACGCCGCTGGATACAGCTCCCTCGGCAGCTGTGAGGCCGCCGCCCTGTCCAGGAGCCACAGGGTGCGGGCGCGGCCGTACGCGCCCGCTGCCGGGGACTGGATCTCTCCCGCGCCGGAGAGGGCTATCTCCGCAGCCTCCGCCTTGTCCTCGCCGGCCGCCAGCAGCCAGACCTCCCGGGCCGCCCGGATCGCGGGGAGGGTCAGGGTGACCCTCGTCGGCGGGGGTTTCGGGGCGCCGTGGACGCCCACCACCGTGCGTTCCGTCTCCCGGACCGCCGGGAGTTCCGGGAAGAGGGACGCCACGTGCGTGTCCGGGCCGACGCCCAGCATCAGGACGTCGAAGGTCGGGACCGGGCCGTGGTTGGTCGGGTCCGCCGCCGCGGCCAGTTCTTCCGCGTAGGCCGCAGCCGCCGCGTCCACGTCCGCGCCGTGCGGACCGTCCGACGCGGGCATGGCGTGCACGCGCTTCGGGTCCAGCGGCACCGCGTCCAGCAGCGCCTCACGGGCCTGGGTGACGTTGCGCTCCGGGTCGCCCTCCGGCAGGAAGCGCTCGTCGCCCCACCACAGGTCCAGCCGGGCCCAGTCGATCGCGTCCCGGGCCGGGGCCGCCGCCAGCGCGGCCAGCAGGCCGTTGCCGTTGCGGCCGCCGGTCAGGACCACGGACGCCGAACCCCGCGAGGCCTGCGCGTCCACGATCTTCGTGATCAGCCGGGCCGCCGCGGCCTGCGCCATCAGCTCCTTGTCCCGGTGCACGACCAGCTGCGGTGCCGTACTCACTTCGCCGCCGCCTTCTTCACCGGTGCCTGCGCCGTCGCCCGGTCCGCGGGAGCTTTCGCAGCCGTCTCGACGGGGGCCGGGACCGCTTCCCGTTCTCCTTTGGCCGGTGCGTCACCCCTCTTCGACCCCGACGACTTCAGGCGTTCCACGCCGTAGCGCAGGGCCGAGGCGTAGGTGTCGTCCGGGTCCAGGCGGCGCAGTTCCTCCGCGATCAGCTCCGCCGTGTCGCGGCGCTTGAGCGCCACCGCACGCTTCGGCTGGCCCTGGATGGACAGCGTCGCCAGCGAACCGTCGGCGCGGTCCAGCACGATCGGACCGCAGTCGGTGTCCATGCGGACCGCCGTGAGCCCCGGGCCGCCGGAGCGGGAACGCCTGACGGGGACGTCCAGCCGGTCCGCGAGCCACATCGCCAGCAGCTCGCAGCTCGGGTTGAACTCCTCGCCCTCCACCTCGACGCCCTGCACCTCGCAGGCGATCTGGTCCAGCGCCGCCGCCAGCATCGAACGCCAGGGCGTGATGCGGGTCCACGACAGGTCCGTGTCGCCGGGGGTGTAGGCGTCGGCGCGGGCGGCGAGCTCCTCCACCGGCTTCTCGCAGGCATAGGTGTCGGTCACCCTGCGCTGGGCCAGCGCGCCCAGCGGGTCCTTCGCCGGGTCCAGCGGGGCGTTGACCGGCCACCACACCACCACCGGGGCGTCCGGCAGCAGCAGCGGCAGCACCACCGACTGGGCGTGGTCGACGACCTCGCCGTACAGGCGCAGGACGACGGTCTCGCCGGTGCCGGCGTCCGCGCCCACCCGGACCTCGGCGTCGAGGCGGGACTGGGTGCGGTCACGGGGGGAGCGGGAGACGCGCTTGATGACGACCAGCGTGCGCGAGGGGTGCTCGCGCGAGGCGTCACCGGCCGCCTTCAGCGCGTCGTAGGCGTTCTCCTCGTCCGTGACGATGACCAGCGTGAGCACCATGCCGACGGCCGGGGTGCCGATGGCCCGGCGGGCCTTCACCAGCGCCTTGTTGATCTTGCTGGCCGTGGTGTCCGTGAGGTCTGTCTTCATGGCCGGCGCCAGCTCCGTCCGTCTCGCTCGAGCATTTCGTCCGCCTCGACGGGGCCCCACGTCCCGGCCGGGTACTGGGCCGGCCTGCCGTTCTCGTCCCAGTACTCCTCGATCGGGTCGAGGATCTTCCAGGACAGCTCGACCTCCTCCGTGCGCGGGAAGAGGTTGGAGTCGCCGAGCAGGACGTCCAGGATCAGGCGCTCGTACGCCTCCGGGCTGGACTCGGTGAACGACTCGCCGTAGGCGAAGTCCATCGACACGTCCCGGATCTCCATCGACGTGCCCGGCACCTTGGAGCCGAACCGGACCGTGACGCCCTCGTCCGGCTGGACCCGGATGACGATCGCGTTGGAGCCCAGCTCCTCGGTGGCCGTCGTGTCGAAGGGGGAGTGCGGCGCCCGCTGGAAGACCACCGCGATCTCGGTGACCCGGCGGCCCAGCCGCTTGCCGGTGCGCAGGTAGAAGGGGACGCCCGCCCAGCGGCGGTTGTCGATGCCGACCTTGATGGCGGCGTAGGTGTCGGTCTTCGAGGAGGCGTCGATGCCGTCCTCCTCCAGGTACCCGACCGCCTTCGCGCCGCCCTGCCAGCCGGCCGCGTACTGCCCGCGCACGGTGTCCCGGCCCAGGTCCTTCGGCAGCCGTACGGCACCGAGCACCTTGGTCTTCTCCGCCGCCAGCGCGTCCGCGTCGAAGGAGGCCGGCTCCTCCATCGCGGTCAGCGCCAGAAGCTGCAGCAGGTGGTTCTGGATGACGTCACGCGCGGCGCCGATGCCGTCGTAGTAGCCGGCCCGGCCGCCGATGCCGATGTCCTCGGCCATGGTGATCTGCACATGGTCGACGAACGACCGGTTCCATATCGGCTCGAACATCGTGTTGGCGAAGCGCAGCGCCAGGATGTTCTGGACCGTCTCCTTGCCCAGGTAGTGGTCGATGCGGAAGACCTGGTCCGGGGCGAAGACCTCGTGGACGATCGCGTTCAGTTCCTCGGCCGACCTCAGGTCGTGCCCGAACGGCTTCTCGATCACCGCGCGGCGCCAGGAACCGTCCCTCTGGTCGGCCAGCCCGTGCTTCTTCAGCTGCTGGATGACCACCGGGAAGGAACGCGGCGGCACCGACAGGTAGAAGGCGAAGTTGCCGCCCGTGCCCTGTGCCTTGTCCAGCTCCTCGATCGTGTCGCGCAGCCGCTCGAACGACTCGTCGTCGTCGAAGGTGCCCTGCACGAAGCGCATGCCCTGGATGAGCTGCTGCCAGACCTCCTCGCGGAAGGGGGTGCGGGCGTGCTCCTTGACCGCGTCGTGGACCTCCTGGGCGAAGTCCTCGTTCGCCCACTCCCGGCGGGCGAACCCCACCAGCGAGAAACCCGGCGGCAGCAGGCCCCGGTTGGCGAGGTCGTACACGGCCGGCATCAGCTTCTTGCGGGACAGGTCGCCCGTCACGCCGAAGATGACCAGGCCCGACGGCCCCGCGATACGCGGGAGCCGTCGGTCGGCGGGGTCACGCAGCGGATTGCTGCTCGACAAGGTCTCAGCCCTCCGAGGGGGCGAGGCGCTGAAGCTCCGCCTCGGTCGACTTCAGCAGGTCGTTCCAGGAGCCCTCGAACTTGTCGACGCCCTCGTCCTCCAGAAGCTGCACCACCTCGTCGTACGAGATGCCGAGCGCCTCGACCGCGTCCAGGTCGGCGCGGGCCTGCTCGTAGGTGCCGGTGACGGCGTCGCCCCGGATCTCGCCCTTCTCCTCGGTGGCGTACAGCGTCGCCTCCGGCATGGTGTTCACCGTGTTCGGCGCCACCAGCTCGTCGACGTACATCGTCGCCTTGTACGCCTTGTCCTTCACACCGGTCGACGCCCACAGCGGACGCTGCTTGTTGGCGCCCTCGCGCTCCAGCGCGCTCCAGCGGTCCGTGGAGAAGACCTCCTCGTACGCCTGGTAGGCCAGGCGCGCGTTGGCGATGGCGGCCTTGCCGCGCAGCGCCTTGGCCTCGTCGGTGCCGAGCGCGTCGATCCGCTTGTCGATCTCGGTGTCCACGCGGGACACGAAGAAGGACGCCACGGAGTGGATCTTCGACAGGTCCAGGCCGCGCTCCTTGGCCTTCTCCAGGCCGGTCAGGAACGCGTCCATGACCTTGCGGTAGCGCTCCAGGGAGAAGATCAGCGTGACGTTGACGCTGATGCCCAGGCCGATGACCTCGGCGATCGCCGGGATGCCGGCCTCGGTCGCCGGGATCTTGATCAGCGTGTTGGGCCGGTCCACCAGCCAGGCGAGCTGCTTGGCCTCGGCGACCGTCGCGCGGGTGTCGTGCGCCAGCCGCGGGTCGACCTCGATCGAGACCCGGCCGTCCTGGCCGTCGGTGGCGTCGAAGACCGGGCGCAGGATGTCGGCGGCGTCGCGGACGTCCGCCGTGGTGATCATCCGGATGGCCTCTTCGACGGTGACCTTGCGGGCGGCGAGGTCGGCGAGCTGCGTGTCGTAGCCGTCGCCCTCGGAGATCGCCTTCTGGAAGATCGTCGGGTTGGTGGTGACGCCCACGACGTGCTGCTGGTCCATCAGCTCGGCGAGGTTGCCGGACGTGATCCGCTTGCGCGACAGGTCGTCCAGCCAGATCGCGACGCCTTCGTCGGAAAGGCGCTTGAGTGCGTCTGTCATGGAAATTCCATCTCCTACGTGTCGTGTATGGGCGTCAGCGCTGGGCTGCGGCGATCGATTCCCTGGCGACGGCCGCCACGTTCTCGGCGGTGAAGCCGAACTCCTCGAACAGCACCTTGCCGTCGGCGGAGGCACCGAAGTGCTCCAGGGAGACGATCCGGCCGGCGTCCCCGACGTACTTGTGCCACGTGAGGCCGATACCCGCCTCGACGGCCACGCGCGCCTTGACGGCCGGCGGCAGGACGCTGTCCCGGTACCCCTGGTCCTGCTCCTCGAACCACTCCACGGACGGCATGGACACCACGCGCGTCGGCACACCGTCGGCCTGGAGCCGCTCGCGCGCCTCGACGGCGACGTGCACCTCGGAGCCGGTCGCGATGAGGACGACCTGGGCGTCGCCGCCCTCCGCGTCGAACAGCACGTAGCCGCCCTTCGCCGCGTCCTCGTTCGGCTCGTACGTCGGCACGCCCTGGCGGGTCAGCGCCAGACCGTGCGGGGCGCCCTTGCCGAACTCCTTCGTCCAGCGGGTGAGGATCTCCCGCCAGGCGATCGCGGTCTCGTTGGCGTCGGCCGGGCGGACCACGTTCAGACCGGGGATGGCGCGCAGCGAGGCCAGGTGCTCGACCGGCTGGTGCGTCGGGCCGTCCTCGCCCAGACCGATGGAGTCGTGCGTCCACACGTAGGTGACCGGCAGGTGCATCAGCGCCGACAGCCGGACGGCGTTGCGCATGTAGTCGGAGAAGACCAGGAACGTTCCGCCGTAGATGCGGGTGTTCCCGTGCAGCGCGATGCCGTTCATCTCCGCGGCCATGGCGTGCTCGCGGATGCCGAAGTGGATCGTGCGGCCGTACGGGTCCGCCTCGGGCAGCGGGTTGCCGACCGGGAGGAACGACGACGTCTTGTCGATCGTGGTGTTGTTGGAGCCCGCCAGGTCGGCCGAGCCGCCCCACAGCTCCGGGACCACCGCGCCGAGCGCCTGGAGCACCTTGCCGGACGCGGCACGGGTGGCCACGCCCTTGCCCGGCTCGAACACCGGGATGACGTCCTGCCATCCCTTGGGCAGCTCACCGGCGGCGATCCGGTCGTACTCGGCGGCGCGCTCGGGGTTGTTGTCCCGCCACTGCTGGAAGGACTTCTCCCACACCGCGCGGGCCGCCTGGCCCCGCTCCAGCGCCTTGCGGGTGTGGCCGATGACCTCGTCGGTGACCTCGAAGCTCTGCTCCGGGTCGAAGCCCAGGACGCGCTTGGTGGCCGCGACCTCGTCGTCGCCGAGCGCCGAGCCGTGCGCGGCCTCGGTGTTCTGCGCGTTCGGCGCGGGCCAGGCGATGATCGAGCGCATGGCGATGAACGACGGACGGTCGGTGACCTTCTTGGCCTCCTGGACCGCGTCGTAGATCGCGTTCGGGTCCAGGTCGCCGTCCGGCTTCGGCGCGACACGCTGCACGTGCCAGCCGTACGCCTCGTACCGCTTGACGACGTCCTCGGAGACGGCCGTCTCGGTGTCGCCCTCGATGGAGATGTGGTTGTCGTCCCACAGCAGCACCAGGTTGCCCAGCTTCTGGTGGCCCGCGAGGGAGGACGCCTCGGCGGAGATGCCCTCCTGGAGGCAGCCGTCACCGGCGATGCAGTAGACGAAGTGGTCGAACGGAGACTCGCCCGCGGGGGCCTCCGGGTCGAACAGGCCGCGCTCGTAGCGCGCGGCCATCGCCATGCCCACGGCGTTGGCGACACCCTGGCCCAGCGGGCCGGTCGTGGTCTCCACGCCCGTGGTGTGCCCGTACTCCGGGTGGCCCGGCGTCTTCGAGCCCCAGGTGCGGAACGCCTTCAGGTCGTCCAGCTCCAGGCCGAAACCGGCCAGGTAGAGCTGGGTGTAGAGGGTCAGGGACGAATGGCCGGCGGACAGCACGAAACGGTCCCGCCCGACCCAGTCGGCGTCCGCCGGGTCGTGCCGCATCACCTTCTGGAAGAGGGTGTAGGCGGCGGGCGCCAAACTCATCGCCGTACCCGGATGGCCGTTACCGACCTTCTGTACGGCATCGGCGGCCAGGACGCGGGCGGTGTCGACGGCCCGCTGATCCAACTCGGTCCACTCGAGGTCTGTGGTGGTCGGCTTGTTGCTCACCCTGAGTCAGGGCTCCTCTCCACATGGATTCGGACGGCCGGTGACTGCCCACCGGCGTGGTCGAGCCTACCCCCGTAGGACGTGCCTTTTTCCGCGTCATTCCAGAGTGCGGGCACTCTTGTGGATCCGCCTCCTGACCGGTTCGTTTTCCCATTCGGCAGATGAATACGGAGCCGCTCATCCGGGTGCTCAATCGAGCTTCGGGGCGCACCTCGGAGGGAGCCGGCCAACACGAGCGGACCCCCGCGAATGTCCGGGTCTGGGCAACGTCTACAGTGGCGTGGTACGCGCGAGCCTTTACCCCCACCTCGTACGGGGAGGCTTGCTGGAATCTCTGTAGGGGTGTGCGTGACGGCCGTTGAATCCCGTCCTGGGGGTACCTCCCAGGCCCTTAAGGCTCTGGGGGAGGGGGTGCTGGGGACGAGTCAGAGCCCTGCCCGTCGGCCGTTCGGGGCCCGTGTGATGGCGTTCGTGGCTCTCACCAAGCCGCGGATCATCGAGCTGCTGCTCATCACCACCGTCCCGGTGATGTTCCTGGCGCAGCAGGGCGTCCCCGACCTGGGGCTGGTGCTGCTGACCTGCGTCGGCGGCTACCTGTCCGCGGGCGGCGCGAACGCGCTCAACATGTACATCGACCGCGACATCGACGCGCTGATGGACCGCACCTCGCAGCGTCCGCTGGTGACCGGCATGGTCAGCCCGCGCGAGTGCCTGGCCTTCGGCATCGCCCTCGCGGTCGTCTCGACCCTGATGTTCGGGCTCGCCGTCAACTGGCTGTCCGCGTGGCTCTCCCTCGGCGCACTCCTCTTCTACGTCGTCGTCTACACGATGCTCCTCAAGCGGCGCACGTCGCAGAACATCGTGTGGGGCGGCATCGCCGGCTGCATGCCGGTGCTGATCGGCTGGTCCGCGGTCACCAACTCGCTGTCGTGGGCGCCGGTCGTCCTCTTCCTCGTCATCTTCTTCTGGACGCCGCCGCACTACTGGCCGCTGTCCATGAAGGTGAAGGACGACTACGCGCGCGTCGGCGTGCCGATGCTGCCGGTCATCGCCTCCAACAAGGTGGTCGCCAAGCAGATCGTGCTCTACAGCTGGGTCATGGTCGCGGTGTCGCTGCTGCTCACCCCGCTCGGCTACACCGGCTGGTTCTACACGGCGGTCGCCCTCGCGGCGGGCGGCTGGTGGCTGTGGGAGGCGCACGCGCTGCTGAACCGCGCGAAGGCCGAGGTGACGGGCGGCAAGCTGAAGGAGATGCGGCTGTTCCACTGGTCCATCACCTATGTGTCGCTGCTCTTCGTGGCCATCGCGGTGGACCCGTTCCTGCGGTGACCGTTCCTTGCTCGCCGACCGGGCGGGGTACGTGGTCAAGGCCACGGACCCCGCCCGTCGCCGTTCGATCTACCCGTCGGTAGCATCCTGGTCATGGCAGACACGCAGCAGGTGGACCCGAAGGCCGGGCAGAAGGCGGCCCGGCTCGCCAAGCAGATCAGCGGCTTCGCCACGGCACACGGCGGCGCCGAGGGACAGATCGCGTACCTCGGACAGCGCGGCGCCCGCATCGTCCTCGTCGGCGAGGACGGCGACTGGGGTGACGTCTTCGCCCCCTCGGTGGAGATCGCCCAGAAGGCCGTGGAGAAGGCGGGCATCACGGTGCACGAGAACTTCGACGGAGAGTTCGCGGCGAAGGTGAGGACGGGGCCGTACGAGTGGAGCCGCA
>NZ_NCTE01000688.1:0-18128 GCF_002114215.1 Streptomyces sp. 13-12-16 | reverse complement strand
CCCGCCCCCGCCGAACCGACCGGCACCCGGCGGACGCGCGACCTCTTCCGGGGTTCACCCGTTAGGACCTGTGACGCACACGGTCCATTACGGGGAGCCCCGGATGATCGAAACGCCCTCACTCGTGGACCAGTACTGCCACGGAGTGCTCCGCACGGAGCTGGGCCTGGGCACCTTCGAGGCCCAGCTCGCTCCCACCGAGGGCCCGCCCGCCCCCGGCACCACCCTCTTCGACACCCAGACCGGATTCGCCGTACGCCGCTGGTGTCCGCCCCTGCTCGGCCTGGAACCGCACTGCCCGCCCGCCCACTACCTCGCCCGGCGCCGTGAACTCGGCGTGATCGAGGCAGGGCGGCGGCTGCTGCGGGGCAGCGGCATCACCGCCTACCTCGTCGACACCGGGCTGCCCGGCGACCTCACGGGACCCACCGAGCTGGGCACGGCCGGGGACGCCGAGGCGCACGAGATCGTCCGCCTGGAACAGCTCGCCGAACAGGTCGCCGACACCTCCGGCACCGTCGAGTCCTTCCTCGCCAACCTCGCCGAGTCGGTGCACGCGGCCGCCGCGCACGCCGTCGCCTTCACCTCCGTCGCCGGCGTACGGCACGGTCTGGCGCTCGCCCCCGAGCCGCCCGGACCGGGGGAGGTGCGGGGCGCGGCGGGGCGCTGGCTGGCCGCACGCCGGGTCGGGGACGAACTGAGCGACCCCGTGCTGCTGCGGCATCTGCTGTGGATCGCCGTCGCCTCGGGCCGGCCCCTCCAGCTCCACGCCGGTCTCGCCGCACCGGGCGCCCGCGTCGACCGCACCGACCCGGTCCTGCTGACCGACTTCGTCCGGGCCACCGCCGGTCTCGGCACCGACCTGGTGCTGCTGCACGGCTACCCGTACCACCGTCACGCCGCCCATCTCGCCGGTGTCTTCCCGCACGTCCACGCCGACTGCGGCGCCGCCCTGGTCCGCACCGGCGCCCGCGCGGCGACCGTCCTCGCGGAGATCCTGGAACTCGCCCCCTTCGGCAAGGTCCTCTTCTCCAGCGGCGCCCGCGGCCTGCCCGAGCTGCACGTCGTCGCCGCCCACCTGTTCCGCGAGGCGCTCGGCCGGGTGCTGGGCACCTGGGTGGCCGAGGGGGCGTGGTCGCTCGACGACGCCCAGCGGGTGGCCGGCCTGATCGCCTCGGGGAACGCGGGCAGGGTGTACGGACTGGACTGATCCGTGAAGACTGGGCGGATGCCGACCGACGCGTTGCTCGACCGCTTCCTCACCGGCCTGGCGCCGCTCGACCCGGTGGCCGTGTGGGCGCACGGTTCACTGGCCGCCGGTGACTACCGGGAGGGCCGCAGCGATCTGGACGTGATCGCGGTCCTGGACCACCCGGTCACGCCCCGGACGCCGTGGCGCGTCGCGCTGCTGCACGCGCGGCTGCGGGAGGAGCCGCTCGCCGACCGGCTGCACTGCACCTACCTGACGCCACGGACCGCGGCGGACGCCGGGCGGCGCCACCTGACCTGGGCGCACGAACAGCTCTTCAAGCGCCCCGTCACCCCGGTCACCCGCACGGAACTGCACACCTTCGGCCGGGTCCTGCACGGGGTGCCGCCCGCGGACGTACTGCCGCCGGTGCCGGACGGCGAGCTCGCCGCGTTCGTGGTGCGCGACCAGCGCGACTACTGGCGGCGGGAGGTGGACCGGGCGGCCAACTGGACCCGGGACGTGTGGGTCGACCTGGGCCTGCTGACCTTCGCCCGCGCCACCGTCACCCTCCGCGAGGGCCGCCTGATCACCAAACGGGAGGCCCTGGACGTCCTGCCCGGCCTCGGCGCGCCCGGCGAGGTCGTGGAGGACATCAGGAGACGACGCTACGAGGATCCCGCGCCGCCCGCCGAGGGGTGGACCCTGCGCCGGGCCCGGCTGACCAGGGACTACCTGGGGCCGGCGATCGACGCGCTGGTGGCGGGCTCCTGAGCAGCCGGTACGACCGCGTCCGGTACCGCGGCCGCAGGCCGCTCGCGCAGCGACAGCAGCACCCGCAGCACCCAGATCCACATCACGCAGGAGCCGAACATGTGCAGGCCGACCAGGACCTCGGGGAGGTCGGTGAAGTACTGCACATAGCCGATGGCGCCCTGCGCGAGCAGGATCAGGAACAGCTCGCGGGTGCGGGCCGGCGGGCCCTCGGGGGCGTCGACCGCCTTCAGGACGAACCACAGGGCGAACGTCAGCGTCACCACGATCCACGCCAGTACGGCGTGCAGCTTGCTGACCGTCTCCCAGTCGACCGGCATCCGCGGGACCTCGCTGGAGTCACCCGCGTGCGGGCCCGCGCCGGTCACCACCGTGCCGACCGCGATCAGCAGCACGGAGGCGGCCACCATGAACCACACCAGCTGCTGCACGGCCTTGCCGACCAGCGGCCGGGGTTCCGCGTCCCCCTCCCGGGTGCGCTGCCACATCACCGTGGCGACCGCGATCAGCGCGGTGGAGAGCAGGAAGTGCGCCGCGACCGTGTACGGGTTCAGGCCGACGAGGACGACGATGCCGCCGAGGATCGCGTTGCCCATGACGACCCAGAACTGCGTCCAGCCCAGCAGGGTGAGGCTGCGCCGGTACGGCTTCTCCGAGCGCGCGGCGATGATCGCCCAGCCGACGGCGGCGCAGAGCACGTACGTCAGCAGGCGGTTGCCGAACTCGATGACGCCGTGCAGGCCCATCTCGCTGGTCGTGGTGAGGGAGTCGTCGGTGCACTTGGGCCAGGTCGGGCAGCCCAGGCCGGAGCCGGTCAGGCGCACGGCACCGCCGGTGACCACGATGACGACCGCCATGACGAGCGCGGCGAGGGCCGCCCGGCGGACGGTCCGGGGGTCCGGGGTCCAGCGTGCGGCGATGAAGGCGAGCGGGTTGCGCAGGGCCGCCTGGGCGTCGGCGCGGGTCACGTTTGGCACGCGTCCCATCGTAGGACGCCGCTTGTGCATGCTTTCACGAGGGTCCGTCTTGGCCGGGGCGTGCGCGGCCCGGCGCTTGCGGGGTGCCTCCCTTGTGAGTGGGAGGTGCCCCAGATCGGCGGGGGCACCTCCCACTCACAAGGGAGGCACTGAGGGAGGCACGGGACTGCCCGCGGACGGGGCCTCACTCCCAGCGGAAGAGCTTCCCGGCCGCCGTGAGACCCGCGACCGCCCACACGGCGAGGATGCCGAGGTCGGCCCACGGCACTCCGGCCCCGTCCCGGAGCACGTCCCGCAGGCCCTCCGAGAGCGCGGAGATCGGCAGCAGGCCCAGGACGTCCTGGGCCGGACCCGGGAACTCGTCCAGCGGTACGACCACCCCGCCGCCGACGAGCAGCAGCAGGAACACCAGGTTGGCGGCGGCGAGCGTCGCCTCGGCCTTGAGGGTGCCCGCCATCAGCAGGCCGAGCCCGGAGAAGGCGGCCGTGCCGAGGACCAGCAGCAGGAACACCGCGAAGGGGTTGCCCTGCGGGGACCAGCCGAGCGCGAGCGCGATCACCGTGACGAGGATCACCTGGAGGACCTCGGTGACCAGCACCGACAGCGTCTTCGCGGCCATCAGTCCCCAGCGCGGCAGCGGCGACGAGGCCAGCCGCTTCAGCACGCCGTACCGACGCTCGAAGCCGGTCGCGATGGCCTGCCCGGTGAACGCCGTCGACATCACCGCGAGCGCGAGGACGCCGGGGGCCAGGAAGTCCACCGCCTCGCCCTCACCGGTGTCCACCACGTCCACGGTGCTGAAGAGCACCAGCAGCAGCGTGGGGATGATCACCGTCAGCAGCAGCTGCTCGCCGTTGCGCAGCAGCATCCTCGTCTCGAGCGCGGCCTGCGCGGCGATCATGCGCGCCAGGGGAGCGGCCCCCGGCTTCGGGGTGTAGGCGCCGGTGGCCGTCACGAACGCAGCTCCTTGCCGGTGAGTTCCAGGAAGACGTCCTCGAGGGTGTGCCGTTCGACCGAGATCCGGTCCGGCATCACCCCGTGCTGCGCGCACCAGGACGTCACCGTGGCGAGCAGTTGCGGGTCGACCTCGCCGACGACCCGGTACGAGCCCGGGGCCACCTCGGCGCCCGAGGAACCGGGGGGCAGCGCCTTCAGCAGGGACGCCACGTCCAGGCCCGGCCGTCCGGAGAAGCGGAGCGTGTTCTCTGCGCCGCCCCTGCACAGTTCCTCGGGGGAGCCCTGGGCGATGACCCGGCCGGCGTCGATGACCGCCACGTCGTCGGCGAGCTGTTCGGCCTCGTCCATGTAGTGGGTGGTGAGGATGACGGAGACGCCGTCCGCGCGCAGGTCCCGGACCAGGTCCCAGGTGGCGCGGCGGGCCTGCGGGTCGAGGCCGGCGGTCGGCTCGTCCAGGAACACCAGCTCCGGGCGCCCCACCACGGCCATCGCCAGCGCGAGCCGCTGCTGCTGGCCGCCGGAGAGCCGCCGGTACGACGTACGGCCGCAGGACCCGAGCCCGAGGCGCTCGATCAGCGCGTCCACGTCCAGCGGGTGCGCGTGCAGCTTCGCCACGTGGCGGAGCATCTCGTCGGCCCGTGCGCCCGAGTAGACGCCGCCGGACTGGAGCATCACCCCGACGCGGGGCCGCAGCGCCGCCGACTGCCTCACCGGGTCGAGACCCAGGACGCGCACCGTGCCGGAATCCGGCCGCCGGTACCCCTCGCAGGTCTCGACCGTGGTCGTCTTGCCCGCCCCGTTGGGGCCGAGCACGGCGGTCACGCCCTGCCGGGCCACCAGGTCGAGGCCGTCCACCGCGGTCTTCGTGCCGTACCGCTTCACCAGGGCCTGCACCTGGACCACGGGCTCACTTCGCATGGGTCACGAGTCTAGGGAGGCGGCCGGGGGCTCAGAGCGCCGGGTGCCCGCACCCCTCTTCACGGGGACGGTGCGTCGCCAGCCAGCGCTCGGCGTAGGCCACCGCGTCCGCCACGGGGAACAGCCGTGCCCCGGCCGCCCCGACCCGGCCGCGCACGACGGGACGGTCCCGTTCGAAGTCGTGTCCCAGCTCGTCGAAGCGCTCGGAGGTGATCGACACCTCGGTCACCGTCTCCCAGCCGTCCGGACCGGGGCGGCCCACCGCCACGCGCGGGGACGGGAGGCGGTACTCGGCGAGGTGGAAGGCGGTGCAGGTGTCGTATCCGGCGCCGAGCAGCAGCACCCGCGCACCCGTCCGCTCCAGCTTCGCCAGCGGGCTGCGCTCTCCGAGCCGGCAGTCGGCCGCGTGCCCCGCGACGGTCTCCGCCGCGCGGGCGCCCACCGCCGCGAAGGACGTCTGGGGGTGCTCGCTGCGCACCGCGCCCGGCCAGGTCCGTACGGTCTCGGGGATCACCCCGACCCCGCGCGAGGGCGTGGTCAGCGGGTCGTAGGCGGGCATGGTCGCCCGGACGGTCTCCCACCACTCCTCGGGCACCGGCGGTGCCTGCCACAGCGCCGGGTCGGAGAGGTCCGCGGACTGGGTGGGCACCACCAGCGTGCCGTCCGGACCCAGCGCGTCCAGCAGCGCCCGGACGACCGTGACCGGTCCGCCGTTGACCCAGCCGAGGGAGCTGAGCGAGGTGTGCGCGAGGAGGGTCTCGCCGGGCCGCACGCCCAGCTCGCGCAGTTGCGCGGTGAGGGTGTCACGGGTGACAAGAGGGCCGGTCGGAGGGGGTGTGGGCATGGTCCCGGAGTGTCCCGGAAGGCGCCGCGGGACGCCACCGATTTGATCGATCAAAGATCGTTTCCGCAGGTCACGTTAGGTATACCTAAGTGATGCAGCGCACCTTCGGGCCGTCCGGGCGCGGCTTGCCCGGCTCGGATGAATTACGCAACAATGGCGTTGTGAAAAACGTCGGCGAGGCTCCCCACGAGGAACTGGCAACCGGTGAGCGGTCCACCCGCAACCGCGTCGCCCGCTCCATCCTGGACCACGGCCCGTCGACCGTCGCCGAGCTCGCCGAGCGGCTCGGCCTCACCCAGGCGGCCGTACGCCGGCACCTGGACGCGCTGGCCGCCGACAACGTCGTGGAAGCCCGCGAGCGGCGCGTCTACGGCGCGCGCACGCGCGGGCGCCCGGCCAAGGTCTTCGCCCTCACCGACTGCGGGCGGGACGCCTTCGACCAGTCGTACGACAAACTGGCCCTGGACGCCCTGCGGTGGATCGGTGAGCGGGAGGGCGGCGGCGAGGCGATCGCCGCGTTCGCCCGCGCCCGGATCGCGGCCCAGGCGGACGCCTACCGCAAGGCGGTCGAGGCCGCGGCCCCCGAGGAGCGGACGGAAGCGTTGGCCAAGGCCCTGAGCGTGGACGGGTACGCTGCGACTGCGCGCAGCGCGCCGGTCGGTGAGCAGCTCTGCCAGCACCACTGCCCGGTCGCCCACGCCGCCGAGAAGTTCCCGCAGCTCTGCGAGGCCGAGACGGAATTTTTCGCCGAGCTCCTCGGTACGCATGTGCAGCGACTGGCCACCATCGCGCACGGCGACGGCGTCTGCACGACGTTCATCCCCAAGATTTCCCACCACGCATCTGAAAGCACGTCCGGGAGGAACCCCGCATGACTCTCCCCACGGAGACTGCCCACCCCGAGCTGGAGGGTCTGGGCAACTACGAATACGGCTGGGCCGACCGTGACGAGGCCGGTGCGTCGGCGCGCCGCGGCCTGAACGAGGACGTCGTCCGGGACATCTCCGCGAAGAAGGACGAGCCGGAGTGGATGACCAAGCTCCGCCTCAAGGGCCTGCGCCTGTTCGAGAAGAAGCCCATGCCGAACTGGGGCTCCGACCTCTCCGGCATCGACTTCGACAACATCAAGTACTTCGTGCGCTCCACGGAGAAGCAGGCGGAGTCCTGGGAGGACCTGCCCGAGGACATCAAGAACACCTACGACAAGCTGGGCATCCCGGAGGCCGAGAAGAAGCGCCTCGTCGCCGGTGTCGCCGCCCAGTACGAGTCGGAGGTCGTCTACCACCAGATCCGTGAGGACCTGGAGGAGCAGGGCGTCATCTTCCTCGACACCGACACCGCCCTGAAGGAGCACCCGGAGCTCTTCAAGGAGTACTTCGGCACGGTCATCCCGGTCGGCGACAACAAGTTCGCGTCGCTGAACTCCGCCGTGTGGTCGGGCGGCTCCTTCATCTACGTCCCGCCGGGCGTGCACGTCGAGATCCCGCTCCAGGCCTACTTCCGGATCAACACCGAGAACATGGGCCAGTTCGAGCGGACCCTGATCATCGTCGACGAGGGTGCCTACGTGCACTACGTCGAGGGCTGCACCGCCCCGATCTACAAGAGCGACTCCCTGCACAGCGCGGTCGTCGAGATCATCGTCAAGAAGAACGCCCGCTGCCGCTACACGACCATCCAGAACTGGTCGAACAACGTCTACAACCTGGTCACCAAGCGCGCCGTGGCCTACGAGGGCGCGACCATGGAGTGGGTCGACGGCAACATCGGCTCCAAGGTGACGATGAAGTACCCGGCCGTCTACCTCATGGGCGAGCACGCCAAGGGCGAGACGCTGTCCATCGCCTTCGCCGGCGAGGGCCAGCACCAGGACGCGGGCGCCAAGATGGTCCACATGGCCCCGAACACCTCGTCCAACATCGTCTCCAAGTCGGTGGCGCGCGGCGGTGGCCGCACCTCCTACCGCGGTCTGATCGAGATCGGCGAGGGCGCCCCGGGCTCCAAGTCCAACGTGCTCTGCGACGCGCTGCTCGTCGACACCATCTCCCGCTCGGACACCTACCCCTACGTGGACGTCCGCGAGGACGACGTGTCCATGGGCCACGAGGCGACCGTCTCCAAGGTCTCCGAGGACCAGCTCTTCTACCTGATGAGCCGCGGCCTGAGCGAGTTCGAGGCGATGGCGATGATCGTGCGCGGCTTCGTCGAGCCGATCGCCAAGGAACTGCCGATGGAGTACGCGCTCGAGCTCAACCGGCTGATCGAGCTGCAGATGGAAGGCGCGGTCGGCTAAGCACCGGCGCCGTTCCGTCAAGCCCCCTTACGCAAAGGAAAGCGAGCACTACGACAGCCATGGCTGAGGCTCAGAACATCCCCGTGGGTTCCACCACCGCGGGCTCGATCGCGGTCGCCGCGGAGTCGACCGTCGCGACCCGCATGAGCGCGCCCCCGTCCTTCGACGTGGCGGACTTCCCCGTCCCCCACGGCCGCGAGGAGGAGTGGCGGTTCACCCCGCTGGAGCGGCTGCGCGGTCTGCACGACGGCACCGCCACCGCCACCGACGCGGGCCTCAAGGTCACCGTCGAGGCGCCCGAGGGCGTCGTCGTCGAGACCGTCGGCCGCGACGACGCGCGGCTCGGCCGCGCCGGCACCCCGGTGGACCGCGTCGCCGCCCAGGCGTACTCCGCCTTCGAGCGGGCCTCGGTCGTGACCGTGCCCAAGGAGACCGTCCTCACCGAGCCGATCCGCATCGCGGTGCACGGCGAGGGCGGCACCGCCTACGCCCACCAGGTGATCGAGCTCGGCGCCTTCGCCGAGGCCCTCGTGGTCATCGACCACACCGGTGACGCGGTGCTCGCCGCCAACGTCGAGTACGTGCTCGGCGACGGCGCCAAGCTCACCGTCGTCTCCGTCCAGGACTGGGACGACAAGGCGGTGCACGCCGCCCAGCACGACGCCCTCCTCGGCCGCGACGCCTCCTTCAAGTCGGTGATCGTCACCTTCGGCGGCGACGTCGTACGCCTCCACCCGCGCGTCACCTACGCGGGCCCCGGCGGCGAGGCCGAGCTGTTCGGCCTGTACTTCACCGACAAGGGGCAGCACCAGGAGCACCGCCTCCTCGTCGACCACAACGTGCCGCACTGCAAGTCCAACGTCGTCTACAAGGGCGCGCTCCAGGGCGACGACGCGCACGCCGTGTGGATCGGTGACGTGCTCATCGAGGCCAAGGCCGAGGGCACCGACACCTACGAGATGAACCGCAACCTGGTCCTCACCGACGGCGCCCGCGTCGACTCCGTGCCCAACCTGGAGATCGAGACCGGTGAGATCGTCGGCGCCGGCCACGCCTCCGCGACCGGCCGCTTCGACGACGAGCAGCTCTTCTACCTGATGGCCCGCGGCATCCCCGAGCAGGACGCCCGCCGCCTGGTGGTCCGCGGCTTCTTCGCCGAACTCGTCCAGCAGATCGGCGTCCCGGACATCGAGGAGCGCCTGATCGCCAAGATCGAGGAGGAGCTGGAGGCGGCGGTCGCATGACGTACCGACGCGCCTGCGGGCTGAGCGAGCTGGAGGAGGACACCCCGAAAAGGGTGGAACTCGACGGCACGCCGGTCTCCATCGTGCGGACCGAGGGGGAGGTGTTCGCGATCCACGACATCTGCTCGCACGCGAACGTCTCCCTCGCGGAGGGCGAGGTGGACGACTGCCACATCGAGTGCTGGCTGCACGGCTCGCGTTTCGACCTCCGTTCCGGCAAGCCCGACGCCCTCCCGGCGACGCGCCCCGTCCCCGTATACCCCGTAAAGATCGAAGGGGACGACGTGCTCGTCTCCCTCACCCAGGAGTCCTGAGGCACCCATGGCAACGCTTGAAATCCGAGACCTGCACGTCACCGTCGAGGCCGACAACGCCACGAAGGAGATCCTCAAGGGCGTCGACCTGACCGTGAAGCAGGGCGAGACGCACGCCATCATGGGCCCCAACGGCTCCGGCAAGTCGACCCTCGCCTACTCCCTCGCGGGTCACCCCAAGTACACGATCACCGGCGGCACCGTCACCCTCGACGGCGAGGACGTCCTGGAGATGTCCGTCGACGAGCGCGCCCGCGCCGGCCTCTTCCTCGCCATGCAGTACCCGGTCGAGGTCCCCGGCGTCTCCGTCTCCAACTTCCTGCGCACCTCCGCCACCGCCGTCCGCGGCGAGGCCCCCAAGCTGCGCACCTGGGTGAAGGAGGTCAAGGAGGCCATGGAGCGCCTCAACATGGACCCCGCCTTCGCCGAGCGCAACGTCAACGAGGGCTTCTCCGGCGGTGAGAAGAAGCGCCACGAGATCCTCCAGCTCGAACTGCTCAAGCCGAAGGTCGCGATCCTCGACGAGACCGACTCCGGCCTCGACGTCGACGCCCTGCGCGTCGTCTCCGAGGGCGTCAACCGCGTCCGCGAGTCCGGCGAGGTCGGCACCCTGCTGATCACGCACTACACGCGCATCCTGCGCTACATCAAGCCCGACCACGTCCACGTCTTCGCGGCCGGACGGATCGCCGAGTCCGGCGGCGCGGAGCTCGCCGACCAGCTCGAGGCAGAGGGCTACGACAAGTACGTGAAGGGTGGCGCATCCGAGTGACACAGCTGCCGGGCCTCCTCGACACCGAGGCGATCCGCAAGGACTTCCCCATCCTGGACCGTCAGGTCCACGACGGCCGGAAGCTCGTGTACCTGGACAACGCGGCGACCTCGCAGAAGCCGCGTCAGGTGCTGGACGCCCTGAGCGAGTACTACGAGCGCTACAACGCCAACGTCCACCGCGGTGTGCATGTGCTCGCCGAGGAGGCCACGGCGCTGTACGAGGGTGCGCGCGACAAGGTCGCGGAGTTCGTCAACGCCCCCTCGCGCGACGAGGTGATCTTCACCAAGAACGCCTCGGAGTCGCTCAACCTCGTGGCCAACATGCTCGGCTGGGCCGACGAGCCCTACCGGGTGGACCACGAGACCGAGATCGTCATCACGGAGATGGAGCACCACTCCAACATCGTGCCGTGGCAGCTGCTCGCGCAGCGCACCGGCGCGAAGCTGAAGTGGTTCGGGCTGACCGACGACGGCCGGCTCGACCTCTCCAACATCGACGAGGTCATCACCGAGAAGACGAAGATCGTCTCCTTCGTGCTGGTCTCCAACATCCTGGGCACGGTCAACCCGGTCGAGGCGATCGTGCGCCGCGCCCAGGAGGTCGGCGCGCTCGTCTGCGTCGACGCCTCCCAGGCCGCGCCGCACATGCCGCTGGACGTCCAGGCCCTCCAGGCCGACTTCGTGGCCTTCACCGGCCACAAGATGTGCGGCCCGACCGGCATAGGCGTGCTCTGGGGCCGCCAGGAGCTGCTGGAGGACCTGCCCCCGTTCCTCGGCGGCGGCGAGATGATCGAGACCGTGTCGATGAGCTCGTCGACCTACGCGCCGGCCCCGCACAAGTTCGAGGCGGGCACCCCGCCGATCGCCCAGGCGGTCGGTCTCGGCGCGGCGATCGACTACCTGTCGGCCATCGGCATGGACAAGATCCTCGCCCATGAGCACGCCATCACCGAGTACGCGGTCAAGCGCCTGGCCGAGGTCCCGGACCTGCGCATCATCGGCCCCGCCACGGCCGAGGACCGGGGCGCGGCGATCTCGTTCACGCTCGGCGACATCCACCCGCACGACGTGGGCCAGGTCCTCGACGAACAGGGCATCGCGGTACGCGTGGGTCATCACTGCGCCCGCCCTGTCTGCCTGCGGTACGGAATTCCCGCGACCACGCGAGCGTCGTTCTATCTGTACTCCACGCCGGCCGAGATCGACGCACTGGTCGACGGCCTGGAGCACGTACGGAACTTCTTCGGATGAGGAGCTGAGGCGTGAAGCTGGACTCCATGTACCAGGACGTCATCCTGGACCACTACAAGAACCCGCACGGGCGTGGTCTCAGGGACGGCGACGCCGAGGTGCACCACGTCAACCCGACGTGCGGTGACGAGATCACGCTCCGCGTGAAGTACGACGGCACGAAGATCAGCGACGTCAGCTACGAGGGACAGGGCTGCTCCATCAGCCAGGCCTCCGCCTCCGTGCTGAACGACCTGCTGGTCGGCAAGGACCTCGCCGAGGCGCAGCGGATCCAGGGGACCTTCCTGGAACTGATGCAGTCCAAGGGGAAGATCGAGCCCGACGACGCGATGGAGGAGATCCTGGAGGACGCGGTCGCGTTCGCCGGGGTGTCCAAGTACCCGGCCCGGGTGAAGTGCGCCCTCCTCAGCTGGATGGCGTGGAAGGACGCGACGGCCCAGGCGCTGGGCGCCGACGCCGAAAGGACAACGGCATGAGCGAGACCCTGGAGATGAAGCCGGCCTCGGAGGAGGAGCTCCGCGAGGCCCTGATGGACGTCGTCGACCCCGAACTGGGCATCGACGTCGTCAACCTCGGCCTCATCTACGGCATCCACGTCGACGACTCCAATGTGGCGACCGTCGACATGACCCTGACCTCCGCGGCCTGCCCGCTGACGGACGTCATCGAGGACCAGGCCAAGTCCGCCACGGACGGCCTGGTCAGCGAGTTGCGCATCAACTGGGTCTGGATGCCGCCGTGGGGCCCCGACAAGATCACGGACGACGGCCGTGAGCAGCTCCGGGCGCTGGGCTTCAACGTCTGAGCGAGCGGTTCGGTCGAGTGGCCCCCGGCAGCGTGCCGGGGGCCACTCGCATGTGGTCGTCCCTGGCTACGATCGCCGTCATGGGGTACGCACTGCTCGCCGGAGCCATCGCAGCGGAAGTGGTCGGGACGACCGCCATGAAGTACAGCGAGGGTTTCACCCGGCTCTGGCCGTCGGTCGTCACCGTCGCCGGGTACCTGGTGGCGTTCGCCCTGCTGGCACAGACCCTGAGGACCCTGTCGGTCGGGACGGCGTACGCCATCTGGTCCGGGGTCGGGACGGCCGCCATCGCGGTGATCGGCACGATGTTCATGGGCGAGGGACTCACCGTCGCCAAGGCCGGCGGCATCGCGCTGATCATCGCCGGGGTGGTGGTGCTCAATATGGGCGGGGCGCACTGACGGGGGCGCGTTGCCTCGGGCGGGGCTGCCTGATGGCGTGTGTGCCGTTCCGGGCGGGGCCGTTTCACGGCGTGCTGCGTCGCCCCGGACGGGCAGTTCCGCGGCGTGTGTGCCGCCCCGGACGGGCTGGTCGGCGGCGTGCGTGCCGTTCCGGACGGGGCTGTCCCGTGGCCGTGCGCGCCGCCCCGGCGGGTCCTCTCCCGGCGGGCCGCCGTTCGCGTGGACCGCACGCTGAGACGTGGTCCGTACCGGTTCGCGTCCGCGGGCACCGGTTGGTTAGGTTGCCCTCATGACCGACACGACTGCTCACAGCACCTCCGGCGCGGTGGCCGCCGGCCTCGCCACCGTCGCCGCCGACGGCACCGTTCTCGACACCTGGTTCCCCGCCCCCGTACTGGCCGACGAGCCCGGCCCGTCCGGCACCGAGCGGCTCTCCGCCGAGCAGGCCGCGGAACTCCTGGGCGGCGGCGCCACCGCGGCGGTCGGTCCGGACGCCCGCCGCGGCGTCGAGGTGGTCGCGGTCCGCACGGTCATCTCCTCGCTCGCCGAGAAGCCCGTCGACGCCCACGACGTCTACCTGCGCCTCCACCTGCTCTCCCACCGCCTGGTCCGGCCGCACGGCCAGAACCTGGACGGCATCTTCGCCCACCTCGCCAACGTCGCCTGGACCTCCCTCGGCCCGGTCGCCGTGGACGACCTGGAGAAGGTGCGGCTCAACGCCCGTGCCGAGGGCCTGCACCTGGCCGTCACCTCCGTCGACAAGTTCCCCCGCATGACGGACTACGTCGCCCCCAAGGGCGTCCGCATCGCCGACGCCGACCGTGTGCGGCTCGGCGCGCACCTCGCCGAGGGCACCACCGTCATGCACGAGGGCTTCGTCAACTTCAACGCCGGCACGCTCGGCACGTCGATGGTCGAGGGCCGTATCTCGGCCGGTGTCGTCGTCGGCGACGGCTCCGACATCGGCGGCGGCGCCTCCACCATGGGCACCCTCTCCGGCGGCGGCAACGTGCGCATCGTCATCGGCGAGCGCTGCCTGGTCGGCGCCGAGGCGGGCGTCGGCATCGCCCTCGGTGACGAGTGCGTGGTCGAGGCCGGCCTGTACGTCACCGCGGGCACCCGCGTCACCATGCCCGACGGTGAGGTCGTCAAGGCCCGTGAGCTGTCCGGCGCCTCCAACATCCTCTACCGCCGCAACTCCGTCACCGGCACGGTCGAGGCCCGCCCGAACAACGCGGTCTGGGGCGGCCTGAACGAGGTCCTGCACAGCCACAACTGAGCCGTCCGTCACACCCGTACGCTCTCGTACGGGTTACTCCCCGTGACTTCGGGGTCGTTTTGGCAGATGAACGGGTGGACACAGGGTCCGATCAGAAGCCGGGACGACTGACATACAGAAATGGGGACGAACGGGCGATGACGAACGAGTGGGTGTGGGGCGTGATCCGCTGTGCGGTCGGAGTGATGGGAGTGGCGTCCGTGCTGATGCTGTGCGGCACACTGGCCGGTTCCGCGTACGCGGACGAGACCAACACGGCCTCCCACAACGGTCACCGCGTCGGACTGATCAACGCCAACGTCGGTCAGATCGACGACCCCGCCGAGGACGTACTGGAGCACACCCTGCTGTTCGGGGACGGGTACACCTGGGACTGAGGGGCGCTCCGGCGGGCCGGACCGCAGCGCGTGGAAACGCGACGCGGTCCGGCCCGCTTTTTCTGTGAATTCGCTGAGCGGTGGCATAGCGGGAGCCGCCCGCGCGCGTCCATAGGGGCGCGGGGAGCGGACACAGGGCCCGCTCCCGGGTGAAGAGAAGGTGACGATGGATGCCGAAGCGCAGGAGAGTTTCCGGGAGTTCGTGGCGAACCGGTCGCCCGCACTGCTGAAGACCGCCGTCCTGCTGAGCGGCGGCGACCGGCACGCGGGCGAGGACCTGCTGCAGAACGCGCTGATCAAAGCGGCGGGCCGCTGGCACCGCATCGACGAACCCGAGGCGTACGTACGGCAGATCCTCTACCGGCAGCAGATCAGCCGCTGGCGGCTGAAACGGCGCGGGCGTGAACTCAGCGTGGCCGAACCGCCGGAACCCGGCACGGACGGGGACGCCGCCTCGGCCGACGCGGAGCTGCGTCTGCTGATGCGGGGTGCGCTGGCCCGGCTGACCGCGCGCCAGCGCACCATGCTGGTGCTGCGCTACTTCGAGGACCTGCCCGAGGCCGAGGTGGCCCGCATCCTGGGCTGCTCGGTGGGCACCGTACGGTCCACCACCCACCGTTCCCTGGCCCGGCTGCGCGCCCTCGCGCCCGAACTGCGCTCACTCGGCCGGTCCGAGGCCGAGCGGCGGCCGTCCGGTGACTACTCGCCCGTGGAGGTGCGGTCGTGAACGTCGACGAACTCGTGCGTGACGCGTTGCGTGAACAGGCGGCGGAACTGACCGCGCCCGGACCGGGATTCGCCGACCGGGTGCTGGCGGTACGGCGGCGGCGCCGGGTCCGCGGGCTGGTCGCCGTCGCCGCCGCGACGGCGGCGGTGATCACGGTCTCGGTGGGGGTGCCCGCGCTGGACTCCGGCGGAGGGGGGACGGGGCCCTCGGGCGGTGGAGTGGGGCAGACCGAGGTCGTCGCCCGGACCGGCCAGTCGCCGCCGCGGGAACTGCTGGCCGCCGGGGACGTGGCGATGGGCGCGTACTTCACCACCGAGAAGGTCCGGCGGAGCGAGGACCGCCTTGTCTCCGAGCGCACCTACTGGCTGCTCGACCCGGGGACCGGGAAGTACGAGAAGGACGACCGCTGGTCGTTCGCCGCCGTGGCCCCCGGGCTGAGGACCGCGGCCGTGCTGGAGCGGGAACTGCCCGCCGGGCGCATCGGGCTGCTCGATCTCGCCAGCGGCGAGGTCAAGCGGTGGATTCCGGTCGACCACGAGGTGGGGGGCCTGGCGTTCTCGCCGGACGGCCGCAGGCTCGTGGCGACGACGTACGGCGAGGATCCCGGTCTGCTGGTCAAGACCCAGGACTCGGACGGGTCGGTCGTGTGGGACCTGCCGCTCACCTCGTCCCGGAACGGGTTCCAGGTCATCGACGTGGCGTCGGGGGCCGGGACCTGGACCGAGGTGCGGACCAGTGACGATCCGCTCGACCCGGCGGGCTTCGTCAACGCCCGCCAGGACTTCGCCTTCAACGCCGACGGCCGCTTCGTCTGGGCGGGGCGGGCCGCCTCCGGCGGGGCCGCCCTGGACTTCTTCGACCTCGACGGCAACGCCGTCGTGCCGCCCGCGCGCGAGGCGCATCTGGTCTGGCACGTGGACGCCGGTCTGTCGCCGGACGGGCAGCGGCTCGCCGGTGACTTCGCGGGGAAGACCCGCAAGACGTCCTCCTGGATCCTCGACCCCCGCACCGGGGAGCAGGTCGCCGAGGTCCGCGGACAGCAACTGCTGGCCTGGGCCGACAGCGACTCGCTCGTCGCCTGGGACATCGGCGCCGACGGCGACGAGTTCCACCAGCGGCTGGTGCTGGTCACCGTGGGCAGCGACAAGGTGGTGCCGCTGAGCGGGTTCCGGTCGCCGAAGGACGACACGAAGGGGCGGTGGGAGCCGGTGTTCGTACGGCGGTGAGGCGGGTCAGGCGGTCGTCAGGCCGTCGTACACCGCTCTGAGCCCGTCGGCCGTCTTCCGGTCGGCGGGCCTCAGGGGTGGGCGGAGCGGGCCCGCGGGGAGGTTCAGGGCGGCGAGGAGGGCCTTCGCGGTGACCGTGCCGGGGAGGCCGTTCGACATCATCGCCTCGATCAGGGGCGTCACCTGTTGCTGGAGGTGCGCCGCGCGGGCCGTCTCGCCCGTGTCGAAGGCGTCCAGTACGGCGCGCACGTGACCGGGGACGACGTTGGCGACCGTGCTGACACAGCCGGCGGCGCCCACCGCGTAGAGGGCCAGGTTGTGTTCGTCGCAGCCCGCGTAGTACGCGAGGTCGGTGCGGGACATGACCTTCTGGGCGGCCAGGAAGTCGTACGAGCAGTCCTTGACCGCCTTGATACGGGGGTGTTCCGCCAGGCGGAGGAGGGTGTCCGGTTCGATGCGGACCCCGGTGCGGGACGGGATGTCGTACAGGGCGAGGGGGAGGCCCGTGGTCTCCGCGAGGGTGAGGAAGTGGGCCTCGATCGCGTCCTGCGGGGGTCTGCTGTAGTACGGGGCCACCACCAGGAGGGCGTCCGCGCCGGCCTTCTCCGCCTCGCGGGCCAGCCGTGCGGTGTGGGCCGTGTCGGGGGTGCCGACGCCCGCGACGATCGTCGCCCGAGCGCCGACGGCCTGGCGCACCGCCTTGACGAGGGACGACTTCTCCGCGTCGGTGGTGGTGGGGGACTCGCCCGTGGTTCCCGAGAGGACCAGGCCGTCGCAGCCGTGGGTGACCAGGTGGTCGGCCAGGTGCTGGGCGCCGTCCAGGTCGAGTGCGCCGGTGGGGGTGAACGGGGTGATCATCGCGCACAGGGTGCGGCCGAGGGGTGGGGTCATGGGGGTAGTGTCCGCCGGTGGGTGGTGAAGGTCTACTTAAATGTCGTGGCCATTACCGGTAAGTCTTGCTTTATGGATAGCGCCGGTGCGGTGGGGGTACTCGGGGTTCCCGACCCGAGAGGAGGCGCATCGTGACCGGAACCATCGAGCGACGGCCGGTTCGCGACGAGCACAGCGTGGGTGAGCTCGTCGGGCAGGCCACCGAACAGATTTCCCGGCTCGCACGGCAGGAAGTGGCGCTCGCCAAGGAGGAACTGGCGGAGAAGGGGCGCCGCGCGGGGCGCGGCGGCGGGATGCTGGGTGCGGCGGGGGCGTTCGGTTATGCGGGGCTGCTCGCGCTGGCCGGTACGGGTGTCGCCGCGCTGGACCTGGTGCTGCCGCTGTGGGCGGCGGCGCTCATCGTCACGGGGCTGCTGTTCGCCATCGCCGGTGTGCTCGCTCTTGCCGGTCGTGGGCAGTTGCGCCGGGCCACGCCGCCCAAACCCGAGCGGACCATGGGCAGTGTGAAGGCCGATGTCGAGGAGATCAAGGGAAGGGCGCACCGATGACGCACGACATGAGGCGCGCGGGGTCCCATGTGGATGCGGGCGCGGAGGCCGCGGCTGCGGGGCGCGGGGCCAAAGGACCGGACGAGCTGCGGCGGGAGATCGAGCGGACGCGGCACGAACTCGGCGACACCGTGGAGGAGTTGGCCGGGAAGATGGATGTGAAGGCGCGGGCGCGGGCGCGGGCCGACGACCTCCGGGACCGGGCCGGCGCGATGACCGTGCAGATGCGGAGCAGCGCGGCCCACGCCGGGGAGGCCGGCATGCGGCACCGCAAGCCGGTGATGATCGCCGGCGCGGTGATCGCGGTCGTGGCGGGGGGGGGGGGGGGGGGGCGCCCCC
>NZ_NCTE01000687.1 GCF_002114215.1 Streptomyces sp. 13-12-16 | reverse complement strand
CAGCCGGTGCGGATCTCGGCGTCCAGGCGGTCGGCGCAGGTGGTGAGGTGGGCGACGACCTCGTCGCGGTGCGGGTGGCGGTCGCGGTCAGCGCCGGGGAACGGCATCCCGGGCGGGGAGCTGTGCCGGGCGGGCGAGAACAGCGTGAGGCTGTCGTAGTAGTGCGGCCACGATCCGGCCGCCCGGTCGGACGCCTCCAGCACCACCGGCCGCAGCCCGCGGCGCAGCAACGCGTGGGCGACCGCGAGGCCCGACTGGCCGCCGCCGATCACGGCGACGTCGGTGCGCTCCATCGGCAATCCCCCTGGAATCGATGAATGTCTATGTTGACGCTCATCGATACAGGTGCCATGCTGGGTCGCGCAAGCCATCGACAGATGTCGAAACACGCAAGGAGTCGCCGTGAATGCGCCCGCCACCACCGAGCTGCCCGTCGTCGTGATCGGAGCCGGACCCGCAGGCCTGGCCGCCGCCGCCCACCTCATCGACCAGGGCATCGAGCCCTTGGTCCTGGAATCCGGGCCCACGGCCGGCACCGCGGTGCGCGAGTGGTCTCACGTGCGGCTGTTCTCCACCTGGGGCGAGGTTGTCGACCCCGCCGCCGAGAAGCTCCTGGCTCCCACCGGCTGGACCCGCCCCGACCCGGCCACCTACCCCTCCGGCGGCGACTGGGCCGACCTGTATCTGCAGCCGCTCGCAGACGTCCTCGGCGACCGCGTCCGCACCGGCGCGCGCGTCACCGGCGTCTCCCGCACCGGCCGGGACCGGATCGTCGACGCCGACCGCGAGGCCCAGCCGTTCGTCGTACACATCGCCCACGCCGGCGGCCGTGAGGAGCGCCTCTTCGCCCGGGCCGTCATCGACGCCTCCGGCACCTGGGCCACCCCGTCCCCGTCCGGCGGCAGCGGACTGCCCGCGCTCGGCGAGAAGGCCGCCGCGGACCGGATCACCTACCGCGTCCCGGACCTGAAGGACCCCGCCGTCCGGGCCCGGTACGCGGGCAGGCGCACCGCCGTGATCGGCTCCGGCGCCTCCGCCTTCACCGCCCTCGCCTACCTGGCCGACCTCGCCAAGTCCGACGACGGCGCGGGAACGAAGGGCGTGTGGATCCTGCGCCGCGGCATCTCGGGCTCCACCTTCGGCGGCGGTGAAGCCGACCAGCTCCCCGCGCGCGGCGCCCTGGGCCTGGCGGCCAAGGCCGCCGTCGACGACGGCCACGCGGACGCGGTCACCGGGTTCCGCACCGAGGCGATCGAACGGGCGCACGACGGCCGCCTGATCCTGGTCGGCGAGGACGGCCGCCGCCTGGACCCGGTCGACGAAGTCGTCGTGCTGACCGGCTTCCGCCCCGACCTGTCCTTCCTCGAGGAGCTGCGCCTCGGGCTCGACGAGCGCCTCCAGGCACCCGTCGCCCTGGCTCCGCTGATCGACCCCAACCAGCACTCCTGCGGCACCGTCTACCCGCACGGCCACCGCGAGCTCTCCCACCCCGAGCAGGGCGTGTACCTGGTCGGGATGAAGTCCTACGGCCGCGCCCCGACGTTCCTGGCGATGACAGGCTACGAGCAAGTCCGCTCCGTGGCCGCGGCGATCGCCGGCGACCTGGATGCTGCCGATCGCGTGGAACTGACCCTGCCCGAGACGGGAGTCTGCGGCGGCGCCGGGCTGTTCGACGCTCCCGATGCAGCTGAGGGCGACGGTGGTGGCTGCTGCGCGCCCACGCCGCAGTTCGTCCAGCTCGGTGTCCCCGCCGCGGCCAAGGCGGCGGCTGCCGAGGAGGCTCCGGCGGGCGGCTGCTGCGGCTCGTGAGCGACCTGGACACTCCCGCGCGTGGGGCCGCGACCGGAACAGGGGATGGGAACCCGTACACCACTTCCCGGGACGCAACCCGTCTCAGCTCGAATGATCAGGACACAACTCGTCGTGACCCCACCCGCGACCTCGGTCGCGGGTGGGGTCACGACGAACGACAGCGCGCGGCTCACGCAGGACCAGGAACACCGAATACGCGGGGCCACCACGCCCTGCGGGCACCGGACGCTCCTGGGCCGGTGCCCGCAGGGCGTGGTGGCCCCGCGTGGTGCTCTCGCGGAACCGCGCGTCGCCCTGGACGGCCGGGCGGTCGACATCGACCACTCCGTGCGTCGGTCCTGGCGCAGCCATGTCCTGTGCCCGCCGGACGCACTCGCCGCGTCGGGCGATCAGCGCGTGCGTGGACCCGCACAGCGGCGGAACCCCGGTCCCATCGACCTGCCGGAGTTCCGCCGCTTGTGGTGGGTGGTGGGGGGAATCCGCGATCACTTGAAGGTGATCGCCTGACCACCGCCCTCACCGGCGTCGCTGAGCACGACCACCTGGGTCTGCGTGGTCTTGGCGTCCACGGTGCCCCAGACCGGACCGTCGGCGCTCACGACCGCCTCGAAGGAGCTGCGGACGACCAGGGAGGTGTTGATCTCACCCTGGGCGTTCGTGGTGACGTCCTTGGAGGTGGACTTGTTGCACCCGAACTTCTGCGCCTCCACCTGCGCACACTGACCGATGTGGAAGACCGTGTTCGGGGTGAGGCCGCTGGCCGAGACGGCGACCGTCTGGCCGTCGGAGAGGCCGGAGACCGGCGAAACCGAGACCGTGGGCGCGGCCATGGCCGAGGACTGGGTGGCGAGAGCCAGACCGGTGGCGATGGCGGCAGTGGCACCGAGACGGGCGATGAGGCCGAGCTTCTTCGTGGCAGTCACAGTCAACTCCATGTGAAATCGTGGGGGTTGGTGAGGGCTTCGTGTAGCGCCCACATATGAAGTTAGTGACCTTGGAAAGCAGCGGCATCTTCCAAGTTGCTCCGTGCAACTCACCTGGTGACGGAGGTGGCGGGCAGCTGCCGCGCACCGCGTTCTCCGGCCGCGCGCCCGTACGGACCGCGAAGGACACAGCCCGCTCCCGGAAGCGGTTCACCGCCCCCGGGGGGCCACCGGCACCCCCCCACGCGCGTGAACGACTCCGTTGGGAACGTCGTGAGTCGGGCAGGGGGTGTGGGACGACGGGACTCGTCGGCAGCGTCCCTCCAGAGGAGCCGAGCCTTCGTCAGCAGCCGCGGGCGGCAGGGGAAGTGCGGTCGCTCCCCGGAGGGCGGTTCGCTGCCGGATCGCCGGCCGGGTGCCGGGTCGGCTCAGCTGATGGTGTTCAGCATGGCTTCTTCGACGTGATCGGCGGCGTTGCGGTGGCCGAGGGCGTTGGGGTGCACGAAGGACAGCCGGTCGGGCAGGGTGACGAAGCCTTCGACCCACTTGCTGTCGTCGCAGACGCTGTGGTTCCGGGAGGAGGCGTGGATGTCGACGAAGTCGGCGGCGTCCTGTGTGCCGGTCGAGTCGCTGATGGCCTTGTTGAGGGGTTCCAGGACGTCGTCGCGCAGCCGTTCCAGGTTGCCCTGGGTGATCGTGCCGAACTGCGTCAGGTCGCCGAAGTCGCAGCTGGATGTGTCCCGGGGGATGACCGTGGGGTGGCCGACGGCCAGGATCTTCGCGTGCGGGGCGCGTTCGTGGAGCACTTCGAGCATCCGGTCGTAGTCCTGGCGCACCTTCTTCAGCCGGGCCGGCATGTCGGTGGCCCAGGAGGCAGTGGCACCCCGTCATGATCGTCGACGGCGCTGACAACAGGAGCGGGCGGGGACCGGTCGCCGGATCCAGCTGCTCCGATCGATCACCTGCCGGTGATCTCGCCACCGCGCACCCGGCCGAGGCGGCCCACCCGCTGCACACTCGCCGACGACCGATGAACCGATGAGTGGCGGGAGGCTCTGCGGGTCGGCCGGCGGGCGCACAACGCGTGGCACCGCACCCATGGGGCGGGCGCACTCCGGCCCCGGGCAGCAGAGCACCTGGTCGGCCGGCTGCTCCTCGGACTCCCGGGCGATCAGCCGCTCGAACACCTGCCGGTCGCCCTCGATCCTCAGGTCGTTCGGCGTGAGGCGGCCCCGGACGAAGAGGAGCAGTTGCTCGGCCGTGCCCGTGGCCGATGCGGAGGCGGGCGCGGCGTCGTCGGTGAGGGGTGCGGGCCAGGCGCCGGTGCCGTGGTGTTCGGAGTACCGGTGTCGGGCACGACCCCTCTCCTCTTCGGTGTGACGCGGGTCATATCGGTCCGACGTCACGATCGGAAGGCCGACTTGCGTCTGGTGGTCGTTCGTACAGCGGAAGCGACCGACACGGAAGAGGCGGCAGAGCGATGAACGCGACAGCAGCGCAGCGGCACGAGGTCCTGGTCCTGGGCGCCGGTTACGCCGGGCTCTCCGCCGCGATCCAGCTCGCGGCCCGCACCAGGAAGCGCGGGAACCCGCGGGTGACGCTGGTCAACCCCTACGACACCTTCACCGAGCGGCTCCGGCTGCACATGACCGCCACCGGCCAGGAGACGGCCGAGATGAACATCCCGGAGCTGCTGGACGGCACCGGCGCCGGCTTCGTCCGTGGCTGGGTCACCGCCGTGGACGCCGAGGAGAGGACCGTCCGGATCGACGACGAGCGGGTCCTGCGCTACGACACCCTGGTCTACGCCCTGGGCGGCGTCGCGGACACCGTCGCCGTCCCCGGCGTGGACGACCACGCCCACACCCTCGACAGCCCGGAGGACGCCGCCGTCCTCGCCGGCCGGCTGGCCGGGCTCGACGGCGGGACCGTCGTGGTCGCCGGCAGTGGCCTCACCGGCGTCGAGGCCGCCGCGGAGATCGCCGAGCGGCACCCGGAGCTCCAGGTGGTGCTGCTGGGCCGGCAGGAGCCGGGCGCGGGCATGCACCCGAAGGCCAGGGCCCACCTGGACGCGGCGTTCGCCCGGCTCGGCGTGCGGGTGCGCAGCGGC
>NZ_NCTE01000686.1 GCF_002114215.1 Streptomyces sp. 13-12-16 | reverse complement strand
CCGGGTGCTGAGCCGCCGTATCGCCGTCGCCCGTCCGCTGCGCTCGACCGCCGCGGGAACGCACGCGCGGCTCGTCCTCGCCGCCGTACCCGCCACCGTGCTGGGCCATCTGGCCGCGCTGGGTGCCGCACGGGCGGGAGCCCTCGCCGCCGCAACCGCCGGGGCCGCCGTCGTCGTGCTCTCCTTCGCCCTGCTCGCCCGGCCGCTGCGGCTCACCGAACTCGACGCCCTGCTCTCCGGCGCACGCCGGAGAGTGACCCGGACCTGACCACCACCGAGGGAGAACTGCTCATGCCCCGCGTGCTCCTCGTCGAGGACGACCCTTCCGTACGCGAAGGAGTCGAACTCGGTCTGCGCCGCCGTGGCCACGAGGTACGGGTGGCCGCGACCGGCGAGGCCGGTCTTGCCGCGCTGGCCGAGTTCCGGCCCGATCTGATGCTGCTGGACCTGATGCTGCCCGGCATGAACGGGGTGCAGGTCTGCCGGCGGGTCCGCGAGCGGAGCCAGTTGCCGATCATCATGCTGACCGCGCGGGGTGACGACTTCGACGTGGTGATCGGCCTGGAGGCCGGTGCCGACGACTACATCGTCAAGCCCGCCCGCACCGAGGTGATCGAGGCCCGGATCTGCGCCGTGCTGCGCCGCATCGACAGCACCGGCCAGGGCCGGACGGCCGTCGAGGTCTACGGCGAACTGGCCGTCGACCGGGCCGCGCTGAGCGTCACCAAGTCCGGCAGACACCTCGCGCTGGCCCCCTCCGAGCTCAAGCTGCTGCTCCATCTGTCCGCCGCCCCCGAGCAGGTGTTCAGCAGACAGCAGCTGCTGGAACACGTGTGGGAGCACAGCTTCCACGCCGACGCACGACTGGTCGACGCCTGCGTCGCACGGTTGCGCGGCAAGATCGAGGACGAGGCGGGCAGTCCCCGCTACATCCAGACGCTGCGGGGCTTCGGCTACCGCTTCGGACCGCTGTGACCTCCGGCCCCGGCCCGGCACGGCGGCTCCTGCGCGGTCTCTCCGGCGCCGACGGCCGACGCCGCGGAAGCGACGACGGCACGTCCGGCGGTGCTCCCGCGGGGCGGGCTCGGGCCAGGGCGTTCGGACTGCGCACCCGGCTGGTGTTCGCCTTCCTGCTGGTCGCCGCCGTCAGCGCGGGCACCACGTCCGCGCTGACCTACCGCGAGGCCCGCAACGCCCTGCTGAAGACCGCCCAGGACACCGCGGTCTCCTCGTTCCGTGACCAGGTCCAGCAGACCGGCTGGGCCCTGCCCGTGCAGCGGGAGGGACTGGAGGAGATCCTGCGTGACATCGCCCGCAAGGGGAAGCCGCGCCCCTGGGTGGTGTTCGCGGAGTACGGTTCGCTCCGCGCCTCCTCCGGCGAGAACCCCGTCTCCACCGTCATCACCCCCGAACTGCGCCGCGCCGCACGCGCCCACCCCAGCGGCAGCTTCGAGCGGGTCGTGAAGGACGGGGTGCCCTACCTGACCATCGCCATGCCCACCGTCATCAGGACCGGCCCCGAGGGCGTGCTGCCCAGCGGACTCGTCCTCTACGCCGTCATGCGGATGAGCGACGAACAGGTCAACGTCGACGCGCTCCTCGTGGCCGCCCGGGACGGCGCCCTGCCCGGCCTCGTCATCGCGCTGATCCCCGGTCTGATCGCCGCGCGCAGCGTGCTGCGGCCGGTGCGGGAACTGCGCCAGGCCGCCCAGAGCATGGGCAGCGGCCGGCTCGACACCCGGATCACGGTGCGCGGCAGTGACGAACTGGCCGACCTCGCCCGCACCTTCAACGACTCCGCCGGCAAACTCGAACGCTCCGTGCGCGAACTGCGCGAGGCCGAGGCACGCGCCCGCCGCTTCGCCTCCGACGTCTCCCACGAACTGCGTACACCGCTCACCGGAATGCTCGCCGTCACCGAGGTCCTCGACGAGGACGCCGACCGGCTGGACCCCGACACCGCCCGTGCGGTCCGGCTGGTCAGCACCGAGACCGGAAAGCTCGCCGTGCTCGTCGAGGACCTGATGGAGATCTCCCGCTTCGACGCCCGCGCCGCCGAGCTCAACACCGACGAGGTCGACGTCGCGGAGACCATCCGCAAGACACTGCAGAACCGGCACTGGACCGACGGCCGCGTCCGCACCGAGCTGCCCCCCGGCGTCCGCGCCCGGCTCGACCCGCGCCGCTTCGACATCGTGATCGCCAACCTCGTCGGCAACGCCCTGCGGCACGGCGGCGCGCCCGTCACCGTGACCCTGCGCGGCGAAGCGCGCTCCCCCGGCCCACCCGTACTGGTCGCCCAGGTCGCCGACAGCGGGCCCGGCATCCGGCCCGACGTGCTGCCGCACATCTTCGACCGGTTCTACAAGGCCGACGCGGCACGTACCCGGTCGGCGGGCAGCGGCCTCGGGCTGGCGATCACCCAGGAGAACGTGCGGCTGCACGGCGGGACCGTCCGCGCGGGGAACCTTCCCGGAGGCGGTGCCGTCTTCACCGTCGAGATACCGCTCCACCTGGAAGAGGCCGACGGATGAGACGTGCGCGGACGTGCCGGCGCACCCGCGCGGTCGCCGTCGCGTCGGGGGTGCTGCTGCTCGGCGGCTGCGGCATCCAGGAGACCGACGTGATCGAGGCGGGCGGTCCCGCCTCCGTCCAGGCGTTCGTCGACCCCGACTACGACATGCTGCTCTTCTTCCACTCCCGCGACGGCAGGATCAGTCCGGTGGTCCGGTCCATCGGGTCCACGCTCGAGTACGGTCTCGAAGGCGGCCTGGTCGCCGGCCAGGATCCCGACGGCGCGAACGCCGTACCCGTACCGACGGAGAAGGTGATCCTCGCGCTGCTCAGCGGTCCCGACGAGCAGGACCGCAAGGCGGGGCTCAGCACGTCCCTTCCCCCCGCCCCACAGGTCGCGAGACTCCGGGTGGAGGTCTCGTCCGGCGGCGAGGAGGTCACGACCGGCCTGCCCATCGCGCTGGACGGGCTGGGCCGGACCGCGCTGCGCCAGCTGATCTGCACGATCGCCTACAGCCAAGGCGCCGACGGCCGGGCCACCGTGCGGCTCGAGGGAACGGACGGAGTGTCGGCCTCGGGGACCTGTGGCCTCGATCCGACGGTGGGACGGCGGCCCTGACGAGCCGTGCCCCGGCACGGAGGAGCCCGCCGCACGCGCGGACCGCTCACCGCCTGCGCCGGGCTGCCG
>NZ_NCTE01000685.1 GCF_002114215.1 Streptomyces sp. 13-12-16 | reverse complement strand
CGCGCAGCGCGTCCCCCAGGCCGGCCAGCCCGGCGGCCCCGACGACGGCCGTCGCCAGCTCCTCGACCCCGGCCTCCGCGCACAGGGTCCGCGCCATCGGGACCAGTTGCTCCATGAGGTGCCCCGGGTCGAGGCCCCGCGCCCCCGTCCGCACCGGTTCCCCGGAGGCGCTCCGGGCCAGTGGCCCGCGCCCGGCGGCCCCGACGGCGACCCGCAGACCGGAGCCCCCGGAGTCCACGGCGAGGAAACCGGGCCCGGTCACGGCAGGCGCCAGTCCACCGGTTGGCCGCCCTGGCGGATCAGCAGGTCGTTGGCCCGGCTGAACGGGCGGGAGCCGAAGAAGCCGCGGTCGGCGGACATCGGCGACGGGTGGGCCGACTCCACCGCGGGCAGATCGCCCAGCAACGGACGGCAGTTGCGGGCGTCCCGTCCCCACAGGATGGAGACCAGGGGCTTGCCCCGCCCGGCCAGCGCCCGTATCGCCTGCTCGGTGACCTCCTCCCAGCCCTTGCCGCGGTGGGCGCCCGGCTTGCGCGGGGCCGTCGTCAGCGCCCTGTTCAGAAGCAGTACGCCTTGCTCGGTCCAGGGCGTGAGGTCGCCGTTCGACGGCTGGGGCAGGCCCAGGTCGGTGTTCAGCTCCCGGAAGATGTTGATGAGGCTGCCCGGCAGCGGCCTCACCTCGGACGCGACCGAGAACGACAGTCCCACCGCGTGCCCCGGGGTGGGGTACGGGTCCTGCCCGACGATCAGGACGCGTACCTCGTCGAAGGGCTGCTGGAAGGCACGCAGGACGTTCGCCCCGGCCGGGAGGTAGGTGCGTCCCGCGGCGATCTCCGCGCGCAGGAAGTCCCCCATCCCCGCGATCCGTTCGGCCACCGGCTCCAGGGCCTTCGCCCAGCCCGCTTCGACGATTTCATTCAAGGGTCGTGGTGCCACGGGCGTCACCTTACTGCCGTGGCGGCGGCGGAGATCAACCAGTGGCCAGGACCGGACGGGATCCTCATGCGCCTCATGTGGTTCGAGCGGCTCATGCGGTTCACGCGACGACCGCCGCCCGTACGCACAGCACGTCCGGCAGGTGTGCCGCCAACTGCCGCCAGCTGTCGCCGTCGTCGGCGGACGCGTACACCTCGCCGTTGCGGTTGCCGAAGTAGACGCCCGCCGGGTCCGCGCCGTCGTGGCACATCGCGTCGCGCAGCACCGTGCCGTAGTGGTCCTCCCGCGGCAGCCCCGCCGTGAGCGGCTCCCAGCTCCTGCCCGCGTCCGCCGTCCGGAAGACCCGGCAGCGCCGGCCGGCCGGCACCCGGTCGGAGTCGGCGTTGATCGGGAACACGTACGCCGTGCCACCGCGGCGGGGATGGGCCACCACCGTGAAGCCGAACGTCGACGGCAGGCCCTCGCCGATGTCCGTCCAGCTTCCGCCCGCGTCGTCGCTGCGGTACACGCCCCAGTGGTTCTGCAGGTACAGGCGGTCCGGGTCCGCCGCGTCCCGGGCGACCTTGTGCACGCACTGCCCGAACTCCGGATCGGGGTCCGGCAGGAACACCGCGGAGACCCCGGAGTTGGACGGGGCCCAGCTCGCGCCGCCGTCCAGGGTGCGGAACACGCCCGCCGCGGAGACGGCCACCGTCACGGCGCGCGGATCACGCGCGTCGGTCAGCACGGTGTGCAGGCCCTCACCGCCGCCGCCCGGCACCCACTTCGCCCGCGTGGGGTGCTCCCACAGCGGCCGGACCAGTTCGAAGGTCTCCCCGCGGTCCTCCGAGCGGTACAGCGCGGCCGGTTCCGTCCCCGCGTACACCACGTCCGGTTCGGCCTCGGACGGGTGCAGCTGCCAGACCCGCTCCAGCGAAGTCCCCGTGTCCTCGGGGAACCTGACGGCGGGCCGGGCCGGTTCGGTCCAGCTCCTGCCCAGGTCGTCGGAGTGGAACACCGAGGGTCCCCAGTGCGCGCTGTCCCCGCCGACCAGCAGCCTCGGGCGCGTGCCACGGGTGTCGACGGCGATCGAGTACACGGCCTGTGCGTTGAAGTGGGGACTCTCGTCGAACTCCCAGGTGTCACCTCGCCTGCGCCCGATGAACAGGCCCTTGCGGGTGCCCACGGCGAGCAGTACCTCGGTCATGCAGACCACCTCCGCGACGTCTTCGTCGACGTCCTCGTTCCAGGACACCGGCCAGTCTGCACCCCGCCACTGACAGTCACCCCCGGATCGACGTCGCCGCAGGTCAAGGAGTGCGTGGTCGGACGGCGGGG
>NZ_NCTE01000684.1 GCF_002114215.1 Streptomyces sp. 13-12-16 | reverse complement strand
ACCGGCCGGCGCCCGTGCCGGGGCCGTTCCCACCGCCCCGCGGAGGTCGCCGTGGAGACCGCCCGCGCCGGCCGCCGGGAAGGTGGCCTCGCGGGCGCTCGGCGACCGGCCCCCGGGACGGATCGGGACGACCCGTCGCTCCCCGGACGCCTTCCGGGCCGTACGGGAGGCGGCCGACGTCGTCGGCCGTGTGAGGGGTGCCGTACGGTACGCCTGTGACCGCCTTCAGCCCTGAGAACGTCCCGGGCCGCCACGGCCCTTACGCCACCGTCGAGGCCGCGCCCCGTGAGGTGGGCCGGGTGCGTACCGAGTACTCGCCCGCGCACGACGGTGACCCCGACCCCGGGGAGATCGTCTGGACCTGGGTGCCCTACGAGGAGAACGACGGCCGGGGCAAGGACCGTCCGGTGCTCGTCGTCGCCCGGGAGGCGGCCGGGAGTTTCCTCGCCGTGCAGCTGTCGAGCAGGCGGCACGCCGGGGACCGGGAGTGGGTGCCGATCGGCAGCGGGCCGTGGGACCGGTCGGGCCGCGACTCGTGGGTCGACGTGGACCGGGTGCTGCGGCTGCACGAGGAGGGCATGCGCCGGGAGGCGTGCGCGCTGGACCGGATGCGGTTCAACCTCGTGCGTCAGCGGCTGCGGGAGCGGTACGGCTGGAGCTGATCCCCGCCGGCCCGGGCAGCAGGTCCGCGAAGGTCCGTTCGAACGCGGCGCGGACCGCGCTGTCGCGGGTGCGGTCCAGGATGCCGAACACCACGTGTGCGAAGGCGCCCGAGAAGCGTCCTCCCGGCTCCAGGTGCGACCGGAACGCCGCCGCCACCCGGGCGGGGTCGTTGCGGAACACCCCGCAGCCCCAGGCTCCCAGTACGAGCCGCCGGTAGCCGTGGGCGGCCGCGGTCTCCAGAACCCGCCCGGCCCGTACCACCAGGGCGTGCGGCACCTCGTCCGCCCGCTCCGGCGCCGTGCGCAGGATCACTCCCGCGTTGGGCGCGGGCGAGGTGAGGAAACCGGCCGTGAACGGCTCGTCGAGGAGGCGTCCGCGGTCGTCGCGGAAGACCGGCACGGCGGGTGAGTGGATCACACGGTCCGTGTAGAACGGGTCGCGGTGGGTGCGGTGGTGGTCGTAGAAGCCGGCGGCCCGCAGCAGGCAGGTGTACAGCGCGGAGGCACGGCACAGGGCCTCCTCCTGCGCCTGCGCCCCGTTCAGGTATCCCCCGCCGGGATTGCGGGCGGAGGCGAAGTTCAGTACGGCCACGCCGTCCGCGAGCCGCCGGGCGGCCTCCAGGCTGCTCTCGCCGGTGACCTCGAACCGGGTGCCGGCCGGCCGGAAGGCCGGGAAGGGGACCGGCTGCGGCCCGTACGTCCGCGGGCCGCGGCCTCGATCGCGGCCCCGATGGACACCTCGTGGCCGCCGGGTGCGCGGTAGGCGCCCGCCGCCACGATTCCCTCGGTCTCCCGGGCGATGCCGCGCAGGCGCGCGCTCACGGCGCCACCCCCGTAGCCGCCGTGACCACGCGCCGCGCGGCCTCGCTCGTCGTGCTCATGCAGGCATCCTGAGCGATGCTGGGGAGGCGGCGCAACGGAGTTTCCGCTTCCGCGGAAGGCCCGGCAAACGGGCGGAAAACCGCCCGGGAACAGGCCGGACGAAAGGATGACCGAACCGGAACGCCCCGCCAGGCGCTCTTGTGCCCGCCGACGCGAAGGTTTTGGGTGGACGGGTTGACGCCGGCCGGGAGCGGCGAAGCTCCGGGCCGGTGACATGGCGGAATCTCAGGAGGATCCCTGCATGTCCGATTCGGCAGGCGGCTGTACAGAGCCGCGTACCGCCGTCACAGAAGCCGAGGTGGAAGCCCTGGTGCGGGGCATCTGCTTCAAGACCGGACCGCCGCGCCGCCTCGGGGTCGAGGTGGAATGGCTCGTCCACGAGCTGCGGGACCCGCGGCTCCCCGTGTCACCCGAACGACTCGAAGCGGCCTACGCCGCTCTGCGGACCGTGCCCCTGAGGTCGGCGCTCACCGTCGAGCCCGGCGGCCAGCTGGAGCTGAGCTCGCCGCCCGCCGCCTCCCTGACGGAGTGCGTCGGTACCGTCTCCGCCGACCTCGACGCCGTCCGCGCGGTGCTGCGCGAGGACGGTCTGGTCCTCGTCGGTCTCGGCCACGACCCCTGGCACACCCCCCGCCGGTTCCTGCGTGAACCGCGGTACGACGCCATGGAGGCCTGTCTCGACCGCACGGGCCCCGCCGGCCGGGCCATGATGTGCGCCTCCGCCTCCGTGCAGGTGTGCGTGGACGCCGGGCACGAGGAGCCCGGCCCGCTCGGCCATGTACGGCGCTGGTGGCTGGCACACCAGTTGGGCGCGGTCCTGGTCGCCGCGTTCGCCAACTCCCCGATCGCCGGCGGCCGGCCGACCGGCTGGCTGTCCACGCGGCAGCTCCGCTGGACGCAGATCGGCACCGGCCGGGCGGGTGCCCCCGTCCTGGACGCCGACCCGCGCGGTGCCTGGGCCCGGCACGTCCTGGACTCGCCGGTGATGTGCGTACGGCGTGACGGCGGGCCGTGGGACGTGCCCCGGGGGCTCGCCTTCCGGGAGTGGATCAGGTCCGGCACGCCCGGACAGCCGACCCGGGAGGACCTCGACTACCACGTCACGACCCTGTTCCCGCCGGTACGGCCGCGCGGCCACCTGGAACTGCGCATGATCGACGCGCAGCCCGGTGACGACGGCTGGATCGTGCCGCTGGCCGTGGTCGCGGCGCTGTTCGACGAC
>NZ_NCTE01000683.1 GCF_002114215.1 Streptomyces sp. 13-12-16 | reverse complement strand
GGGCGTCTTCGCGCCGCTCACGGCGTCGACGTACGGCTCCGGCGAGCTGCTGCGGGCCGCGCTGGACGCGGGGGCGCGGAGCATCGTGTTCGGGGTGGGCGGCAGTGCCACCACCGACGGCGGTGCGGGCATGCTGTCGGCGCTGGGCGCGCGGTTCGTGACGGCGGACGGTGAGCCGGTGGCGCCGGGCGGCGGAGGGCTGGCCGAGCTGGCGTCCGCCGATCTGTCCGGGCTGGACCCGCGGCTGGCGTCGGTGGAGTTCGTGCTCGCGAGTGACGTCGACAATCCGCTGACCGGGCCCAAGGGGGCGCCGGCGGTGTACGGCCCGCAGAAGGGGGCCTCGCCGGAGGACGTGGAGGCGCTGGACGCGGCGCTCGCGCACTTCGCGAAGGTGCTGGAGGGGGCGGTGGGGGCGAAGGCCGCCGAGTTCGCCGCCTCGCCCGGTGCGGGTGCGGCCGGGGGGATCGGGTACGGGGCCCTGCTGCTCGGGGCCGGGTTCCGTCCCGGTATCGAGGTCATGCTGGACGTGCTCGGGTTCGCGCCGGCGCTGGAGCGGGCGGATCTGGTGATCACGGGGGAGGGGTCGCTGGACGAGCAGACGCTGCACGGGAAGGCCCCCGCGGGGGTGGCCGCGGCGGCGCGTGCGGCGGGCAAGGAGGTCGTCGCGGTGTGCGGGCGGCTGGCGCTGCCGCCGGAGGTCCTGGGGCGGGCGGGGATCCGGCGGGCGTACGCGCTGACGGATCTCGAGCCGGACGTGGCCGCGTGCATCGCCGATGCGGGGCCGATCCTGGAACGCACGGCGGAACGCATCGCGCGGGACTTCCTGAGCTGACGCGAGCGTTTCCCGCCGCCCCTTCCCGTCCCTGAGGGCTGCGCCCCCGGAAACCCCCCATCGGCCCTCGTCCTCAGACGCCGGACGGGCTCATTCAAGCCCCTCCGGCGCTTGAGGAGCGGGGTCCGGGGCGGAGTCCCGGGTTCGGGACGGGAAGGGGCGGCGGGGGCGAAACAAGCAGGCCCCGAACCCAACCCGGGTCCGGGGCCCATTCACACCGCACGCGTCACGGCAGCTGCGCCGCCCGCGCCTCGCGACGGTTGTCGCGGAAGTTGTTCACCCGGCGCGCCGTGGCGAACAGCGGGATCACCGCACCCATCACCAGCTGCAACGCGCACCCCGTCTGCAGCAGCAGCTGCCCGCTCGGCGCGTCGAACGCCCATCCCGCCAGCAGCCCCATCGACAGCACGATCCACGACAGCATGGCCACCGCGAGGCGGCCCCGCGGCTTCGGGTACTCCACCCGGCTCACCATCAGCCACGCCGTACCGATGATCGCCAGCAGCGTCGCCACGAACGGCAGCTCCAGCAGCACGATCGAGACGACCGTCAGCGCGCCGAACGGCGACGGCATGCCCTGGAAGGTGCCGTCCTTCACCGTGACGCAGGAGAACCGCGCCAGCCTCAGCACCACCGCCAGCAGCACCACGATCGCCCCGACCGCGGCCACTCTCTGGTGCGCGTCGTCCGCGACCATGCCGTAGACCAGGACGAAGTACGCCGGCGCCAGCCCGAAGCTGATCAGGTCGGACAGGTTGTCCAGCTCCGCGCCCATCGGCGAGGAGCGCAGCTTGCGCGCCACCAGGCCGTCGAACAGGTCGAAGACCGCCGCGCACAGCATCAGGATGACGGCCGTGGCCGCGCTGTGGCGGGCCATGCCCGTCTCCTGGCTGCCCTGGAGGTGCGGGATCAGGATGCCGGTGGTGGTGAAGTACACCGCCATGAAGCCACAGGTGGCGTTGCCCAGGGTGAGGGTGTCCGCTATCGACAGGCGGAGCGAGAGGGGCATCTCCTCCTCGTCGTCCGCCTCGTCGGCCTCGGGCACCCAGCCGGTCTGTGTTTCCGGATCAACCACGGTCAATGCGAGTCACCCCAGCCACGGTCTTCTGACCGACCTCGACGGCCACCTCCACGCCCTCGGGCAGGTAGATGTCGACGCGCGAGCCGAACCGGATCAGACCGATGCGCTCGCCCTGCTCGACCTTGGTGCCCTGCGGCACGTAGGGGACGATGCGGCGGGCCACCGCGCCGGCGATCTGGATCATCTCGATGTCGCCGAGCTCGGTGTCGAAGTGCCACACGACGCGCTCGTTGTTCTCGCTCTCCTTGTTGAAGGCGGGAACGAAGCCACCGGGGATGTGCTCGACCGACGTCACCGTGCCGGACAGCGGGGCCCGGTTCACGTGGACGTTGAGCGGGCTCATGAAGATCGCGACGCGGGTGCGGCCGTCCTTCCACGGCATGATGCTCTGCACCACGCCGTCGGCGGGCGAGATGACCGTGCCCTGGGCGATCTCGCGCTCGGGGTCGCGGAAGAACCACAGCATCCCCGCCGCCAGGGCGGTGGCGGGGACGGCGACGGCCTTGGCGGCACCGGAGCGCCGGGAGCGGAGCAGACTGACGGCTGCGGTGGCGACGGTCGGCAGAAGCCACGGCGATGCTCCGCGCGCGAGGCGTACGCCGGCGAGGCTGTCGCGGTGTGCAGAGGTTTGGCTGTGGGGCATGGATGACCTTCGTAGCGGATGATGCCGCGCACTTGCGGGGGACGGCGGCTTTCCGGCGATCGTAGCGGCTCCGGGCCGTAACTGGGTAAGGCAGTCAGCCGAGTCGGCGGCCGAAGAGTGCATACGGGGTGTGATCCTCTTCTCCAAGAAAACACCCCGTATCCGGACATCTAGCCCTGGAATCGATACTCTTCGAGCAGTCGGCGGCCGATGATCATTTTCTGGATCTCGGCGGTGCCTTCACCGATCAGCAGCATCGGCGCCTCCCGGTAGAGGCGCTCGATCTCGTACTCCTTGGAGAAGCCGTAGCCGCCGTGGATCCGGAAGGAGTCCTCCACGACCTCCTTGCAGTATTCGGAGGCGAGGTACTTCGCCATCCCTGCTTCGAGGTCGTTTCGTTCGCCCGAGTCCTTTTTGCGTGCCGCGTTCACCATCATCGCATGCGCGGCCTCCACCTTGGTAGCCATCTCCGCCAGCTTGAACTGGACGGCCTGGTGCTGGGCGATCGGCTTGCCGAAAGTGTGACGCTGCTGGGCGTACCGGACACCGAGTTCGAAGGCACGCTGAGCGACCCCGCAGCCACGGGCCGCCACATTGACGCGGCCGACCTCGACACCGTCCATCATTTGGTAAAAACCTCGGCCGGTGACCCCGCCGAGCACCCGGTCGGCGGGAATCCGCAGGTCGTCCATGATGAGCTCGGTCGTGTCGACACCCTTGTAGCCCATCTTGTCGATCTTGCCGGGGATGGTCAGGCCGGGGCGGACCTCGCCGAAGCCCGGCTCCTTCTCCACCAGGAAGGTCGTCATCGACCTGTGCGGCGCCGTGCCCTCGGGGTGACCCTCGTCACTCCGCACCAGAACGGCCACCAGCGACGACGTGCCGCCGTTCGTCAGCCACATCTTCTGGCCGTTCAGGACGTACGAGTCACCGTCCTTCACCGCCTTCGACGTGATCGCCGACACGTCCGAGCCGAGCCCCGGCTCCGACATCGAGAAGGCGCCGCGGATGTCGCCGGCCGCCATCCTCGGCAGGAAGTGGTCCTTCTGCTCCTGCGTGCCGTGCTGCTTGAGCATGTACGCCACGATGAAGTGCGTGTTGATGATGCCGGAGACCGACATCCAGCCGCGGGCGATCTCCTCCACGCACAGCGCGTAGGTGAGGAGCGACTCGCCCAGGCCCCCGTACTCCTCGGGAATCATCAGACCGAACAGGCCGAGTTCCTTCAGGCCGTCGACGATCTGCTGCGGGTACTCGTCGCGGTGCTCCAGCTCGGTGGCGACCGGGATGATCTCCTTGTCCACGAAGTCGCGGACGGTGGTCAGGATCTCCTGCTGGACGTCGGTCAGACCGGCGGTCTGGGCGAGACGGGCCATGGCCTACTTCTCCTGCTGCTTCAGTTCCGGGCGGCCGGGCTGCTCGCCGCCGCGCTCCTTGACGTACGTCTCGGTCGGGACCATCACCTTGCGGCGGAACACGCAGACCAGCGTCCCGTCCTGCTTGTAGCCCTTGGTCTCGACGTGGACGATGCCGCGGTCGTTCTTCGACTTCGACGGCCACTTGTCGAGCACCGTCGTCTGGCCGTAGATCGTGTCGCCGTGGAAGGTCGGCGCCACGTGCTTCAGCGACTCGATCTCCAGGTTGGCGATCGCCTTGCCGGAGACGTCCGGCACGGACATGCCGAGCAGCAGCGAGTAGACGTAGTTCCCGACGACGACGTTCTTGCCGAAGTCCGTCGTCCTCTCCGCATAGTTCGTGTCCATGTGGAGCGGGTGGTGGTTCATGGTGAGGAGACAGAACAGGTGGTCGTCGTACTCCGTGACCGTCTTTCCCGGCCAGTGCTTGTACGTCGCCCCGACCTCGAACTCCTCGTAGGTGCGTCCGAACTGCATGACCCTCAGGCCTCCGGGATCTCGAACTTGCTGGTGCGCTGCATGCCGGCGGCGCGTCCCTTGCCCGAGACGACCAGGGCCATCTTCCGGCTGGCCTCGTCGATCATCTCGTCGCCGAGCATCGCCGAGCCCTTCCTGCCGCCCGCCTCGGACGTGTAGTAGTCGTACGCGTCCAGGATCAGCTCGGCGTGGTCGTAGTCCTCCTGGGAGGGCGAGAAGATCTCGTTGGACGCCTCGACCTGGCCCGGGTGCAGCACCCACTTGCCGTCGAAGCCGAGGGCGGCGGCGCGCTGCGCGACCTCGCGGTAGCCGTCCACGTTGCGGATCTGGAGGTAGGGGCCGTCGATCGCCTGGAGGTTGTTGGCGCGGGCGGCCATCAGGATCTTCATCAGGATGTAGTGGTAGGCGTCCGCCGGGTAGCCGGGCGGCTGCTCGCCCACGACCAGCGACTTCATGTTGATGGACGCCATGAAGTCGGCCGGGCCGAAGATGATGGTCTCGACGCGCGGGGAGGCCTGCGCGATCTCGTTGACGTTGTTCAGGCCCTGCGCGTTCTCGATCTGCGCCTCGATGCCGATCCGGCCGACCTCGAAGCCCATGGTCTTCTCGATCTGCGTCAGCAGCAGGTCGAGCGCGACGACCTGCTGGGCGTCCTGGACCTTCGGCAGCATGATGCAGTCGAGGTTCTGGCCGGCGCCCTCGACGACCGTCACGACGTCCCGGTACGTCCACTCGGTCGTCCAGTCGTTGACGCGCACGACGCGGGTCTTGCCGGTCCAGTCGCCCTCGTTGAGGAACTTCACGATGGTGTGCCGCGCCTCGGGCTTGGCGAGCGGCGCGCACGCGTCCTCCAGGTCGAGGAAGACCTGGTCCGCGGGGAGGCCCTGGGCCTTCTCCAGGAAGCGCGGGTTCGAGCCCGGTACCGCCAGGCAGGAACGCCGGGGGCGAAGGCGGTTGACCGTGGTCATGCGGGGACCTCCAGGGGGTCGAGCTTGTTCGCGTTGCGGATCTCGTCGACGATGCGGCCGATGATCCCGGTGATGTCGAAGTCCTTCGGGGTGAAGACCGCGGCCACTCCGGCGGCCCGCAGCTGTTCGGCGTCACCGCTGGGGATGATGCCACCGGCGATCACCGGTATATCTGTGGCACCGGCCACACGGAGCCGTTCGAGGACGTCCGGCACGAGCTGGGCGTGGGAACCGGAGAGGATGGACAGGCCCACCGCGTGCACGTCCTCCGCGAGGGCTGCGTCCACGATCTGCTCCGGGGTCAGCCGGATGCCCTGGTAGACCACCTCGAACCCGGCGTCGCGGGCGCGCACGGCGATCTGCTCCGCGCCGTTGGAGTGCCCGTCCAGGCCCGGCTTGCCGACCAGGAAGCGCAGCTTGCCCACGCCGAGGTCCTTGGCCGTCAGTTCCACCTTGCGGCGGACCGCCGACAGCGCCGAGCCCTCCTCGGCGGCCACCGCCACCGGGGCGGACGAGACACCGGTCGGCGCCCGGAACTCCCCGAACACCTCGCGCAGCGCCCCGGCCCACTCGCCGGTCGTGACGCCGGCGCGGGCGCACTCCAGGGTGGCCTCCATGAGGTTGTCGGTGCCGCGCGCGGCCTCCTTCAGCTTCTCCAGCGCCTTGCAGGGGCGCGGGTGGTTGAAGGGCGGCTGGTACCGCGTGTCGCGCCAGTTCCGCAGCGAGGCGACGACACGGGCCTCCACCGCCGGGTCGACCGTCTGGATCGCGGTGTCCAGGTCGGCGGTCAGCGGGTTGGGCTCGGTGCCCTCGAAGGCGTTGACACCGATGATCTTCTCCTCGCCGGACTCGATCCGGGCCCGGCGTTCGGCGTGCGAGGAGACCAGCTGGGACTTGAGGTAGCCGGACTCGACGGCGGCCATCGCGCCGCCCATCTCCTCGATCCGCCCCATCTCCGCGAGCGAGTCGGCGACCAGCTGCTCCACCTTCGCCTCGATCACCTTCGAGCCCTCGAAGATGTCGTCGTACTCCAGTAGATCGCTCTCGTACGCCAGGACCTGCTGGATGCGCAGCGACCACTGCTGGTCCCAGGGCCGGGGCAGGCCCAGGGCCTCGTTCCAGGCCGGCAGCTGCACGGCACGCGCGCGGGCGTCCTTGGAGAGGGTGACGGCCAGCATCTCCAGCACGATCCGCTGGACGTTGTTCTCCGGCTGCGCCTCGGTCAGACCGAGCGAGTTGACCTGGACGCCGTAGCGGAAGCGGCGGTGCTTGGGGTTCTCGATGCCGTACCGCTCGCGGGTGACCTGGTCCCAGATGCGGCCGAACGCGCGCATCTTGCACATCTCCTCGATGAACCGGACTCCCGCGTTCACGAAGAAGGAGATGCGGCCGACCACGTCGCCCATGCGCTCCTGCGGCACCTGGCCGCTGTCGCGCACCGCGTCGAGCACGGCGATCGCGGTGGACATCGCGTACGCGATCTCCTGCACCGGCGTGGCCCCGGCCTCCTGCAGGTGGTAGCTGCAGATGTTGATCGGGTTCCACCTCGGGATGTGGGAGACCGTGTACGCGATCATGTCCGTCGTCAGGCGGAGCGACGGCCCCGGCGGGAAGACGTGCGTCCCGCGGGACAGGTACTCCTTGACGATGTCGTTCTGGGTCGTGCCCTGGAGCCTGGTGACGTCCGCGCCCTGCTCCTCCGCGACGACCTGGTAGAGCGCCAGCAGCCACATGGCGGTGGCGTTGATCGTCATCGAGGTGTTCATCTGCTCCAGGGGGATGTCCTGGAACAGCCGGCGCATGTCACCGAGGTGGGCCACCGGCACCCCGACCCGGCCGACCTCGCCGCGGGCGAGGACGTGGTCGGAGTCGTACCCGGTCTGGGTCGGCAGGTCGAACGCGACCGACAGACCCGTCTGGCCCTTGGCGAGGTTGCGCCGGTACAGCTCGTTGGACGCCTCGGCCGTGGAGTGACCGGCGTAGGTGCGCATGAGCCACGGCCGGTCCTTCTGACGCTCAGTCATCTGCTACCCCCGGCTTTCTCAGATGTTCCGGAAGCGGTTGATGGCGTCGATGTGCCGCGCGCGCTTCTCGTGGTCGCGCACGCCCAGGCCCTCCTCGGGTGCCATGCACAGCACGCCGACCTTGCCCTGGTGGAGGTTGCGGTGCACGTCGTAGGCGGCCTGGCCGGTGTCGTCGAGGGAGTACACCTTCGACAGGGTCGGGTGGATCTTCCCCTTGGAGATCAGCCGGTTGGCCTCCCAGGCCTCGCGGTAGTTGGCGAAGTGCGAGCCGATGATGCGCTTCAGCGACATCCACAGGTAGCGGTTGTCGTACTGGTGCATGTAGCCCGAGGTCGAGGCGCAGGTGGTGATGGTGCCGCCCTTGCGGGTGACGAACACCGAGGCGCCGAAGGTCTCGCGGCCGGGGTGCTCGAAGACGATGTCGATGTCCTCGCCGCCGGTGAGTTCACGGATGCGCTTGCCGAAGCGCTTCCACTCCTTCGGGTCCTGGGTGTTCTCGTCCTTCCAGAACCTGTAGCCCTCGGCGCTGCGGTCGATGATCGCCTCCGCGCCCATCGACCGGCAGATGTCCGCCTTCTGCTCGCTGGAGACGACGCAGATCGGGTTGGCGCCGCCGGCCAGCGCGAACTGGGTGGCGTAGGAGCCGAGTCCGCCGCTCGCGCCCCAGATGAGGACGTTGTCGCCCTGCTTCATGCCGGCGCCGTTGCGGGAGACCAGCTGGCGGTACGCGGTGGAGTTGACCAGGCCCGGGGCGGCGGCCTCCTCCCAGCTGAGGTGGTCCGGCTTGGGCATCAGCTGGTTGGACTTGACCAGGGCGATCTCGGCGAGACCGCCGAAGTTGGTCTCGAAGCCCCAGATGCGCTGCTCGGGGTCGAGCATCGTGTCGTTGTGGCCGTCCGAGGACTCCAGCTCGACGGACAGGCAGTGCGCGACGACCTCGTCACCGGGCTTCCAGGAGTTGACGCCGGGACCGGTGCGCAGCACGACGCCCGCGAGGTCGGAGCCGATGATGTGGTAGGGCAGGTCGTGGCGCTTGGCCAGCTCGCTGGTGCGGCCGTAGCGCTCCAGGAAGCCGAACGTCGACAGCGGCTCGAAGATCGAGGTCCACACCGAGTTGTAGTTGACCGAGGAGGCCATGACGGCCACCAGGGCCTCGCCCGGGCCCAGTTCGGGCAGTGGCACGTCGTCGAGGTGGATCGACTTGCGGGGGTCCTTGTCGCGGGTCTCGAGGCCCGCGAACATCTCCGTCTCGTCCTTGTGCACGGTGATCGCGCGGTACGACTCGGGGAGCGGCAGGGCGGCGAAGTCCTCCGACGTGGAGTCGGGCGACTGGATCGCGGCCAGGATGTCCTTCACGGTCACGGTGTTGCCTCCGGCGATGAGCGTCCTGAGGGAGGGGCGCTGAGGGTTACGTCGGTGTGCTGCTGAGGGTCGGGGGTTGCCGTCGGTTCGGCGGTGGTGCTTCGGCAGCGCTTGGTGTGCGCGGGAGGTTGCCTGTGACGCAGGCGTCCGGACGTGCGGGCGGTGGGCCCGCCGGGACTCGCCCGGACCTCTTCAACGTATGGCACGCCGTGTCAGCCCGCAAGGCACTGAGTGTCAGAACCTGGGCTCAGGTGAAATCTTTACGCATCAGATGAGCGATGATCGATCGAACGGGCCTTGAAACACCTGCGAAAAGGGCCCCTGACATGGCAAAACGGCCACCCCGTGGGGTGGCCGTCGTCACAGTGGTGAAGGGTGTGTTCAGCGCTCCTTGAGCGCCTGTTCGATGGTCCTCATCACCTCGTCCAGCGGGGCGTCCACGTGGGCGACCGTCACCAGGACCTCGCCGTGCGTGGACGCCGAGGACGCGGGCGGCTTCGGCGGCGCGGTGCGCCGGCCCGCCATGATCCCGCTGCCGAAGGTCTTGCGGACGATCGCGAAGGCGTGGTCCAGCTGGGCCTCGACATCACCCTGGCCGTCGGCCCGCAGCCAGCGCCGCAGCACGTGGTTGTGCGCGGTGACCACGGCGGACGCGGCGACCTCCGCCAGCAGCGGGTCGTCGTTGGCGTCGTCGTCGTGTGCGTGCTCGTCGAAGTGGCCGAGCAGGTAACGGGTGAAGAGGCGCTCGTAGCGGGCCACCGACGCGATCTCCGCCTCGCGCAGGGTGGGCACCTCGCGCGTCAGCCGGTAGCGGGCGACCGAGATCTCCGGCCGCGCCGCGTACATCTTCATGACCTCCTTGATGCCACGGCACACCGTGTCGAGCGGATGCTCGTGCGCGGGGGCGGCGTTGAGCACCGCCTCGGCGCGGACCAGGGTGTCGTCGTGGTCGGGGAAGATCGCCTCTTCCTTGGAGCGGAAGTGGCGGAAGAAGGTGCGGCGGGCGACCCCGGCGGCGGCCGCGATCTCGTCGACGGTGGTGGCCTCGTACCCCTTGGTCGCGAACAGCTCCATCGCGGCGGCCGCCAGTTCCCGGCGCATTTTGAGCCGCTGGGCGGCGGCGCGAGAGCCTGCGGCGCTTTCCGGGGGCTCGGTCGTGGCGGGCGTACGTACGGACTTGGCGGGCTGGGACATGCCCTGAACGTACTGCATGCGCGCAGCTCGGTGCGCATGACCGGGGGCTCCCCCGCCCTCGGCGGGCGGGGGAGGGACGCTGTGGGCCGGTGGCGGGGACCGGTCGGGGCCGAGCAGTCCGCCCCACTCCGCGCCGCCCTCGAACCGGTCGCCGGGGCGCGGCTCAGCGCTTGGCATATTCGCGGAAGCCACGGCCGGTCTTGCGGCCGAGGCAGCCCGCGGCCACCAGGTGCTCCAGCAGCGGCGCCGGCGCGAGACCCGGGTCGCGGAACTCGCGGTGCAGCACCTTCTCGATGGCGAGCGAGACATCGAGCCCGACGACGTCCAGCAGCTCGAACGGACCCATCGGGTAGCCGCCGCCCAGCTTCATCGCGGCGTCGATGTCGTCGAGGGACGCGTAGTGCTCCTGCACCATCTTGATCGCGTTGTTGAGGTACGGGAACAGCAGCGCGTTCACGATGAACCCGGCCCGGTCGCCACAGTCCACGGCGTGCTTGCGGATGGTGCCGCACACCTCCCGCACGGTGGCGTGGACGTCGTCGGCGGTCAGCACCGTGCGCACCACCTCGACCAGCTTCATCGCCGGCGCGGGGTTGAAGAAGTGCATGCCGATCACGTCCTGCGGGCGCGAGGTGGCGCGGGCGCAGGCGACGACCGGGAGCGAGGACGTGGTGGTGGCCAGGACCGCGCCCGGCTTGCAGACCTTGTCCAGCGTCGCGAAGAGCTGCCGCTTGACCTCCAGGTCCTCGGCGACCGCCTCGACCGCGAGATCGACGTCGGCGAAGTCGTCGTAGGTGCCCGTCGGACGCACCCGCTCCAGGGTCTGGGCGGCGGCCTCGGCGGTCATCCGCCCCTTGTCGACGGAGCGCGCCAGGGACTTCCCGATCCGGGCCTTGGCGCCCTGTGCCTTCTCCTCGCTGCGGGCGGCCAGGACCACCTCGTAGCCGGCCTTGGCGAAGACCTCGGCGATACCGGAGGCCATGGTGCCGGAGCCCGCGACACCCACCGAACGCACCGTACGGCCGGGGGCCGCGAAGACGTCCTCGAGCGGGGTGAGGGCGTCGCGCACGACGGTCTTGCCGCCGGGTGCCTCGTAGGTGTAGAAACCGCGCCCCGCCTTGCGGCCCGTCAGGCCCGCCTCGCTGAGCTGCTTGAGGATCGGGGCCGGCGCGTGCAGCCGGTCACGGGACTCGGCGTACATGGCCTCCAGGACCGTGCGCGCCGTGTCGACGCCGATCAGGTCGAGCAGCGCCAGCGGGCCCATGGGCAGTCCGCAGCCCAGCCGCATCGCGGCGTCGATGTCCTCGCGGGAGGCGTAGTTCGCCTCGTACATCGCGGCGGCCTGGTTGAGGTAGCCGAACAGCAGCCCGTCGGCGACGAAGCCGGGCCGGTCGCCGACGGCCACGGGCTCCTTGCCCAGGTCCAGCGCGAGGTCGGTGACCGCGGTGACGGCCGCGGGCGCGGTCAGCACGCTGGACACGACCTCGACCAGCCTCATCGCCGGCGCCGGGTTGAAGAAGTGCATGCCCAGCACCCGCTCGGGGCGGGCCGAGTCGGCGGCGAGACGGGTGACGGACAGCGCGTTGGTGCCGGTCGCCACAATGGTCTCCGGCCGCACGATCCCGTCGAGTTCACGGAGGATCTGCTGCTTGATCCCGTACGACTCCGGCGCCACCTCGATCACCAGATCGGCGCCGGCCGCCGCCGCGAGGTCGGTGGAGGTGGTCACGCGGGCGAGGAGGTCGGCGCGCCGCTCCTCGGTCAGCCGGCCGCGCTCCACGGCGCGGGCGGTGGAGGCCTCCAGGGCGGCGACGCACTTCGCCGCCTGTGCCTCGCTGATGTCGATGCCGATGACGTCGCGGCCGGCGCCGGCCAGGACCTCGGTGATGCCGGTGCCCATCGTGCCGAGGCCGACCACGGCGACGGTCCGGAGCGGGGACAGGGGGGTGTCGGAGAGGGGAGTGGCCATCGCGGGACTCCAGGAATGAGGGTGACGACGGGAAGCACGCCCGGGTGCGCCGAAGGGCGCACCGGGTGCGTACGGGATGCGGGTGTGAGCCGGGCTGCGAGCGCACACGCCCGGCGCCGTCGCTGAACGACGGTCGATCCGACCGGCCCTGTCCCGGGGCCGAGCCGTACTGCGGTACGCGGGGTACCGAACCGACTGCTCCCCCACTGCCTCGAAGGCGTGGGAGGTGCCCCCAGCGGCGGCCGCGTCACCAGACCGCCGTGAGGAGGGTGGCGAGTGGGTAACTCGCTCGTCTGAGCTTAACTCGCGGGTAACGAGCGCGCCAGTCCCCGGCTTTGTGATGTACGTCCCGGACGGACCCGTGCACCCCCTAACCTCTGAGCCATGGACGAAGAGTTGCGATCGCTCACGGAGCGCTTACGGGCGGAGTCGGGCGGATCGACGGCGTACGACCGTCTCCTGGCCACGGACGACCCCGACACCCTGGCCGGCGTCCTCACCGAACCCGGACAACCGCTCTGGGCCCGCGAACTGGCCGCGTTCAGGCTGGGGCTGGCGGGGGACCGCAGGGCCTTCGAGGCACTCGTGCTCCTCCTCAACCACCGCGACCCGCCGCGCTGTGCCGCCGCCGCCCACGCCCTCGCCCGCCTGGGCGACCCGCGCACCGCCCGCGCCGCC
>NZ_NCTE01000006.1 GCF_002114215.1 Streptomyces sp. 13-12-16 | reverse complement strand
GGGGCGTGCCGCCCAGGTCGCACACGAGCGTGGTGCCCGGGGCCAGCACCTCGATGTCCTCGAACATGGTCCGCTCGCCGAAGGGCGTACGGGTGGCCAGGTAGGCGTCCAGCGCGGTGTCCCGCATCCGGGCGCCGACCGGGCCGAAGCCCAGCAGGGCGGGGATCTCGGAGGCGAAGTGCAGGGAGCGGGCGGCCTCGTCCCACCTGAGGTAGAGCGGCTTCATGCCGATCTCGTCGGTGGCCAGCAGCAGCCGGGGCACCTCGCCGCGCCGGTCGACCAGCGCGACGGCGTACATGCCGTCGAGGTGTTCGGTGAAGTCCTCGCCGTACTCCAGGTAGAGGGCGGGAACGACGTTGCCGTCGCAGCGGTCGGCGAAGGTGTGGCCGCGGGCGCGCAGCCGGCGGCGCAGCTCGTCGTGGTTGTAGATCTCCCCGTTGAACACGGCCTGGACGGGGCCCCCGAGCCCGTACGGCTGCTGTCCGCCGTGCGGGTCGACGACGGCGAGCCGGTCGTAGCCCAGGCCCCAGCCGGGGGCCCGGGTCATGCCGGTCGCGTCCGGGCCGCCGTGCCGCTGGAGGGCGGCGACGGTGCACATCTCGTGCGGTGTGGCCACCGCGTTGAAGTAGCCGTGGATCCGGCACATGTCTGCCTGTCTTTCCGTGCGGGGACGACGGGTCAGCGGAGCGTCGTCGACAGATAGCGCTCCCCGCTGTCGGGGAAGACGGTGACGACCGTGGCGTCCGCCCAGCGGGGGTGCGCGGCCACGGTCCGGGAGGCCCACGCGGCGGCCCCGGAGGACACCCCGACGGGCAGGCCGGTGGCGCGCACCACGTCGCGTACGGTGGCGGCCGCCGCCTCGTCGGGCACGGCGAGGACCTCGTCGACGAGGGTGAGGTCGGTGATCTCGGAGACGTAGCCGGCGCCGATGCCGGGGATGCCGTGCGGGCCCGGCTCGCCGCCCGACAGCACCGCGGAGCGGGCCGGCTCGACGGCGACGACGTGCACGTCGGTGCGTTCCTTGAGGTAGCGGGCGGTTCCGGTGAGGGTGCCGCCGGTGCCCACCCCGCACACCAGGACGTCGACGCGGCCGCCGGTGGCCTCCCAGATCTCCGGTCCTGTGGTGTCGTAGTGGGCGCGGACGTTGGCCGGGTTGGTGTCCTGGTGCGGCACCCACGAGCCGGGCAGGGAGCGCTGGAGCTCCTCGGCGTGCGCCCAGGCGGCCATGAGGCCGTCCCCGTGCGGGACCAGGACCACCTCGGCGCCCAGTTCGCGCAGGATCAGGCGGCGTTCCTCGGTGGCGTTGTCGGGCATGACGATGACGCAGCGGTGGCCGCGCCGGGCGCACAGGGCGGCCAGCGAGATGCCGGTGCTGCCCGAGGAGCACTCGATGACGGTGCCGCCGGTGGCGGGCAGCCGTCCGGACTCCTCGGCGGCGCGCATCATGGCGAGCGCGGCCCGGTCCTTGACGCTGGAGAGCGGGTTGAGCATCTCCAGTTTGGCGAGCAGGGTCACGCCGTCGGTGAGGCCCGGCAGGTCGACCCGCAGCAGCGGGGTGCCGCCGACCAGGTCCTCCAGCGACCGGGCGATGGAGGCGGCCCGGCCGGGCCGCAGGTCCGTGTCTGTCGTCACTGTTCCCCCAAGTCGTGTGGTACGGCGGCCGGTTCAGGCGGCGAGGTGCCCTCCGGCGGCCGTCAGGTGACGGGCCGCGGCCTGCTGCAGGTGGGTGATGTCGCTGGAGACGGTGGCGAAGGTGAACCCCTCGGCGAGCCGTTTGGCGGCGCTCTCGCCGTCCAGGACGTGGATGCCGCAGGCGATGCCGGCCCGGTCGGCGGCGTCGGTGACGCGGACCAGCGCGGCCTCGAGCGCGTCGGCGGTCGCGGGATCGCCGAACCAGCGGGCGCCCAGGGCCGCGGAGAGGTCCGCGGGGCCGACGTAGACGGCGTCGAGTCCCTCGGTGGCGCAGATGGCGTCCAGGTTCTCCAGCGCGGCCGCGGTCTCGATCATGACGATGCAGGCGACCTGGTCGTCGATCTCGGCGGGCACGTCGCCGAGGCGCAGCCCCGCGCGCACCGGCCCGGCCAGACTCCGGGTCCCCGCCGGATGGTGACGGCAGGCGCGTACGACGGTGAGGGCCTGCTCGGGCGTCTCGACCATGGGCACGACCACGCCGCGGGCGCCGGTGTCGAGGGCGACGCCGATGGCCACCGGGTCCGGCGAGGGGACCCGGATGATCCCTGCGGAGCGGCCCCGGGCGTCGACGGCGAGCATCGCGGCCTGCCAGCCCGGCTGGTGCATGACGCCGTGCTGGCCGTCGACGCCGAGGTAGTCGTAGCCCAGGCCGGCGATGCGCTCGGTGGCGGCCGGGTCGTTCAGGGCGATCCAGTAGCCGACGAGCCGTTCGCGGTCGCGCAGGCGCTGGGCGAAGGACCCCGGCTCCTGGGCGCGGAGGCCGCTCATTCGCCCTCCTCGATGGCGTAGCTCCGCTTCCCGTCCAGGCCCACCGGCACGTCGCCGTTGATGGAGACCCGGTGCAGCACGCGCCGGTGGCGGTCGTAGTCGTTGACGGCGTAGTGCTGGGTGGCGCGGTTGTCGAAGATGAGGACGTCACCGGGGCGCCAGGTCCAGCGCGCGGTGTTCTCCGGGCGCCGTACGTAGGACTGCAGCACGTCGAGGATGGGGCGCGACTCGCGCGGCGTCAGGCCGACCAGCCACTGGGCGAAACCGCCGAGGAAGAGGACCGGCTCGCCGGACTCGGGATGGACCCGGACCACGGGGTGGGCGGTCTCGAACCGGCGGGCCAGGAAGGCCTTGCGGACCTCCTCGCCGCGCTCGGTGCCCAGGCGCGGCTGTTCGGCGTGGTTGGTGTGCACGGCCCACAGCCGGTCGGCGATCTCCCGCAGCTCGGCGGGCAGGTCCTTGTACCCCGCGGCCGCGTTGGCCACGAGGGTGTCGCCCCCGTACGGCGGGAGCACCACGCTGCGCAGCGTGGTGCCCAGGGAGGGGGCGGTGGTGAAGCTGATGTCGGTGTGCCAGTGGTCGGCGCGCTGGTCCTCGCCGTCGACCGGGATCACCTGCGCGGCGGCGTCGACGGTCCGCATCATGGGGTGCTTCTGCGTCAGCGGCCCGAACCGGCCGGCGAAGGCGAGCTGCTGCGCGTCGGTGATCTCCTGGTCGCGGAAGAAGAGCACCTTGTGTTCCAGGAACGCCTCGTGGATCTGGCCGAAGACCGAATCCGACAGTTCCGTGGAGAGGTCGACGCCCGTCACCTCCGCGCCGATACGGCCGCCGATTCTGCGTATGTCAAAAGGGGACACCGGTTTTCCTTCCGAACTCGTTCAGAAGTCCGCGTCTCCCGGGATGGGTCTCACGGTCCGCCGCCCGGGGAGAGAAAGGGGGCGCGGACCGGCCACGGGAGCGGTTGCCGGCAGCGCAGAGCAGGGGCGGCCGGACTGGACGGCACCGAGCAAACCACGGAGCGTTCGCTTCCGGCCATGGCTTCCCACACGAGTGCGACGACTTGGCCAACTCGCCCTCCGGACCGTCCGGAAGGGGCGGCGGGCCGTCCGGAAGGGGCGACAGGCCGTCCGGAGGGGGCGGCGGGCCCGACCTGTTCAAGTCGTCGGCACCCCGGTCCCCCTCCTTGCCGCCCCGGCGGCCGGCGTGGTGGGCTCGGGGAATCCCGAACCACCTTGCGCCGCTGCCGAATTCCCCTCAGCAGGCGGATTCACCCGCGCGAAAGGGCCCCCATGAAGATCGGCGAGCTGCACCCCAACATCCGGCTGCGCATCGGCGTCGGATTCGTCCAGCGCCTGCTGGCCGTCATGCTGATGCCGCTGCTGGTGATCCGGCTCTCGGAGCTGTACGGGCCCGCCGCGGCCGGTGCGCTGACCCTGGCGGTCGCCGGTGCGGGCATCGCCTCGAACTTCCTCGGCGGCCACCTCGCCGACGTGTACGGGCGGCGCCCGGTGCTGGTGGCCGGCGAACTCGGCGCGACCCTGAGCTTCGCCCTGCTGGCGCTGGTCAACTCGCCCTGGTGGTCCTCCGGCTGGGCGACGTTCGCGCTGTTCCTGCTCAACACCTGCTGCGCGCAGCTGGCCACCCCCGCCGCCGAGGCGATGATGGTCGACGTCTCCACGCCCGAGAGCCGGCCGCTCGTCTACACGATCAACTACTGGTCGGTGAACCTCGCCTTCACCGTCGGCGCGCTCATCGGCGGTTTCTTCTACGAGGGCCACTTCGCCCGGCTGCTGACGGGCGCGGCCGTGCTGAGCGCGCTGACCACGGCCGTGATCGCACGCTGGCTCAGCGAGACCGCGCCGCGCACCGGCAAGGACGTCGCCCGCGGTGTCGGGGCCATGCTGCGCGGCTACCTGGCCGTCGCCCGCGACACGGTCTTCCTGCGGGTGCTGGTCGCGGCGGCGCTGATCTCGTCCGTCGAGATGCAGATCGGCTACTACATCGCCGTCCGCCTCGCCGACGAGTTCCCCACCCAGGTCCTCGCCCGGTTCGGCTCCTGGGCGCCCGCCGTGGACGGCACGGCGATGCTCGGCATCCTGCGGGCGGTCAACGCCGCCCTGGTGGTGGTGCTGGTGCTGTTCGCCAAGAGCCTGCTGACCCGGCTGAGCGACCGGGCGCGGTTGTACGCCGGCATCACCGTCTTCGCCGTCGGCTACATGGTCTGGGCGGTCAGCAACACCGGCTGGGTGCTCATCGCCGCGGCCGTGGTGCTCACCGTGGGCGAGATCGCCGCGGTCCCGGTGCGCCAGGCGCTGCTGGCCGACCTCGTCGACCCCGAGGCCCGCACCAAGTACATGGCCGCCTACGCCCTCAACGCCCGGGTCGGCCTGCTCGTGGCCTCCCTGTGCGTCACGCTGGGCGCCTTCGTCCCGTCCCTGGCCATGAGCCTCCTCTACGGCACGGCCGGCCTGGCCGCGATCCTCCTGTACCGCTCCCTCCTCCGCGTACGCGAGGACCGCCGCTCCCGCGAACAGGAACAGACACCCGTACAGACCGCCTGAGAACGCTCCCGCCGCTCTCCGCGCTCTCCGCGCTCTCCGCGCTCTCCGCGGGCAATCGTGCCGCAGGGCGGCACGGGTGGGCGCGACGGCACCCCGCAAGCGCCGGGCTGCGCAACCCACCCCCGGCCCACACCGACGCGGAGCACCCGCAAGGCCCCGGTCAGCACGACCACCCCCGCACCAACACCGGGCACCCCACGAACAGGGCCCGGGGCCACCACCGCCCCCGCGCCAGCGGCTGAGCAGCCTCAGAGATGCCCCCACCCACCCCCTCCGCAGAGCATGGTCGCCGCGGGCAAGGCGCCCGGACCTTCTCCCGGATGAGGTGCTGAGCAGTGACGGTGGACATCGCACAGAGCAACACGCGCGGCATTGCCTCGCTCTTCAACTCGGCCGTGGCCGCCTGGGCCATCGCCGCGGCGTGGGAGATCGGCGCACTCGACGAGCTGCACCGCGCCCGCACCCTGGACACCGCCGACTTCGCGGACCGCGGCGGCCTGGACCCCGCGTCGACCACGGGCCTGTTCCGCGCGCTGTCCGCGGTGGGCCTGGTGCGGCGCGAGGGCACGGTCGTCACCGCGCTGGACGGCTTCGACGAGATGTACCGCAACAAGTCCTTCTTCCACTGGCTGGCCCGGGGCAGCGCGGAGCTCTTCCAGCAGATCCCGGCCGTGCTGCGCAACGAGAACCGCACCGGCTCCTTCTACCGGCGTGACTCCGCCGCCATCGCCTTCGCCTGCCGCGAGATCGACCAGGTCACCTACGCCCCCGCGTTCTGGGCGGCGATGGGACGGGTGGAGTTCCCCTTCACCCGGGTCGCCGACCTCGGCTGCGGCAGCGGGGCCCGGCTGATGCAGATCCTCGACCGCCACCCCGGCACCACCGGGACGGGCATCGACATCGCCCGGCCCGCGCTGGAGGTGGCGCGCGCGGAGGCGGACGCGGCGGGCCTGGCCGACCGCACCGCGTTCCTGCACGGCGACGTCCTGAGCCTCGAACCGCGGCCCGAGTACGCCGACGTGGAGCTGCTGACGTGCTTCATGATGGGCCACGACTTCTGGCGGGACGGCCGGCGCGAGAACGCGATCGCCACCCTGCGACGGCTGCGCGAGGCCTTCCCGTCCGCCCGCCGGCTGCTGATCGGCGACGCCACCCGCACCGACCTGCCCGACACCGAACTGCCCGTCTTCACCCTCGGTTTCGAGCTCGGCCACGACCTGATGGGCACGTTCCTGCCCACCGTCGCCGACTGGGAGTCCGTCTTCGCCGAGGGCGGCTGGGAGCTGGTGCGCACCAACCGCATCGAGATGACCGTGGGAGAGGTCATCTTCGAACTGGCCTGACCCGGAAGAGGCCGAGTGATGACGACATTCGCGACCGCGGTCGCCCAGGCCCTGGCCGGTTGCGGCATCGACCACGCCTTCGGTCTGGTCGGCGGCGGCAACATCCTGGCCACCGCCGCGCTGACACGGGCCGGTGTGCACTACACGGCGGCCCGGCACGAGGGCGGCGCGATGGCCATGGCCGACGCCTACTTCCGGGCCACCGGGCGGGTGGCCGTGTGCACGACCACGCACGGGCCGGGGCTGGCCAACACGGCGACCGCGCTGGCCGAGGCCGCCAAGAACCGCAGCGCCGTGGTCCTGCTGTGCGGCGACGCCCCGGTGGCGGGCCCGCGCGCCCACGACATCGACCAGAGCGCCCTGGCCGCCTCCCTGGGGGTGCCCGTCGTACGTCCGACGGACCCGGACACGGCGGTGGAGGAGACCGTACGGGCCGTGCGCACCGCGACCACCGCCCAGTGCCCCGTGGCACTGTTCCTGCCCGGCGACCTGACCGACCGCGAACTGTCCGCCGTACCCGTACCCATGGCACCGCCACCGCCGCAGACCCTCCCCGAAGAAGCCAAGGAACTCGACGAGCCCGACGAGATCGACGAGGTCCTCCCCCTCCTGTCCGCCGCCCGCCGCCCGCTGCTCCTGGCCGGGCT